>CAYWXT010000145.1:0-13838 GCA_964462125.1 uncultured Pirellulaceae bacterium | reverse complement strand
GACTTCGCCAAAATTTCCGACCCAGATATTCTCAGGCTTGACGTCTCGGTGGATCACGCCCCGGGCGTGGGCATAGGCGAGGGCTTGGCAGGCGTCGGCGACGATCTCCAGCCGCCGCTTGACCGGAAATGCCTCCGCCGTGGCCTCGTCTCCGCGGGCAATCCGTTTCAAAACCTCGAAGAAGTTTTCGCCCGAGATCCGCTTCATGACGAAGTACACCCCTTGGGCGAGGTCGTCCCCGATGTCGTACACCGGGACGGTATTGGGGTGCTGAAGTTGGGCCGTGACCCGCGCCTCCCGCAGCAGCCGCCGCCGCTCGCGGCGGTCCCCCTTGGCCTCGGGAAGCAGCGATTTGATCGCGACCATCCGGCCGATGACGGTGTCCAGACCCGAACGCAGAACCGAGCTTCCCCCCCGCGCCATTTCACGCAGTCCCGCGTAACGGTCCAGCCCTGTCGGGAGCTTGGGTGGCAAGTCAGCATCGGTGCCGGAGAGAATGATCGAGGGCTCGGTAATCATGAGCCGTATTGTAGCGCAATTTGTTACCGAGCATGAAGTCGGCATCGACGCGCCGCTGTCGACAGGTCCCGCTGTTGAACCCGCCGAACCGTCATTGCCCCGGTACCGCTTGGCGAGGATCGGGGCCGGCGGAGGTGAGCGTCGCCGGTCCGTCATCACCTTCGAGCTCCATCTTCAGGGCAATGAAGTTCATCAGGTCTTTGAGGGTGACGATCCCCCGCAATTGACCGTCTTCAACCACCATCATCCGCGAATTTCCGTCCTGGCTCATCTTCGACAAGGCGTCGATGGCGTCGGTGGTCGGTTGGATGGTGTTGTTCTCCCCACACGCCTCAGTGACGTCGCTGATCGTCCGCCGTGACCACTCGTCGCGGTCAATCTCCTTGACCCCCCGGATTGTGACACACCCCCGGAGCTGGCCGTGGTCGACGACCGGGTACAGCTTGTGATGATGCCGATAGATGAAACCTTCGACAAAATCATGGATCGACATGTCAGGCGAAACCGTGTGAAGATCCTGCTGCATCAAACGAGCCACCGGTTCCCCTTCCAGGGCGCGGCGAACCAAGACCTGCTGGTAGGACATCTGAGCCGCACCGCGCAAAAACATCCCGATCAAGCACTGCCACATCCCGCCGATGAAGTTGCCCCCAACGATGCTCAGGATCCCGAACAGGATCAGAAACAGACCGAAGCCAGAGCCGATCGCCGACGTGACTCGCGTCGCCCGCCGCAGACTCCCCTGGGCCGCCCACAAGATCGACCGCAGCACCCGGCCGCCATCGAGTGGGAAAGCTGGAATCAGGTTGAATACGACGACGACGGCATTGATCAACCCGAGGTACCATAGCACCGCGGTCACCGGCAGGGGCCCCGCCATGGCCACCCCAGCGACACTCATGCCGTAACAGACCGCTGCGACGATGACGCTCACGATCGGACCGGCGATCGCCACCCAAAACTCCGCCTTCGCACTCGGCGGCTCGCTGCTCATCTCCGCCACGCCACCAAAGATGAACAGCGTGATGCCCTTCATCTCGACCCCAAATCCGCGCGCCACCACCGAATGGCCAAGCTCATGCAGCACGATCGATGCGAATAACCCGAGCGCTCCGGCAACCCCCATCCACCAGTAGGTGGTGGTCTCCAAGTCCGGATAAAACGCTGGAAAGAGTGACGTCGCCAATGACCAGGTAATCAAGATCGCAATCAGAAACCAACTCAAGTCGATGTGAACGTCGAAGCCGAGCAGGGTGAACAGTTTGAATCGCCGGGTGAACATGAAATCCAAGACTTGTGGGGTGCAAAACAGCTGAATTTCGCCACAGTTGCAAGTCCTGTGCCGAGGATCGCTGGAAAACATGATGATACGCCACCCGATTCGACCGCTGCAGCCGGAAGACCTGCCGGTGGCCCAAGAGATCCGCCGCCTCGCCGGTTGGAACCAGACCGATGCCGACTGGCAGCGCCTGCTGGCGCTGGAGCCGAACGGATGCTTCCTGATCGAGTGCGAGGGCGTGCCGGCCGGAACCGCGACCACGACCATCTTCGACAATCGCTTGGCCTGGATCGGAATGGTCCTGGTGCACCCGGACTACCGGCGGCGAGGCCTGGCAACCGCCCTGATTCGCCGCTGCCTCGATTACCTCTTGGACGAGCGCCAGGTCGCCTGCGTCAAGTTGGACGCCACGCCCGCGGGCGAACCGGTCTACGCGAAACTTGGATTTCAGCACCAATGGGAACTGTGTCGCTGGAAAGGTCGGACGCTTTCCGGCCGGCCCCGTCCCAGCCATGCTGCGCGTCCCAGCCATGCTGCGGTGCATTCCATCGACCCCGCTCAGCGAGCCCTCTGGTCGCGCATCGATCGTTCAGCCTTCGGTGTCGACCGTGGGCCGCTGCTGCAACGGCTCGCTGTGGACAGCCGGCGGACGATGATCGTCCACGGTCAACCGTATCACGAGGCTCAAGGCTTCGGGATGCTTCGCGATGGGGCGGAGGCGAGTTACCTCGGACCGGTCGTTGCCGCGGACACCGAAACAGGTCGGCAGCTGGTCAATACGCTCCTTCGAGACGACTCTGGACCCGCCGAGTCGTCCCCCGGCAGCGCTTCGGGAGCGGGAGTCGCGCCGAGGAATTGCGTTTATTGGGATCTCCCAGTCGACAACCAGCCGGCCGAGCAATTGGCGAGCGAACTTGGGTTTACCCGCCAGCGTCCGCTGGTGCGGATGTGGACCGGACGAACCCCCATCCTCGACAAGCCTGAATGGCAATGGGCGATTGCCGGTCCGGAAATGGGCTAGGCATTCCCGCTCCGGAACGGAGTTCATCGAAGGGAACAGAGATGGAGCCGCTGGGCGGGTAACATTCCGGATTCTAGATTTCCCAACCCTGGCGGTAGGCTTCTCGAATCAGCGATTGGGCTTGCTCGTTCTCCTTCGTCTTCAGCCCATCGGAATCCCAATCGAATCCGCCGGCGCGATAGGCGACGTTTCCGAGCAAGACAGTTTCGGCAAGCGGCCCGGAATAGTCGAAGTGGCAGGTCGCCGCCGGACCTCCCTTGCACGCGTCGATCCATTCGCGATGGAACCCGGGGGAGTCGGGGATGAAGCGTTCGGGAGGTTCGAAATCGGCGAAATCGGCCTCGGGCAAAAGTTGGTGTTGGCCAAAGCCACACAGCAGCATTCCCTCGCCTCCGATGAACAGCGTGTTGTTGCCCCGATCTTCCAGACCAAGCTGGTCCAAAATATCAGGCTTGCCGTGGTACCAATGCAACTCCACCGGCCCGCGGGAATCGCTGGCGGGAAATTGATAGGTCACTTGCATCGACTTGGGCGAACGCTCGGGATCGACCTCGGGCCCCGAGGCGTCGACGCGCGTCGGGTACTGCAGCCCGAGCGACCAAAAGGGAATGTCCAATATGTGGCATCCCCAATTGCCGGTTTCTCCCGTGCCATAGTCCCACCAAAACCGCCAACCGTAGGGGCAAAACGATGGATCGTAGGGTCGATGCTTGGCGGGGCCGACCCAGAGGTCGTAATCCAGGTGCTCTGGAACCGGCGGACGATCGCTCGGAATCTCCGGCATCCCGCGATTACCGCCGATCCAGCTGTGCACCTCGGTGACCGTGCCGATCGCCCCCGATTGAATCAACTCCACCACGCGGTGCATGTTCGGCATCGCGTGCCGCTGAGCCCCGAGCTGCGTTGCCAACCCTTTTTGCCGGGCGAGTTCCGTCAAGGTCCGGGTCTCCCAAACGTTGTGGGCCAACGGTTTCTCGAGATAAACGTGCAACCCGAGCTGCATCGCGGCGTACGCCGGATGGAAATGCGTGTGATCGGGGGTACTGATCACGACCCCGTCCAACTCGCTGCCGAGTTCATCGAACATCTTCCGATAGTCGGCGAAACGGCTCGCCTTGGCGTGCTGGGCGAACACTTTGCCAGCACGGTCCTCGTCGACGTCGACCATGGCGACAAGGTTTTGACTCTTCAAACCCGACACGTTGGCCGCGCCACGCCCACCGACACCGATGCAGGCAAGATCCAGCCGCTCGTTGGGGCTGTCCGACGCATGGGCCTTGACGGGTAGCCCCAAGTGATAACCGGCGGCAGCGGCGGCAAGGGTGGTTCGAACGGCGTCACGCCGCGAGAGGCGAATCGTCATGGCTGGACCTGCACTCAGATCGGTGGTGGAAAACGAAAATCAATGGAACGGTCATGAAACCCGGGGGAGACCGCGGCGAGGGCCGTCGGCTCATTGAACCAGAGGGGCCCGCGGCTAGCGCCGTCGGCTCAGGGGATGTCGGACAGAGCCCAGTCTAGCAGGACTGGATGACGCGAGGCAAAGTAGCGACATATTCACTCAGCCCCAGGCAGATCGGAGGCGCTGAAAGCATCGGGCAACAATTCGGACAACCAGCGGTGTCGGCGAGAGCCGTCGGTCACATCGACGCCAATGATTTCTGTCTCGCCGAACTCGGCAAGGAATTGGCGGCAGGCCCCGCACGGCATCACCCCGCCGACACTGGCGATCGCGAGCGCCCGCCAGGAGCGATAGCCGCCGGCAACGGCCGCGGCCGCCGCAACCCGCTCGGCGCAGATCGTCAAGGAGAAGCTGGCATTTTCCACATTGCACCCGGTCACCAATTGGTCATCGTCAAGCAACAGGGCGGCGCCGACCCGAAACTGGCTGTGCGGGACGTACGCCCGGTCGCGGGCGGCGAATGCCGACCGGACCAGTCGTTCGAGTGAGCGAAGGGTCTCGGGGGCTCTCGGAATGCCCTCTCTCCCCCGCAATGCCGGGGGAAAACGCTGCAGGATCACTGGCCTGGGATCGACCGGATGCGGTGAAAGTCGAACCGCCTTGGACAAGCCGTCCAAATACTCGCTCGATTCGGAATCGTGATGATGGAACGTCAGCAGCGGTTGGCCGAGTTCAACGCGGTCGCCGATACGAACGTGGGCGCAAATTCCGACGCTGGGGTCGATCGGCTCCCCGGCCCGCCGGCGTCCTCCACCGGCCGAAATCACCGCGTCGGCGATGACTCCACAGTCAAACGATGCGACATACCCTTCACCGTCGCTGGCGATTTCGGTCGGCGGTGCCAGGGGAAGACGGCCGGCGAGTTTTCCGCCCTGGACATGGACCATCCGTTCAAAGCATTCCATCGCCTCGCCCGACCGGAGCGTTTGATCGGCTTGACGCCGGGCCTGTTCGATCGAGTCGGCCAGTTCGACGCGGTGAAGCAACTCGGCGGCCAGCGCGACACAGAGTTCACGGACCTCGCCCGGTCCCTCGTTCCGCAACACGTCCACCGCCTCATTGACCTCGATCGCATTGCCCACCGCCTGGCCGAGCGGCTGATCCATATCGGTGACCAAGGCGATCGTCGGCAAGCCGGCTTGGTCACCGACACCGGTCAGCGACTCCGCCAACTCACGGGCTTGCGACATCGTCTTCATGAAGGCTGCCGAGCCGACTTTGACATCCATCACGAGGGCGTCGAGGCTTGCCGCGAGCTTCTTGCTGAGGATACTGGCGGTGATCAGCGGGATCGACTCCACCGTCCCGGTCACATCGCGAATCGCATACAGGCGGCGGTCGGCCGGCGCGATCTGCTCGCTCGCCCCGACAATCAAGGCGCCGGCCTCCCGCAGGGCGGCGGATGATTCCTCAAGCGTCAGGTCGCAGCGAAATCCGGGAATCGATTCCAGCTTATCCAGCGTCCCACCGGTGCGACCGAGCCCGCGGCCGCTGACCATCGGCACCTCCGCGCCACAGGCGGCGAGCAAGGGCGCGAGAACCAACGACACCTTGTCCCCCAAGCCGCCGGTGCTGTGCTTGTCGATCCGCGGCCGATCGCTGACCCGCGGCAGCCGCTCGCCGCTGGCGAGCATCGCTTGGGTGAGCGCCGTCACCTCCTCGGGCCGCATGCCTCGAATGCAGACCGCCATCGCCAACGCTGCCATCTGGTCGTCGGTGACCTCTCCGCGGCAAAAACCCTCGATCAGGAACCGGATCTCATCATCTGCCAATTCATGACCGTCACGTTTCTTGGCGAGCAGGTTGGCGGTGAGCATCGAATCGTCGAGTGCGGTGTGCAAGGACTTGGGAATGAGCGGAAAAAAGGTGTCCTGTCCCTTTTTTGTGCACGGTACCTTTTTGTGCAAAGCACCCGGAGGGCAAGTCCCTCGCAAATGGTACCGGACACTTTATTTCCCGCATGTCGGGCGGCCGTGGCGAACCGCTATATTATGCAAGGTATCGCCCCGGAGACGGGCAAGGCTCCAATCCACCTGAATCGTAGTAAACGCATGACGCCGCGACCTTTTCATTCCTTGTCGATTCGACCACCGTGGTTCGGGCTGCCACTCGCCCTGATCGCAGCCTGCCTGACGGTCTCCTCCCCGGCATCGCTGCCTGCCGAGGGCCCACTGCCTGCCGGGGGCCCAGTGCCTGCCACGGCAGAGCAGGGCGACGCGCCGCAGGGTAACACCGCGCCGGACCGATCGGTGGCGGAGCCCTCGGTCGAGGCGATCAAGGCGGCAGCGCGAGCGTTGTCACGTGCGTTTCAGCTGGCGGCCAAGGAGGCGAGTCCGTCGGTGGTGACGGTTTATTCCTACGGTCAAGGTCACCCGCGACCGGCGCAGCGGCGTGGGGATGAAGCGGAGCGGCCAGAGGAGAGTGGGCCGGAGGGGGATCGGCGCGACCAAGGGGAGCCGGATCCGGTGCTTCCCGGGCCGGCGCCTCCCGGGGCGACGACCGAAGAGGGTGACCCGATCCCGCTGACCGGCATCGGATCGGGGGTGATCACCGATCCGGAGGGCTGGATTATCACCAACCATCATGTCGTCAACGGCGCGCGGCGGGTGGTCGTGCAGCTGGCCGACGAGATGGAATTGGTTGCGACCGAGGTTCATGGCGATCCCGAGAGCGATGTCGCGGTGCTGCGGGTCGAGCACGACGAGGCCTTGCCGACCGCGAAGCTGGGCGATTCCGAGCTGCTTGAAATCGGTGACTGGGTGTTGGCGATCGGCAGCCCCTTCAAGTTGGAAGCGACGGTCAGCGCAGGGATCATCAGCGCCAAGAACCGGACGCTGCGGCGGATCAACCGCAGCCGGATGCTGCAGACCGATGCGGCGATCAACCCGGGCAATTCCGGCGGTCCTCTGATCGATTTGGACGGCCGCGTGATCGCCATCAGCACCGCGATTGCATCCCGCAACGGCAGCTACCAAGGCATCGGGTTCGCCATCCCGATCAACCAAGCCAAGTGGATCGCTGAGGAGTTGGCGGAGTTCGGGCGGGTCCGCCGAGCAGCGATCGGGGTGACCAGCGTGGAACTCAACCGGCGTGTCGCCGCCAAAATGAACCTGCCGGTCAGGTTGGGCGTGTTGGTTTACCAAGTCATCGACGGTTCCGCGGCGGACCGCGCCGGGCTCCAGGTTCTCGATGTGATCCTCGAATTCGCCGGCGAGCGTGTTCGGGACCCGCGGAGCTTGCGAGAGATCATCGAGCGTTCTCCGCTCGGATCGACCCAAGTGGTCAAGGTTTCCCGGCAAGGCGAGGAACTCGAATTCGAAATTGTCCTCGCTCCGCTCGAGGACCCGACCGAGACGGAGGACCCGACCGAGACGGAGGACCCGACCGAGACGGAGGACCCGACCGACGAGTCTGGGGAGCTGGATGAACCGTTGGAGGAGAGATAAGGGGGTGGTCTTCAATGAAGTCAACAAGCCGATCACGGCCGCCACGAGCAGGGTCTGTCGGCTCGTGGCGGCGGAAGTGAGCGTGCGGGGCGTCAGCAGCCTTACCGTTCACGGTTTTCCCGTAGCAGGCGATCCTTTTCGTCCTCCTCGCGATCGACGCCGTACCGCTTGTCCAGATCGCGGGCCATCGATTTGTCCGCCATGTTCGGCCAGTTATCCTGGTCAAAGCCCTCTTGGCCTTCGAGCTGTTGCTGGGTCACGTTCAGCACCAAGACGTAGTCACCCGCGGTGAGCGGTTGTTCGCGATCTTCGGCGGCGTCACGCTCGACCTTAATCTTGAACGCTTCGAACGGCACCGCGAACAGTTCATCCCCGATCCCAAGGAAGCCACCATACGAGACGGCCGCATAACGAACTTTGCCGGATTCGGAATCGAGGACAATGTCTTCGATTTGTCCGACGCTTTCGCCTTGGTCATTTTGAATGTTCATTCCCATCAATTGGCTGACGCGAACGATGTTACCGCGAGTCTTTTCATCCAGTTGACCGGCGGTCCCCTGGTCTTGGGCCGTTGGTGATTGTGACTGAGCACGATCTTCTCTGTCTTTGTCCTGACCGGCCTCTTGACCGACCGCCGTGCTGAGGGTGAGGCATGTGAGCGCCACAAGTGGCATGACAAACTGAAGTGTCGTTTTCATCTTTCTACTCCGAATTAAAAAGTGTTGAGTGAACTGAACCCACCGATCGAGTTAACAGCTACATGAGCTTTCAAACTCTTTGACTTGACGTTCGGCTTCTTCCTTCGCGATGCCGTATCGGGTTTGAATTTTTCCAACCAACTGATCGCGACGGCCGTCGATTTGATCAAGGTCATCGTTCGTGAGGTCGCCCCACTTCTGTTTGGCTTCCCCCTTGACCTCTTTCCACTTGCCTTCGATCTGATCCCAATTCATACGTCTTCCTGTCATGTCGAGTGAATGGACACGTCGTCGCCCTCGCTGGGCGACCTGATCGGCACCTTGGCTGTACGGGCACCTTGGCTGTACGGGCACCTTGGCTGTACGGGCACCTCGGCTGCACGGGCACTTGGCTGCACGTTATGGACCAACGCACGACCGTGCGGCGTTACTTTGCAAGGGTTTGGAGGTTTTTGTGGATGTTCGGTCAAGAAAACGCTTGGGGCAGGCGCCAAGATCGTGGCCTTGCGGCTGCTGGCTCTTGGCGGGTTGCGTTGATGCCGGTGGGATTGACGTCGGGAAACGACCAGGCTGGCCGTTGATCGGTCATGCGGCGTTGGCGCCAATCTGTTAGCAGCCGATCGCGTCGGATCAGGGCTGCCTGGCACAGCACTTGCATTTCATGCTTCGATTCCGGGAATAGCGAGAGCTTGCCCCTCTGATAACTCGATGGTGGGAGAAGGTGTCGTGCGTACGTTGATCGCGGTCGTCGTTTTGGTGGTCGTGTTTGCTTTGATCGGTTGGCTGCGGTTCGGGACCACGAACGACAATCCGGCCGTCGAGATCGATACCGACAAGGTCAGGGACGACACTTCGGCGGTCATTGAGAAATCGAAGCAGGCGATCGGAGGGGCAGCGGATAAGATGAAGGAGGGTACCGAGGAAGAACCTGCGGAGGACGAAAGGGAAGAGGTTGAACCCGTCGAGCCGTGACCTGTTGGCGTTTTGATCTCTGTGATTTCGGCGACGGATTGGTGTTGGCTGGCAGAATTGTCGGAGGGAGTTATGCTGGTCCGCTTCCTTTCTTTCGGCAGCACCTCACCGGGAGCGATTCGTCTTGGAGATTTGGCCCGCGATCGATTTACGGCATGGCAATCCGGTACGGCTTCGCCAGGGAGACTACAACCGCCAGACGGTCTTCGGCGACGACCCGGTGGAGTTCGCTCGCAAGTGGCAGAGCGCGGGGGCGCGGCGGTTGCACTTGGTCGATTTGGACGCGGCTCGGGGCGGCGACCCGGCAGCCAACCGAGCGGCGGTGGCGCGAATCGTGGCGGAAACAGGGCTGCCGTGTCAGCTGGGGGGTGGCGTTCGCGACGAGGCGGCGATTGAAACGCTGCTCGGGCTGGGGTTGCGGCGCCTGGTCGTCGGGTCCGCGGCGCTCAAACGCCCTGATTGGTTTGCCAAAATGTGTGATGCCCACCCGGGTCGGCTGGCGGCGGGGATCGATGCCCGCGAGGGGAGGGTTGCGACCGACGGCTGGCTGGAGACTAGCACGACGTCGGCAGTCGAGCTCGCCCGGGGATTGCGGGAGCGAAGCGACAAGATCGCGGCGATCATCTACACCGACATCGCTCGCGACGGGATGATGCAAGGGCCGAACTTTGATGGCTTGGCCGAGATGGCCGCGGTGACCGATATTCCGCTGGTTGCCAGCGGCGGGGTCACCACGCTGGATGATGTCGCCCGACTGGTCGCGATGGGAATGCCGGCGGCCATCGTGGGCCGAGCACTCTACGACGGGACCCTGCGGCTGGAAGATGTCTTGGCGATGGCGGGAGAGGAGACATGACGGTTACCGTCGTGTCGCACCTGATCGACTCGCACCTGATCGACGTCTGCAACCGAGATGCTTTGTTATCGAGGGGACGTGGGGCGGAAGCGATGACAGCCGAGGGGGCGCTGACGAGCAGGCAGAATTCGTCTTGGTCTCGCGGCGCTGGACGTGGTAGCGTGGCCCTTTTGCGAACCCTGGCTGCTGGAATTCACGTGGGGCCGGTCAATGGCTGGACAAGGAAGTCGATGCGCGACTGCTCACCGATGCGCACGCAACGCGCGTGTGGCGGGGGTGTGTCTCTTGCTCGGCGCCGTGCTGGGCCTCGCCACCGCGGTGGGCAAACCACCGTCCGAGACGGCCGGGGAGGACGCTGCCGGCGGGGACGAGGCGTCGACAGATTCAATGACTCCTTCGGCGGAGTCCGCGATTCAGATCCGGCTCGACCGCGACTCGCCCTTTTTTGAACCGGGGGAATCGCTACGGGCTGTCATCGAGATCGACTTGCCGAAGTCACACTCCGGATCTGACGGAACGCTTGTCTACGACCTTCGCCGTGTCGCTGACGGCGTGATGGTCGACGAGCAGCGCCCGACCTGGTCTCAAGCTTCAGGCGATGAGGATGGGGACCGAGAGGGCAGCACCGAGCCGATCGAGGTCGAGTCGACCTTGCCGAGCGTTGCCGGGGTCTACGAGCTTCGCTGCCGGCTCGTTCCCCGAACGGAACGTCTGTGGTCGCCGTGGCGCCGTCGACCCTCCGAGTCCTTGGCGACCGACTCAATGCCGCTGATCGTGCTGGATGAGCCGACCGCTTCCGATTCTGATTCTGCATCTGATTCCAACTCCGATTCTGAGTTGCGCTCGGCAGCGCGGCAGAGCGAGTGGGAGCAGGTTGGTCAGCTGCGGGCTGCCGACTCCCGGGATTGGTCGATCGGACCTTGGTTGCCAACCCGGCGGTCGAGGCTGATTTCGGGGGATGATTCTCGCTCACTGGCAAAACTGGAGCAGCAGCAGCATGCCGGCGAGGTGGTGGCGGTGATTCCGCCGGGGCAAGTGTTGGAATCGACGCTGCCGCACCAGACCCCCGGTCGGCCTCACCGGGTCACCCTTCGCTTCCCCCGGGGGCGGCCGCTGAAGCTTCGCGTCGACCTTGTGGACGGTCGTTCCGGCGAATTGACGGGACAATCGTTCATACTTCGGGAGGACTCGCGACCTCGCGTGCAGGATCCTTGGCGGGTACACACCTTCGTGACCTATCCGGAACCTGGGGAGGAGCAGCTACGGCTGACGAATCTTGATTCTGCGGCACCGGCGCTGTTGGAATCGATCCGCGTCGACGCCGGCCCCGACCGGTTGGCCGACCCGCCGCCGGTGAACTCCGGTGGGTGGCGGCAGGCGGCACTGCACCTGCGGTCGATGGACTGGATGAAGCAGATCACCTCCGACATCGCGCGGGACGAAAGAATGAACGAGTACGCTCGCCCGACGGTCGCTGTGCACCGAGCGGTGGTGGCGGCGGAGCGTTTAACCGATTACGTTCGCGCCGTTGGCATCAATGGGGTTGTGATCCCGATCAATCGTTCGGGAGCGACTTGGTCATCGAGTGGGAACGACGGCGAGCGCAAATTCCGCGAGGGTGAGCGATCCGCGGTTGATGACGCGTTGGCTGCGACGGGGCTGCGTCGAGAGGCGGTGCTGCGGTCACTGGACCAGACGGAACTGCATGTCTTGCTGCGGCTCGATCCCTCGTTTCCGCTGGCGGCAGTGGAGGACTCTCGCCGGGAAGATCCCTCTCGCGACGCCGAACTCCTTCGCCGTCGCGCTGCGCCGGGGACCGGTCGACGGTACAACCCATTTCATCCCCTCGTGCGCCGCTCCTTCGTCGCGGAGCTTGAGCGACTCGCGGCGGAGTATCGGCAGCTCGAGTGTGTGCAGGGAATTGTGTTGGCCAACGGGGCGGACAGTCATTTGCGGGTTGTCCTCGAGCACAACCGAATGATCGATCCGGTCTTTGCGGACCAATTTGTTCGCGGCCGTTCTGACTTGACGATGCCCGAGAGTCAGCGGCGGGCGTGGGCGTTGCGGGAGGGACAGCCAGAACTTTCGGATTGGATGCGGCAGCAAACAGGTGAGCTTTTCGCTGAGTTGGCCTCGGCGGTCAGCGACCACCCGCTGGTCGTGGTCGATGAAACGGAGAAGGGGCGATTGCCGGGGGAATGGGTGTTTGGCGAATCCATATGGACCGCGGCGGCGGGTTCGGCCCCGGGGGAGGCGAGTGACCGATTGCAGCCGACGGTGACATGGTTGCGGCCGCCGGCGGAGGCTCTGTCACGCTACCTTCATCGCGGCAACTCGGCAGCAGGCAACTCGGCAGCAGGGGAGCGCGATGTTGATGTTCGAAATGGGCCTCGTTTCGCGCTGCGGCTGGGGACCATTCCGGCACGGCCGGGTGGGTTACCGGAGACGGTCAGCGGCGAGACACGCCGCGACTTCTCGCGGCAGGCGGACCATTTCGACCCTTCGCTCATACTGCTGGAACTGCCGTTGTCCGCGGGGGAACTCTCAACCGGGTTGACGGAAATGATCCGGGAATTCACGCGGCTTCCGGTGAGCCCTGGAGAGCGTCATGCACCGAACGATGCCGCCGACCAGACAGTCGGGGTGCGGGTCTATCGCGAGGGGAGCGGAATGAAGGTGGCGATTGCCAACCGTGCCCCGTGGATGGTCGACGTTGAATTGAAGATCGCTGCAGGGGAGGAGAAACGCGAGCAGGTTGTCGTCCCGGCGCGGGGCTGGACCGTCGTCGAATCGGAGGAGGGGGCGGAGCTGGTTCGTTGGTCGGCGCGGCCGAGTGGGGGAATGGAAACCGTGAAGTCGATCCGGGCGGAAGTGAAAGCGATCTTCGAGCGGCTAGGGACATTGACGACGCTCGAGGATTATTCGGCGTTGTCCAATGGCGGCTTCGAGCGTGCTGGCGATGTCGGGTTGGCAGGATGGCTGCATGCTCAATATCCTCCCGACGCCGTTCGCATCGACGATGATGAAGCGGTCGAGGGACGGCAGTCGATTCGGATGAGCAATTCAGCCGAGGTGTCCAACCGAGCGTGGCTGGTGAGCGAGACGGTTTCGGCACCCGACTCGGGAAGGATCGCGATCTCCCTTGCCTGTCGTGCTGCGGCCCGGGAGCAGGAGTCCCCTCATCGGCTCCGCGTTGCGGTGGAAGGGATCGATCGCGACGGGCCGTTCAAGCAGGCGGTTGATCTGGAGATTCCTCGCAGCGGCAAGTGGCAGTCGCGGCGGGTCGTTTTGGAGGTGGACGGGGTCGGTCCGACGGGGGTCGACGAGCTACGCGTGACCCTCGACAGCCTCTCCTCGGGGCGGATTTGGGTCGACGATGTCCATTTTCACGATTGGTTCCCAACGGCGGCGGAACGGAGCGAGTTGCGAAGCCAGGCCTACTTAGCGGTGCAGGGTTTGCAACAGGCGAGTTTGACGGCAGCGTCTCGTTTGCTTCAGAATTTCTGGGCAGGCGAGTTGTTGGCTGATTTCGACCCCACTGCGGAGGCGGGTGGGCCTGAGTCGGGCGCCGGTGAGGAGGCGACC
>CAYWXT010000144.1:0-12500 GCA_964462125.1 uncultured Pirellulaceae bacterium | reverse complement strand
GCGGCAGGCGCCCCCCAGTGCTGGAGGATCTTGGCACCGAGCTCGGCGTGGTCCCAGCCCAAACGTTCCTGTTCGATCTCATGGATCGCTGAAAGTTCATCGACATCGGCCACCAGTCGTCGAAAGGTCGCCCCGTGCAATCGCTCGCTGGCGAGCAGCCCGATGTCGTGCAATGCCCCAGCGAAAAACAGATCCCCAGGCGACAGTCCCCCGCAAATCCGGGCGATCATCGCGGCCACGGCGCCGACGGCGAGGTTGTGCCGCCAGAGCACCGAACGGCGGTACCGGTCGACTTGCCGATCCGGCAGGAACATCCGTCGAATGAAGACGAGAAACGCCAAACGGGCCCCCTCGTCCCGACCGATTGCCTCCAATGCGTCGCCAAGATCGTCGAACGGGCCGGGACGAACCAGCAGCCCGGCGGGGCCGCTGATCAGTGGCGAGTTGCACCACTGAAGCAAGGGAGCGGCTAGCGACCAATCGCTGGTCAGGCATCGTCTCAACGCGTCATCCCCGGCAGGTTCCGGTTCGCCCGGGGCGAGCAACTGGCGGACCAATTCCGGTACGCCCAACCCACGGCAGTCGAGCAACCCGTCGCGATCACGCCCGCCGTGAGCCTGTCCACCGACCCCTTCGTCCTGGCCAATGACCGCAGAGGTCAACGGCGTGGCCGGCCCCGCCGGCCGGAGCGGCGAACGAGAAGCTGCCCGAGGGTCGAGGCGGTCGGAGGCGGGGCGGTCGGAGGCGGGGCGGTCGGGGGCGGGAAGCATTTCCAAAGGGGCGCACCAGGTTCGGGTCCGTCAATGCATTGCCCTACTTTAGCTCGCACCCGCTTGTCTACCTGCGGCGCCAACAGCCGAGGAACAAACCGCTCACAAGCTGTGAGGGCTGGGAGACGTTGGGTGATTGAAAGCGTTGTAGTCTCCCGCTCGATCGCCTCGACGCGATCGCCAGCTCTGGTCGATACCAGAGAGCGTCGAGTCCCGAACAACCCTGGCCGGGGGCCAAGATGAGTCAATCTGTCCCAAACGAGGGTCATAACGACCCCCAAATGGACCACCAACTGGAATCATTGCTCACGCGGATCCGATCGCTCACCGGCGGGACGGAGGGAGCGGCCACGGAGTCTCCCGTGGAGGGTGACTCAAGCGCTGATGCGGCATCGGCCGGGGCGGGGCCAGCCGCCGAGGGTGGGCCGCCGCAGAGTGCCCCGGCGGCGCCCTTTGGCCCGGCGCCGGTGGCGAAGCAGCAGCCCCGCCCGGCGGCAGGGGCGACTCCGGTCGCCCGGCCGCCGAGCGATCCACTGACCGGGGCGGCCCTGAAACGCTCCACCCCAGCCTCCCAAGGGGCAACTCGACCGGCGACCGGCGACGGTCATCCCGAAGCGCCAGGGAGTGCCCCCGCCGCCGCGCCCGCCGCAAATGAACTTTCCAGTGGTGGTCGTGTGGGGGCTGGCCCGAAGCCCGGACCAAGATCAACCGACTCGACACCGCTGCCGGAATCACAAGGGTTCGAGCCGAATCGAGACGAACCGTGGCGCCCCCCGGAACCTTCCGACCTCCGCGATGGGGGAATCAATGAAACACTGCTCGAGGCGATCGTCTACCGATACCTGCTGAACATCGGAGAATCGGAAGGACGAAAGGTTGCCGACCAGGTGAAATTGCCGTTCCGGCTGGTCGAGCCGCTGCTGACGCGTCTGAAGATGGAGCAGAACGTCGCCTACAAGGGATCGACCTCGACCAACGATTACGTCTATGTGTTGACCGAGACCGGGCGGGCGATCGCCAGGAATAACGCCAGCGATTGTACCTACTACGGCGCCTGCCCCGTGCCGCTGGAACACTACATCGCCAGTGTCACCCGCCAGACGATCGAGGGGCAATTCCCCAAGAAGACCGACCTGGAGCGGACCTTCGCCGACCTGCTGATCAATCCGCGGATGCTCGAACGGCTGGGGCCGGCGATCGCCAGCGGCCGGGGGATGTTCCTGTACGGCTTTCCGGGAAACGGCAAAACGTCGATTGCCGAGCGGGTGACCGGGGCCTTCGGCAAGTACATCTGGGTTCCGCGCGCGGTCGACGTCGACGGCGAAATCCTGCGGGTGTTTGACCCGATGAATCACGAACTGGCAATGCCGGAGTCCGCCGGAGGCCTGCTGGAGGCGCTCGCCTTCGACAAACGCTGGGTCCGCATTAAACGGCCCACCCTCGTCGCTGGCGGCGAGCTGACACTCGACATGCTCGAAGTGCTGAACAACGCCGAGAGCAACATCAACGAGTCCCCGCTGCAGCTGAAGAGCAACTGCGGGACGTTGGTCATCGATGACTTCGGACGACAGAAAATGAGCGTCGATCAGCTGCTCAATCGATGGATCGTTCCGCTGGAAAAACGCTACGACTTTCTGAACATGCCCAGCGGCAAAAAGATCCAAGTCCCCTTCGACCAACTGGTGATCTTCAGTACCAACCTGGAGCCGAGAGACCTGGTCGATGACGCCTTCTTGCGGCGGATCCCCTACAAGATCGAAGTCGGCAACCCGCCCGAAGCTGACTTCCGCAAGCTGTTCGAAATCATGTGCCGCTTGCTCGAAATCCCCTACAACGCCGACGCCATCGAATACTTGATTGAAACCCACTACCGGCCGGTCGACCGACCCTTCCGGAACTGCCAACCCCGCGACCTGTTGCTCCAAGTACGGAACTACTGCCTCTATAACGATCTCGAGATCGAACTCAAGAACGAATACCTCGACTTCGCCTGCGAAAACTACTTCTCGGTGATGTAGCAGGGGAGGTGTCGGGTTTCAGGTGTCGGTGGGTGCGGGGGTGAGGGGATCGCAGCTGCCGGGGTCCGTGCGTCTCTGTCTTCGGCCTTGGTGGCTAAGCAATGCAGCCATGAAGCCAGGAGGCCGTAGTGCGGCTAGTGCTCTTCCTCCCCCAGTACCGAGTCCTCCTCGGGGGTGGAGGGGGGCATCGCAGGATCTTCGGGGGCCCGCTTGCGGAGTTTTCGTTGCAGCGACCGGCGGTGGATCCCCAGTCGCCGGGCGGCCTCACTGATGTTGCCGCCGCAATCGGCCAATACCCGGTGAATGTGCTCCCATTCATTGCGGGCCAACGAGGGGGCGGGAAAAGCGATCGCGCCGTCGGGAACGCTCGGTTGCTCGCCGCGGACAAAGGCTCCCAAGATGTCATCGGCGTCGGCGGGCTTACTCAGAAAATTCACCGCCCCGGCCCGCACCGCGTCGATCGAGGCGGGGATGCTGCCGAAGCCCGAAAGCATGATCACCCGGACGTCCGGCTTGATCTCCAGCAGCTTGCGAAGCAATTCCAACCCGCTTCGTCCCGGCATTCGCAGATCGAGCACCGCCAGGTCGGTGGGGCTGCGGCGAAAGAGTTCGACCGCCTCGATGTAGTTCCCGGCCGTCTCAACCCGCAATCCGCGCTGCTGCATTGCCAGCGCCAACCGGTCGCGAAGCACGTAGGTGTCATCGACCAACAAGATGCTTTCCGCGCCCACCGTGGCCGCGGTGTAGACGGAATCGCTCTGCCTGGAGGACTCGTTCATCAACCTTGGGGGAGTCAGAAGGTCAAAATCGGACATCCGCGCCGCTTACAGCAGCTTAGCAACGGGTGCTCAAGCGAGCTGCATCGTAGCAGAAGACGCAGAGACTTCTGGCCACGTCTCCAGCCAACCGCAAAACGCCTTCACCTGCGCGGCGAACTTGCAGGGGGCGCGGGGAGCCTTCGTCCGAGCGTCTCCAAGGCGTTTCGCACTTCGGGTGATCGAGCGAAGAACTCGAGGACCCTTCGCTCCCCCTGGGGCTCGAATTCGATCCACACCCAGACCGTCTCCGGCGGCATCGCCGTGGCCACCTTGTCGGCCCACTCGACGACGGTCCAGGCATCTGGATCGTCGAAGAGCTCTTCGACGCCGAGTTCGATAAACTCGTCTTCGTCCGCCAGTCGGTAAGCGTCGAGGTGATGCAAGCGTCGGGGAGCATCACCGCTGGCAGAGGCGTTGTGCGATTGCAGCAGGGTGAAGGTGGGGCTGGTGACCTCGGCCGGGTCGATGCCGAGTGCCGTGGCCAGAGCCTGGGTCCAGCGTGTTTTTCCCGCTCCCAAGGTCCCGACCAGTCCGAGGGTGAGCCCCGGCGCCAGGCTCCGGACCAGCTCGGCGGCGACTTGATCGAGTCGTCTCAGGTCGACCGCGGGGACGCGCAGGGCGAGCTCGTCAAGCGGCTTGCCAAGTCGAAGCGATTTGCGGAGGGTCACCGTCGATCGACCAAATTGCTGTCGAAGACGCGCACATCGGCCCAACTCTCCTGGTTCTCTTCGATGAACTTCACGTGTTCCGGAGACGTTTGATAGGCGTCATGGGCTGCGCGGTCCTGGAAAATCACATGGAGCGAGACGTCGTAGTGGGCGTTGACTGGCCGGTCGTACTCCGGTTCCCTCCGCCCGACCGCAAAGTCGACCGTCCCCGGGTGCCGATCGAGGTACGTTTGGCAGGCCTGAACGAGCCGCTGGGCCGCAGCGTCGCTGCGGTCTTTGAGGGTGAAGAAAACGTGGTGGGCCAGTCGTGCCATGAAATTCAGTCGTCAATGGGTTTGCGGTTGGTGGACGAACGTTTGGAATCGCGGCGTTGCAGTCCCGCGCGGTCCATCAGCGACTGCTTCATCACCTCTTCGATGTAGTCATCGTCCGCCGGAGGTGGCCCATAGGCGCCCAGGGCTTGTGGTTCATACTCCAAGATGTAGTCATGCCGCGCGATCGATATCTTGCATTTCGGATCCGCTCGCTTGCGAATGATCGACCGGTTATCGACCTTCGTCCCATTGCGGCTGTTGAGATCGCGAATGAACCAGTAGCCATACTCCAGGGTCATCTTGCAGTGCTGGCCGGAAACATTGGAAAACTTCAGCTGGATATCACAGGACGTGCGTCGGCCGAGCAGCAATCGGTCTTTGATCAGGGGGATCGGGTCGCCTCCCCCGCACGGAGTCAGTTGTCCGTAGGGGCCTGCGTACTGCTGGGCGCTCGGTATATTCACGGGCGGCGTATTCACGGGCTCAGGGAGGGGGTACGAGGTGTCGTGGGAGCGGGACGTGCGACTTCTCAGCGGTGGTTCACGGGTCTCTGGGCTGGGGCTCTCTGGGCTTGTCACCCGCGAGCACTCGCGGGAAAAACAGGGACATCGAATCCAAACTCCATTTTGACCGGGTAATTCCGGTTGGCAACAGTCGTGACCCATTCGGATCCCATTTCGCACGATCGTTTGGCGTGGCGGGCCGAAGGTTTGTACTTCAACGCCTTTGGCGCCTCGCTCCGCCGCCGCTTTGGCGGACGCATCCAGCGTGTCAGTCTGGACGCGGGGTTTACCTGCCCGAACGTCGACGGCACGGTCACCCGCGGTGGCTGCAATTTTTGCGACAACCGCTCCTTCAGCCCCTCGCGGCGGGTGCGGCTGCAGCGGGTCAGCGAGCAGCTCCAGACAGGGATCTCCTCGGTCCGCCGGCGTTACGACCGGGTGCAAGGATTCATCGCCTACTTTCAACCAGCGACGAACACGTATGCCCCGGTCGACCAGCTGGAGGAGCTCTATGAGCTGGCGCTCTCGCTCGACCGGTCGGTCGTCGGGTTGGCGATCGGCACCCGGCCCGACTGTGTCCCTGACTCGGTGATCGAGTTGCTCGGCCGGATCGCCCGGCAGAGTTACGTATCGTTGGAGTTCGGGATGCAGACGATGCACGAAGCGGGGTTGCAGTGGATGAATCGGGCGCACACGCACGCCGATTTGATCAACGCCATCGACCGCTGTCGCAGCCGGGGCTTTGAATGCTGCGCCCACGTGATCTTGGGGATTCCCGGGGAGAGCCACGCGGAGATGATGGCCACAGCGGAGGAGATCGGCCGGTTGGGGTTTGACGCGATCAAACTGCACAACCTTTATGCGGTTCGGGGCACACCGCTGGGCGACCAGGTGTTATCGGGGGAGATCGCGATGATGGAGCGTCAGCGGTACATCGCGACGGTGGTCGATTTTTTGGAACGGATTGCGCCCGAGGTGGTCGTGGAGCGGGTCAGTGGCGACGCCCCACCCGATTACCTGATCGCCCCCCGCTGGTGTTTGGAAAAGTCGGCGGTGCGACTGGAGATCGAACGCGAGTTCGCGCGGCGGGGGACGCATCAAGGAAGCGCACACCAGCGGCCCGAGGTCTCTCCGGCATCCCGAGTCCGCCCCGCCGACGGGACCTCGGAGGTGATTCGCCAACAGATCGACAGCCGCGGCCGCTTGCCCGTACTGAAACTGCAGTAGGACGTTACATGGAACGTGTCGCGATCGTCTTTGGGTTGATCCTCTGCGGACTGACCGTATTCGGGCTACTCGTCTCGCCGCTGAAACCCCCAGCGGTCTTTGTTCCGCTTTTGTTCGGCATTCCGGCGCTGCTGTGCGGCGTGGTCTCGCTGAATCCGCATCGACGCCGAGTCGGGATGGGGTTGGCGGCAGGCATCGGCGGCTTGGGGGCGATCGTAGGGGGGCTCAAGGCGAGCTTCTTGTTGTTCGGGTTTCTCTCCGGCGACGGCGTGAACCGCTTGGCGTTCGGGATTGTCCTGGCGATGGTCGTCGCCTGCGCCGCCTTTGTGATCACGTGGAGCTTGGCGATGTGGCGGGGTTTGACGTTCACGCGGCAGCGGCCCGGGCGGCAGCGTCGGGGGGAGGGGCAATCGGGCGGGGCAGCCGATGGACCAAACACGGCCGATTGACAGCGGTCCTCGCGGGCGTATCCTGGGGGGCCTTCCGACGTGAGTGCAACGATTTCAAGAGCCCATGGATGTTCGAAAGCCCATGAGTGTTTTTACATCGCAGACGATTATCCGCGTCATTGGCATCCTTCGCCAGCCTTGACGCGGGGACCAGCGGAGCCGACCGAAGGGATTCGGGCATACCGGCTTCGAGTCGACATGAAACCAGAGATCGACCCCCGAGGCTGTGAAGTTGCTTCGGGGGTTTTTTCGTATTTTTCTCAAGCGGTTCGACCATGACATCCAAGCCGATCCTGATCTACGACACCACGCTGCGAGATGGCTCCCAAGGGGAGGGAGTCAGTTTTTCCTTGCAGGACAAGCTGAACATCGCCACGCGCCTGGCCGAAATCGGGATCGATTACATCGAAGGGGGATACCCGCTATCGAATGAGAAAGACGTTGCATTTTTTGACCAAGTCCGCGAGATGGATCTGGGCAAGACGAAGGTGTGTGCCTTCGGGATGACCCGTCGCCGCTCGATGAAGGCGGAGGACGATCCGGGAATGCAGGCTTTGGTCGCCGCCCAGACCCCCTGCTGTACCCTGGTCGGCAAGACCTGGGATTACCACGTCACCGAAGTGCTGCGGGTGTCGCTCGAGGAGAACCTGGCGATGATCGGCGAGAGCACGGCCTTTTTGGGGAAGCACTCCGAGGTGATCTACGACGCCGAACATTTCTTTGACGGTTATGGCGCCAACCCGGAGTACACGCTGCAGACGCTCCGGGCGGCCGCCTCGGCCGGCGCCGCATGGCTGGTGTTGTGCGACACCAACGGCGGGACGCTGCCCGAACGGATCGCCGAGGTGACGCAGGTGGCGCGGGAGGCGGTGGCCGATTACGACGTGCCGATCGGCATCCATTGCCACAACGACAGCGAGCTCGCCGTGGCCAACACCCTGGCTGCCGTCGACGCGGGGGCGACCCAGGTGCAAGGGACGATCAATGGCATCGGCGAGCGCTGCGGGAACGTCGATCTGATCTCGGCGGTCGCGAACCTCGCCTTGAAGAAGCGGGGTTACGAGGTCTTGTCGGGCCGTTCCCTGAAGCCGCTGACGGAACTCAGCCGGTTCGTGTATGAGACGGCCAACCTGCAGTGGCGGAACCATCAACCGTTCGTCGGCCAGAGCGCCTTTGCTCACAAAGGGGGGATGCATGTCCACGCGATCAACAAGGCGGCTGCGACCTACGAACATATCGACCCGACCCTGGTCGGCAACGAACGAAGAATCCTGGTCAGCGAGCTTTCCGGCCGCAGCAACCTCGTGGCGCTGGCCACGCAGCATCACATCGAACAGGACCGCGAGCTGATGGACAAGATCTTGGCCGAGGTGGTGCGGCTGGAGAACTGCGGTTACCAGTTCGAGAACGCCGGCGCCTCGTTCGATCTGCTCGTCAAACGGGTCGCGGGGACGTATCGCGAGCATTTCCAGCCGATCAAGTACCGGATCGTCGCGGGGGATCGGAATAGCGCCACCCATCAGGTCTTTGCCGAAGCGATCATCAAGCTGCAGGTCGGGACGCGGTTGTGGTTCGACGCCGCGGAAGGCCACGGGCCGGTCAACGCCCTGGACGCGGCGCTCCGCAAGGCGCTGCAGGACACCTATCCCTGTCTGAGCGACGTCCGGTTGGTCGATTACAAGGTGCGTGTCGTCGACTCCGGGGCCGGCACCGCCGCCTCGATCCGCGTCAACATCGAAAGCTGCGATCACCACGACAGTTGGGGGACGATCGGGGTCAGTGAAAACATCATCGAGGCGAGCTGGCGAGCCCTCGTCGATGCGGTCGAATACAAACTTCACAAGGAAGAGGTGGAGGTCAGCGTTTGAGCTGGCCCCGAATCGCCGCCGTGTGCGCCCCTCTTTGCGTTTTTCATAGAGCGAATGCCATGACGATTCCGAATCGATTCGACCACGCCGAGGCGACCGAGCAGATCCGGCAGGCGTGGGAGGAAGCCCGCTGCTCCCATGCCGAGGTCGACCCGGAGAAGCGGCCGTTCACCATCGTGATCCCGCCACCGAACGTGACCGGGGCGCTGCACCTCGGCCACGGGTTGAACAATACCCTGCAGGACATCCTGATCCGGACCAAGCGGATGCAGGGGAACGAAGCGTTGTGGATGCCGGGGACGGACCACGCGGGAATCGCCACCCAAGCGGTTGTCGAGCGGAGACTGAAGGAACAGGAGAACAAGACCCGTCATGACCTGGGACGCGAAGCCTTGGTCCAACGGATCTGGGTCTGGAAGGATCAGTACGAAAACCGGATCCTGGACCAGCTCAAGCGGATGGGGGCGAGCTGCGATTGGGAACGAACCCGCTTTACCCTCGATTCGGTCTGCACCGCCGCCGTCCGGGCGACCTTCTTTGATCTGTTCAAAAAACAGCGGATCTATCGCGGCAAGCGGCTGGTCAACTGGGACACCTACCTGCAGACGGCGGTCAGCGACGACGAGGTCTTCAACGAGACCCGAAAGGGGCACTTCTGGCATTTCTTTTATCCCGTGATCGATCCCCAGCCGGGGGAACCGGTGCGGGTGGAGATCGCGACGACCCGCCCGGATACTATGCTTGGGGACACCGCGGTCGCCGTTCATCCCGACCCCGCCTTAGCCCTCGATGCGGTCGAAGCGGAACTCCGGGACAAGCTCAAACGCTGCGGTCCCGGAGAGCGGGCGGCGATCGAGACACAATTGGACGAGCTCGCCCGCCGCCGCGCCTCGGTGCTCCCCAACCTGATTCGCCTCCGCGAGATGGCCCGCGACCGGCGGCGGCTGCGGTTGCCGCTGGTGGATCGTGAAATCCCCCTGATCGCCGATGAGTGGGCCAAACCGGAAATGGGCTCCGGCTGCGTCAAGATCACCCCGGCGCACGACCCCAACGACTACGAAGTGGGACGCCGCGCCGAGCTGCCGATGATCAATGTGCTCCGGCCCGACGGTACGCTGAACGAGGAAGCGGGGAGCTACGCTGGACTCAGTATCCCCGCAGCACGGACGCGGGTGGTCGAAGATCTGGAACAACTCGGGCTGTTGGGCGAGATCGAAGACCGCGACATCGAACTCCCTTACAGCGACCGCAGCAAGACACCGATTGAACCCTACCTGGCGGACCAATGGTTCATCGCCATGGACGAGCTCGCCCAGTCCGCGATCGATGCGGTGGTCGACGGGCGAGTGAAGATCACCCCTGAGCGGTACCGCAAAGGCTACCTCGATTGGCTCGGAGAAAAACGGGATTGGCCCGTCAGCCGCCAATTGTGGTGGGGACATCGCATCCCGATCTGGTCGGCATCGACGCTGAGTGAAGCGGAGGCCAAAGAGCGGGTCGCTCAAATCGAGGCCCTGCCCGATTTCGACGAGGACAAAATTCGCTGGCGTGTCGACCCCGACGGTGGCGGCACGCAAAGCCTGTTCGTCTGCCTCCGCGATGAATCGGAATCGCTCGAGTCGGCGGTGGAGGCGTTGGGGCTGGTCCGCGACCCCGACGTGCTCGATACCTGGTTCTCCTCCGCCCTGTGGCCCCACAGTACCCTCGGCTGGCCCGAGCCAACGGAAGAGCTCGCCTATTTCTATCCCACCAGTGTGCTGCTCACCTCGCGGGACATCATCACCCTGTGGGTCGCCCGGATGGTGTTGATGGGGCTGAACAATCTCGGCGAGGTCCCATTCCACGAGGTCTTCATCCACCCCAAGATCCTGGATGGGCTCGGCGAGACGATGAGCAAGAGCAAGGGGAACGGGGTCGATCCGAACGACGTGATCGACAAGTTCGGGCCCGACGCACTGCGGTACGGCTTGGCACGGCTCGCCACCGAGACCCAGGACGTTCGGATGCCGGTGCAGTTCGAATGCCCGCATTGTGAAAAGCTGATCGACCAGACCCGCAAGAACCGCTCGCTCCCCGCGGTTCGCTGTCCCGAATGCGGCGAGACCTTTTCCACGCAATGGGCCGAGTCGGAGGCGGATCGATCGCACCCCAGGGCGGCGGTCGTCAGCGAACGGTTCGAAACCGCACGGAACTTCGTCAACAAGCTCTGGAATGCGGCCCGCTTCACCTTGATGAACCTCGACGGGTACATGCCGCAAACGGTGCCGGTGGAGGAGTTGCCGCTGGAAGACCGCTGGCTGCTGAGCCGGTTGGCGACGGTCACCCGGCAGACAACCGAGGCGATCGACCGATACCACTTTTCCGAGGCGGCTCGGGTCTTGTACGACTTCGCCTGGGACGAGTTTTGCAGCTTCTACGTCGAGATCGCCAAGCCTCGGTTGAGCGACGAGTCCCAGCGGCAGGTTACCCAGTCGGTGATCGCTCACGGCCTCGACTCCCTGTTGCGACTGCTGCACCCGATCATGCCGTTCGTGACCGAAGCGATCTGGGGATACCTCAACGTCGCGGCACCGCGGCGGGGAATTCCTGAACCGGTCGATCCCGGCCGGTTCCTGATGCGAGCCGCGTGGCCGGTCGCCGAGAGCAGCCATTACGACCCGTCGATCGAACGCCAGTTCAACGAATTCCAGCAGGTCGTCGGCGCGATCCGAAAGATCCGCGCCAGCCAGAACATCCCGCCGCGCGAGTCGGTTCCCGTCGCGATCCGCTGCAGTGAGTCCTCCCGGGAGTTGCTCGAACCGATGCAGGCCTACTTCGAAGCCCTCGCCGGGGCGGAGGTGGGCCGATGGGGCACGGGCGCCGGACCGTTTGAAACCGACGCTCCGCTGGCGCTGCCCGAGATCGACATCGAGGTCCATGTCGACCTGGAAAAATTCATCGATGTCGACGCCGAACTCTCGCGGCTGGAAAAATTGCTCGGCCAATTGGTCAAGCAGATCACCGGCAAAGAGTCGAAGCTGTCGAACGAAAAGTTTGTCTCCCGCGCCCCGCAGGAGGTGGTGGCGAAGGAGCGAGCGAGTTTGGAAGAACTTCGCGAGCAACATGCCACCGTCGAAGGGGACATCGCCCGGCTTCGTCGCAAAACCCTGAGCCGACGGCGCTAATGGCGGGCCCGGCGCCCGGTTGGCCAACCCCCTCTAGCGCCCTATCGCGACTGGTCGCGGGCCTCCTTGCGGGCAGGGAAATCGACCACGACGAGCTCTTGTTCCTCTTCGTCCCAGGCGTATTCCTGGTAATAGGGGAGCATCGGGAGTTGAATGCCGTCGGGGCGATCGGGTTGGATGATCTCCTCCATGAATTCCTCATGGCTCAGCGGTTGAGGATCTTGAATGCTCTGCGCATCCCGCAACGCGATCGCCTGTTGCACCGCCATCCCGCCAACCTTGCCAACGGTCGTGCGATAAGCCTCGGCGGACTGTGTCAACGGGTTGCTCGAAGTGACGCTGGTTTCGGCCCGCACCGCGCCTTCAGCGATCGCCTCCTCCAGATCCAACACATTCTGTGTCGTTTCACCGACCGTTTTGCGCGGGGTCGCTTCGTCCGACGCGTCGGCCTCGTCCCCCTCACGGCCACTTCGGTTCATCTCCGGCATACAGCCGGCGGTGTTGATCACGAGCAAACCGAGCACGATGTAGCCTGAGAAACATTTCATGGTCGTCTCTTCCCCGAGATCCGCAGTGAGGGATTGCATCGCTCCCCCGGTACGCTAGCGCCCCGTCATCCTAGCCGACAACGAAAGCATACGCGAGCAGGAGCCGGGCCGGAGGGGGGTTCACCACGAGGGGGGGGCAATGCTATGGTGGCG
>CAYWXT010000143.1:0-14025 GCA_964462125.1 uncultured Pirellulaceae bacterium | reverse complement strand
CAATTCGTACGACTTGGCGGAACAAAGAATGAGCGTCGCCTCCCGTGATGCTCCCGAAGCACGCAGCTCCGAGAGCAGCTGCTCCCCGTTCAAGCTCGGCATTTGATAGTCGCTGGCAACCACGTCAAAAGGATTTGCCTGCGCGGCCTGTAACGCCTTTGCGCCATCGTGGGTCACCGTCACTTCATAACCCGCTCGGCAGAGGGCAAAGCGAATGATGTCGGCCAGCGCTCGATCGTCTTCGGCGACGAGGGCTTTCGGCTTGACGGGGTGATCGGTCATGAGGTTTCTCAAATAGGGCCTCTAGAACTCGGCGCCGTCGGCGTGGTTCACGATGAACTCGCCGCTCACGTTGTCGTAGGCCCAGCTTTGCTCACCGCTGGCGGTCAGCTCCGAACCGGTGGTCTGAATCCGGACCTCATCTCCCGTGTTTCCGATCTCGGCGCGGGGAAACGGGCCGCTAAGCATCGTGCGCAGGTCCTCCTTCAGGTCTGCTTCGGTGCCCTCGTCACCCGGCAATGCGCCGTTTTGGGCACGGTACAGCTGGATTGCTTCGCGGACGACTGCAAGCGAATGCCGCGTGGCGTTCGTTCGTGCGTTGCTCGCGGTGTCGAACATCCGCGGCGCCGCGACGGCCGCCAAAATCCCTAAAATGAGGATTACGATTACCAGTTCTACGAGCGTAAATCCGCTGCGAAGCCGGTTCCGATGATAGTTATGACGATTCATTACTGACAACTCCTTTGGACACGCTCAGCAACCGGGTTCGTGACGCGATTCTGTGCGACGTCCCGACGCATTGGATTTCTTGGCAATGGCCTTTGACTGCGGAACCTTAGATTACGATTTGCAACGTGGAGGCAAGTTCTAGAAAGTCATTCGACATCGGATTGCAGACACGTCCCGTGTGCCATACTTGGTGCGGCGAAGCCTCGTGAAAGAGTTCACGTCCGCGAATCACGCGTTCTAGGCCGACTTGATGCAGAGGCCGACTTAATGAATTCGCCCCTTCCCGCTGATCGTGGTATGTCGCAAACGTCGTCGGTCGAAACGTTGTCGGTTCAGGTGCAGTCGCAGCTGGAATCGGCATTTGCCGCGCCCTTCTCGCGCTGGCGCCGTGGGTCACACGGCTGGACCGTATGCAGTGACGACCCGTCCACCAACCGCGTCCTTCCTGCAGAACTCGTGGCCTGGTTCGATCGGCTTGCAGACGACCCTGTGAGGTCAGCACAGGTCAGGACGCTCAGTTGCGGCGCGACCTATGTCGCCGCCGTTCTCACAGCGGACGACGCCGCACCTTCCCTCGTCGCCGGTGAGGTTGAACTCGACGCCGGACGCTTGGCGTCTTGCACGGTGGATCTCGCAGTGCAGCAAGCCTTGCAGCGTTGGCGGGCCGATGCCCAACAGGAACTGGTTGATCAGTACGCCGCCCGACTGATCGAAAGCTACGAAGAGCTCACCTTTCTCCGCCGGCTGACAAGACACGTCGAGTACTGTGTCGCCGATCGTTCTCTATCCGATGCCGCTGGCGAGATCTTACCCCAACTTCGCGACTTGCTTGCCCTGGAGGGACTCTGTCTGTTCGCCGCTGATTCGGCGTCCGGTGGCACGCGGTTCGGGCAAGAGATCGAAGTTTCGGGCGTCGTGCCGGGTGCGAGCGAAACGTGGCGCGAATTCATCGAAGGTTTGGGCGACGCCGCACGGCGTGTGTTCGTGCGAAACTACTGTGGCGTCATCAACCAGGAGGGTGCCCCGCCGCTGACCGAAGTGCGGTCGGTCGCGCTCGCGCCGATTGAAAAGGATGGAGTCGTGTTCGGATGGCTGCTGGGGATCAACAAACAACCGCAGGGCGAACAAGACGCCAGCTTCGCTTCCAACTCGCTCTGGCACGATGAAATCGGCTCAATGGAGGCCTCGCTGCTCGAAGCCGCAGCGCTGGTACTCGGTTCTCATGCATCCAACCACCAATTGTTCCAGGAGAAGGAAACGCTGGTCGTCGACGTGATCCACACCCTCGTCGGCGTGATTGAGGCCAAAGACTCCTACACCTGCGGCCACAGTGACCGTGTGGCGCTGATGGCCAAGTGCCTCGGTGCGAAGCTGGGGCTCTCGGCCGAAGATTGCCAGGACATTTTTCTCTCGGGTCTCTTGCACGATATTGGCAAGATCGGCGTCGCCGACGATGTGTTGCTCAAGCCGGGAAGTCTTTCCGAGGACGACTTCGCGCAGATCAAACGACATCCTGAAACCGGCGCCGAACTACTGCGCGGGCTAACGCCCTTGGAAAACCTGATTCCCGGCGTATTGCACCACCACGAGGCGATCGACGGTTCCGGCTACCCAGGTGGCTTGAAGGGAGAAGAGATTCCGCTGATGGCGCGGATCCTTGCTGTTGCCGACGCCTACGACGCCATGACCAGCGACCGCCCCTATCGCCCTGGGATGCCGCTGGCCAAAGCCGAATCGATTCTGCGAAACGGGGCGGGAACGCAGTGGGATCCCCAGGTGGTCGCCGCCTTTTTCGGCGCCCACGAGGAGATCGCTGAGATTCGTTGCCGCTGGCAGGACCATCTCAACCATCTGCTCAACTTGCGCTCGCGATCGCGCGTCGGGCGAGATGCGATCGGACCCGCCACGGTTTTGGCCACGATGGGGCTCAGCTTCGAACACGACGATCGCGTTCGCGATCGCGGAGAGGGAGCTCAGGCATGAATGCCGTGATCCAGCAACGGCCTCCGAAAGACCGTATCGGCAGCGACAGATGTCGCTTCGGTGGAACCTTGGTCGACCTGCTGATCACGGTGCTGATCGTCGGGATTCTTGCGGCCGTCGCCGCGCCCGAGTTTGCTTCTGCGGCGGCGCATTTGCGGTGCGAAGCGGTGGCGCGGAGAATTGCCAGCGATCTGAACTACGCCCGCCGGACCGCCATGCAGCGCAGCCGCGAGACTCAAGTCACATTTCGCCGGACCCCTGCCGGTTATGACATGACTGCCGTGGAAGATCCCGCGAATCCGTCCCAGCCATATACGGTCAATTTGGCCGATGTCGATGACGGGGTGACGCTCACCTCGATTGACTTCAACGGCGGCGACACGGTTGCCTTCAACGCTTACGGTCATCCGTTGGTGGGAGGTACCGCAGCCACCTCAGCCGAGGTCGTTGTCAGTAAAGGAAGACATCACTTCACCGTGACCATCGATCCAGCGACCGGTGAGGCGTCGATCTCGTGAACCGGTTCGATCGCATCCTCCGCTCCCG
Source organism: uncultured Pirellulaceae bacterium (assembly GCA_964462125.1). Taxonomy (GTDB): domain Bacteria; phylum Planctomycetota; class Planctomycetia; order Pirellulales; family Pirellulaceae; genus JAWLFY01. The sequence continues at coordinate 10,767 of CAYWXT010000143.1, read as the reverse complement.
CCCCCGCGGTCAAACGCTGATTGAACTGGTCGCGGCCATGGCTTCGGCCACCGTGTTGATTACCGGGCTCGGCGCCACGGTGATCGTCACCAGCGGCGCGTTTCGCCCAGAGTCGACCGCGCCGCATGCGACAACCACGTCGGTCTGGACCGCCAGCGACCTGCTCGCCGATCTTCGGTTGGCCACCGGATTCACCGAACGTACCGACACAGCTGCCACCTTCACCGTGCCCGACCGCAATGGCGATGGCCAGCCGGAGACACTTCGCTACGCTTGGTCAGGGAACCGCGGGGACCCGCTCACGCTGAGCTACAACGGCGCCGAACCGATGATCGTTGCTCGCGACGTCCAGGACTTCTCGCTGAACTACGTCACGCACGCTTTGCCAGGCGTGGATCCGTATCACGCCGGGCAATAGCTCAGCAAGTTCAACCGCCAATGAAGCGACCTCCAATCCCATGTGCGAAACCAAGTCATTCCGCCCCCGCCGAAATGCTCCGCGAGCCTGGCGGAGCCGCCGCGGCCTGTCGTTGGCGGAGGTCGTGGTCTCCACGCTGCTCGTCGGCCTGTTGCTCACCGCGGCGTTGACCAGCGTGGGGGCGGCGGCCCGCTCCACGCTGGCGGCCGCGGAAGAGAGTGAAGCGGTTGCCCTCGCCCGGCAGTTGCTCGACGAAATCACCGCGCTTCCCTACGAGGACCCAGACCAGTTGCCGGAATTCGGCTTGGAATCGGGCGAGACAGGCCCCGCTGGTGCTCGCACGTTCTGCGACGACGTGGACGACTACAGAAACTGGGACGATTCGCCGCCGAAGGACCGTGAAGGAACGGAGATTCCAGGCTACACCGGTTGGAAGCGAACAGCGCACGTAGAGAAGCTCCATGCGGACGACCACAAGGTGATGCCCGACAGCCGATCGGACTCGGGGCTGCGGCTGGTCACCGTCGCGGTCATCACGCCAAGCGGAAAAACCACCACGCTGCAGGCATATCGCGTGGAAACCGGCGGTAGCCTGCAGCCGAAAGGGGTCGATCAAACGCTGATCACCTGGATCGGCGTCACCCTCGAAAGCGGCGCTGGCACTCCGGTGACCAGCGGCGTTTCGCTCATCAATCACGCGACGGACCGATAGGATGAACGCGAATTCCCGCCGAGTGGACAGTCACCCGCGTCGCCAAGGATACCTCTACGTGGCGGTGCTATTTACCGCGCTGGTCGTTTCAACGATGGGGTTGGTTGCCCTCTCAGCAGCCTCCTTGCGAATGCGTTCCGCAATCGACGCCCGTGATTGGTCCGACGCTCAGGTGCTGGCCCAGTCGGCCGTGGAAGATGCGATTCACAGCATCGAGGCGGAAGACAGTTGGAGGTCGGTTTACGCGCACGATGTCGAGTATCCCACCCCCGCACGATCGCTCGACAATGGTACGTTCACCTGGAAACTGGTTGACGAGGATGGCGATCTTGCTGATGACGACTCCGACTCGGTCCGCGTTGTCGGTATCGGACGCGTGGGACGAGTGGCGGTCGCAGAAAGCGTGCGGCTATTGCCAACCGGCCAGCCATTGTCGAGCTTGGGTTCAGCACTCCACTGTCATGGCGACATCGTGCTTGGTGATAGTGTGGAATTCCGGACCGATCAACAGGTCAGCAGCAACAGCAATATATCGGCCGGAGCGCTCTTGGCGTCACTCGATGGCGATGCGGAAGCGGTGGGTACCGTAACGGGCAACGTCAGCGGTGCGAAGATTGAAGGGGCCCCTCCGCGACGGTTGCCGGGCAGTTCCGTTTTTGATTACTACCTTGATAACGGCACGCCGATTTCGCTCGCCGCGCTGCCGGATGTTGCTGGCGTCCGCGTCATTGGGAATCGGGTGATCAGTCCATTATCCAATCCGTTCGGCGAGCGTAATCCCGAGGGGATTTATGTCATCGACTGCGGCGGGCAGCAGGTCTGTATCAAGAACAGTCGGATCGTCGGCACGATCGTGCTGCTCAACCCAGACCCCCGGAGCTCGCTTGAAGGCAGCTTGCGTTGGGATGCCGCGGTCAGCAACTACCCCGCACTGCTGGTGTTAGGTGATCTGCAAATGAAGGTGGATTCAACGGCGCTCAGCGAATCGCTCCTGATCACCAACTTCAACCCACCCGAAGCTCCCTACGAGGACCAATCGGATCACGACATCCTGGACACGTATCCTTCGGAAATCAACGGCGTCGTCTACCTCTCCGGGCAGCTCAACTCCCCGGCAAACTTAATGGAAACCCGTTTTCGCGGCGTCGCGATCTGCCGCAGCATCAATGCGGCTTCGAATTGCCGCTTCCAGTACCTCCCGCTGTTTTTCGACGTGCCGCCCCCCGGCTTTGCGAGTGGCAACCCAATGGTCGTCTCTCCCGGCAGCCGCCGCCGCGAGACGCTGCCGTGACGTCAGCCCAACCTCCCCCCTTCGTAGCCGAAGTCGCGGCGACTTTCTGGCGCCCGCCCCTCGGGTACTCTCGAAACCCCGCTTGCAGGGCCCAAGGACGTTCGCCGCCGGTGCCTGTGTGCCCCCACATCGCCGGGGATGCGAAACCTGCCTTTACCTGATCGACAAAACCCGTGTAAGAGGAACCACAACCGTGCGCCGCACGTTCGCGACCCGCAGTGATCGCGCGGCCGCATTCCTCAAAAAACGTCCGCAGGAATGGATCATCCACCCACGTTGACGCGTTCACTTTCCACACGGTGGGACTCCGTGGTCAGGATTCGCGCGTCGTGGCTCGTGGCAATCATGTTCGTGCCGGTCGGCACCGTTGGTTGCATTCACGATGGGGCTGGGAAACGAACATTCTCGTCGCTTGGCTCGGAATTGAGCGTCGATAGCACGGGCCCCACCGCCACACCCCCAATCGAAAACGCACCCGTGGTGGCCGCCGATCACGTTTCCTCCCAGTCAGACGATTCGGAGCATCCCACCGCGACAGCCGTCGCGCCGGCCGCCTTCTTTCAAACGCTGTCGGATCAGACGGATCCGCCACCATCCCCTGAACCTGCCCCTCCTGAGCCGGACCCTCCCGATCCGAAGCCGCGCGAGCCGAAACGAACCGAGCTGAAGCTCGCAGAGCCAAAATTGAAGGAGCCCTTGTCGCCGTTGCCCAAACCGCATGTTTTGGCCCCGGCGGTGGTTGACGAATTGCCGTCGCCCGACTCGGGCTCCAGCGCACTGCCGGAGGCGCTTCAACCGGGACAGATTCAGATTCCCTTGCAAGAACTCCCCTCGGAGCGGGGCCAGGTGCAATTGGAGACGGAGGGCCCGCTGGTGACGTTGTCGGTACGCGAGGCGCCGTTGCATTCGGTGTTGTCGTTGATCGCCGAGCAGCAGGGGCTGAGCATCGTCGCCCCCAGCGGCCTGGAAACGCCGATCACTGTCACGCTCCAGCCAACGACGCTGGAAAACGCGCTGGATGCGGTGATGTCCGTCAGCGGTTGTACGTGGACTCGCGTCGACGACGTGATCTACGTCACGTCGGTCAGCAAAGATGCTGCGGAGAACTTCGTCGTCCAGGGTCGAGAAATCCGTGTATTTGATCTCAACTATGTTTCCGCGACCGACGTGGAGGAGGTCGTCACCGGGCTGCTTTCACCGGTGGGGAAGGTTTTCTCGCGGCAGGTCGACCCCGACGAAAACCGCAAGACCCATGAGCAACTGGTCATCGAGGATCTGCCAGACTACGTAACGCGGGTCGCCGACTACATCCAGCAAGCTGACCAGCCGCCGCAGCAAGTGATGGTTGAAGCCCGGCTGTTGCAGGTGAAGCTACAGCACGAGAACCGCCACGGGGTCGACTTTGACGCCGTGGCTCGGCTCGCCGGGGCGGACGTCAATCTGGTAACGACGGGCTTCACTCCCGATTCGGGGCCAGCCGCGATCCTTGAGGTGGACGGCACCGATTACTTCTCACTGCTGGATTGTTTGACCTCCACGACCGACTCCAAAACACTCGCGGCGCCCAAACTGCTGATGGTCAACGGCCAGGAATCGAAGATCCAAATCGGCCGCCGCTTGGGCTATTTCGTGACCACGACGACGCAAACCAGCACGCTGCAAGATGTGCAGTTCCTGGAAGTCGGTGTGGTGTTGAGTGTCACCCCGCAGATCGCCTCCGATGGCCAGATTGTGATGAAGGTTCACCCGAAAGTCTCCAGTGGCGACATCAACGCCACCACGACGCTGCCCGAAGAGGAAACAACTGAGGTGGAGACGAGCGTCATGGTTCCCGATGGCCACGGCGTGATCATCGGCGGACTGATTCAGGAAGTCGACAACGAGCGGCAGCTGAAAGTGCCATGGCTGGGTGACGCTTGGCTCGTGGGACGTCTGTTCCAGCGGCGAACGGTGGAACGCGAACGGGCCGAAATCGTCGTCGCCCTCCTGCCGCGGATCGTGCAAGGTGGTGGTGGTCTCACTCCTTCGGAAGCCTGCGACCTGCAGCGTGCCAATACGCCGATCGTCACGCCTACGCTGAAGTCCGCGCCCCGTCCCGAGCCAGCGTTGAACGACGCACTGAAAAATCCTACATGGCCGCCGAACAAAACGTCGCCTCCGCGGTAGGCACGCTCAGGGACGTTGCCGCAGGGCTCGCGTGAAGGAGTATGGGCGAAGTTCGACGTCGTCGAGTCTGGCGTCAAGCGTACCTTCACCGGCAATATTGAACCGCACGCGGAGGACACCGACCGCGAGAACCTCGGGATCCGTCTCGGGACTCGTCCGGCGAAACGGCAGGTCGACCTGTGCCCCCAAGGGACCGTAATCGTCAGCGGATATCTCCTGCGACCAATGCTCTTCCTGCTCAAATCGGCCCTTCTGATCGCGCCAGTCGCCGCGGTAAACCGCCAGGTGCACCGATAGGGAGCCGGATGCTGGGGTCAGCTCACCACGCGAGTCGCGGGGGGACAAATGCAACCGCAACCCATCGATCTCGGAATCGTCGTCCCAGTTCTCAAGGTACGCGATGGCCGCTAGTGACTGTGCAGTGCGGTGCTGGGAAGACTCCGGTTGCGATGGGGGAGACGATTCAGCGATCGTCATGTCAGGAACCGTCCGCTCACCGCCTCTTGCCGGCGCGGCATGCGCCCGCCGCTGCGGAAGTGAAACCGGCTTGGCGGAGTCGACTCGAACGACATCGGCGATCGCGAGTCGGCTTCCAACCCTCATCCCCTCGACCTCTCCTGTCAACCAAAGATGCTCGTCTGTCGTCCGGGGATCGATCACGCCTCGCACGATCCGCCCGTCGGGGACGGAAACCGCCAGCGCGCTGCCGGTGGGATAAGCCGACCAGGGCGGATTGTCTGCATGGCATGCCACCGGCGCCAACAGCAGGCCGCAAACCGAGAGACAGGTTTTACTCCAACCATGGATAGCGATGGACAGCGGTGACCGGTTCACAGCAGCGGCCTCACGAGGCGAGTGACGGGCAAGTGATGTTCGATCCGAGGCGTCGCAATGCCGGTGCCAAGCGAGTCGCGTTCCGGACCCAACCGATCGGTGTCCGGCACGTTTCTAAGGAAAAACACCGAAAAATTCGGGCGCAACGACCGTGGTGCAACGAGCCCCGTGGCGTGACGGAGCGAAAATACCGCTGATTCTGGTGTTGCACGTGCTCAACGCGGGATGCGCCACAGCATCATGCGCCGTTCATTCGCACCATCGCCAACCCGTACCATCGCCAAGTCCGGTGTTCTCCCCATCCTCCGGCCGGTTTACCCTGAAGCGAGACCGAATCGGTCGATGGAGACGCATGACGCTTCCCATCGCGTGGCCGACACCATCGCGTGGGCGACACTGTCCCCGCCGCGCTCCCCCCGGTTCGCATCACAATCGACCGGGAGCCGAACCACTTCCAGCCCAGACGACCCCTTCCCATGCGCACCCACGCTCGACCTGCAAACGCGTTTTTGCTTGTACCAACGTTGCTGTTCGTGCTTGCTGTTCTCGCGAAAGACAACGAGTTTGTATTCGCGGCCGACCCGACGACGAGCGACTCGGACGCGGCGCGACTTGAGCAAGCGATGGCCGAGGTGGTTCGTCCGTTTCTGCAGAATTACTGCACCGATTGTCACGGAGAGGGCGTCCAAGAGGCCAAGCTGGACCTCAGTACCTACACCACCGTTGACGCGGTCGAGCGGCATTATCAGACGTGGGAGGAGATCCTGCATCGTCTGGAAGCGGAAGAGATGCCACCGGAGGATGCGGGGCAGCCGCCGGAGGAGCTCCGCGAGCGCGTGATCCGTTGGATCGGTGGGGTGCGTCGCGCAGCGGCCTTGCGGAACGCCGGTGATCCTGGCCCCGTGGCGACGCGGCGGTTGAGCAACGCTGAATACAACTACACAATCCGTGACCTGACCGGCGTCGACCTCCGTCCGACACGCGACTTTCCCGTCGACCCGGCCAACGAGGCCGGCTTCGACAACTCCAGCGAATCGCTGGCGATGTCACCGGCACTGCTGGAAAAGTATCTGGGCGCAGCCCGATCCATTACGGATCACCTGGTGCTGAAACTCGATGGGTTCTCATTCGCGCCGCACCCGGTGATGACCGAAACCGACCGTGACAAATTTGCGGTCCGTCGGATCGTCGACTTCTACGAACAGCAACCGACCGATTTGGCTGACTACTTTTTCGCCGCCTGGATCTTCAACACGAATCGGCAATCGGGCCAGCAGGCAAAGTCGCTCGAACAGGTTGCTGCGGAGCAACAGGTCAGCCCCCGCTATTTGAAACGCCTGTGGTCGACGCTGAACGGCGATTCGCCAGTTCACGATTCGCCAGCTCACGGGCCGCTGACAACCATCCGGCAACGATGGAACGCGTTGCCTTCCGACCCGACCGAGGATGCGAGCGTCCGCCAAGACTGTGAGTCGCTGCGGGCGAGCGTGCTCAAACTTCGAAAACGGCTCGAGCCAAGCTTCCCCAATTTGGAACTCGAAGGGGGACATCTCGGCTCCCAACCATTCGTGTTGTGGAAAAACGATCAGTACGCCGCCCACCGCCGCGTCCTCGTTCCGGAAATGATCGCGGACATCGAAGCGGGTTCGGCCGAGGCGGAGGAATTTCCCGAGTTGGTCGCTCCGCAGGACCCAGGCGAACGTGCGGTCTTCGATGGATCGCTCCGGGAATTTTGCGACCTTTTTCCCGATGCGTTTTATGTGTCCGAGCGTGGGCGTGACTATGTCGGCAAGGCGAAGGAAGATCAGGAAAAGGGTCGCCTGTTGAGCGCCGGATTCCATAGCATGATGGGCTACTACCGAGACGACGCGCCCCTGTACGACATGATTCTCGATGAAGCGGATCGCGAAGAGATCGACACGCTGTGGCAGGAACTCGACTTCATCACCTCGGCGCCGATCCGGCAATACACTGGTTTCGTCTGGTTCGAGCGAACCGATTCAAAATACCTTCGCGATCCCGTTTTTGACTTTGCCCGCGCCGAGGACAAGGCGGTGACCTCCGAACCGTTGATCCAGAGGCTCGCCGATGAATACCTGGCCATGGCCCGCCGGAACGACGGCAGCGAACGGGTCTTGCAGTCGATTCGGGCTTATTTCGATCAAATGAATGATCGGATCCGTTGGGTCGAACAAGCGCGGATCGATGCCCGTGAAAGTCACCTCGAAGCACTCCTGCAGTTCGCCGTGAGGGCTTATCGCCGCCCCTTGTCCGATATCGAGCGGGATGACTTGCTTGATTTCTATCACGCCCTCCGCGAAGACGACGAACTGGAACACGAGGAAGCGATCCAGGACTGCATGGTCACGATCCTGATGTCGCCACAGTTTTGCTATCGCGTTGACTTGGTTCCCAATGATCGCCAGCGCCGGCCGCTGACCGATTTGGAATTGGCCAGCCGGCTAAGTTATTTCCTCTGGTCGAGCATGCCGGACGCGGAGCTGATCGCGTTGGCCGAATCGCAGCGGTTGCGTGATTCCGAGGTGCTGGTGGCCCAAGCCAAGCGGATGCTTGCGGACAATCGCGTTGAAGCCTTGGCGATCGAGTTTGGCAGCAATTGGCTCGACTTTCGTCGTTTCGAACAACACAACGGCGTCGATCGTGAGCAATTCCCCGAGTTCACCGATTCGCTTCGGCAAGCGATGTTCCAGGAACCCGTGCGTTTCTTCGTCGATCTCGTTCGCCGCGACCGGTCGGTGCTGGAGTTTCTCCAAGCCCACCACACGTTCGTCAATGCTGAATTGGCAGAGCACTACGGGATCGATTCAATCGACTTCGGTCCCGAACCGGGGGCGGACGATTGGCGGCGGATCGAGGACGCCCGCAAGCACGGACGCGGCGGCCTGCTGCCGATGGCGGTCTTTCAGACGGTCAACTCGCCCGGGTTGCGGACCAGCCCCGTCAAGCGTGGCTATTGGGTCGCCCGGCGACTGCTCGGGGAACGGATCCCGCCGCCCCCACCGGATGTGCCGGAACTTCCCGAGGATGAACACGACTTGGGCGAATTGACGCTGGCCGAAATGCTGGCCAAACATCGCGAACACACCAGCTGTGCCGTTTGCCACGACCGGTTCGACTCCTTGGGGCTGGTGTTTGAGAACTACGGACCGGTCGGTCAGCGGCGGACGGTTAACCTGGCGGGCCACCCGGTCGATAGCCGTGCTGAGTTCCCCGATGGAACGCAGGGCGAGGGACTCGGCGGGTTGCGGGAGTATATCGATGCGCACCGGCGAGACGACTTTGTTGATAACCTCTGCCGGAAGCTGCTATCGTACGGCCTGGGCCGGAGTCTGCTATTGTCAGACGAACCGCTGGTGGAAACCATGCGGCAGCGTCTGGAGGATGACGATTACCGTTTTAGCAGTCTCGTGACCAGCATCATCACCAGTTCACAGTTCTTGGAGAAACGAGGACGCCATGAGTGACGTGAAACCGACGCCGCCGCCACACCGTCCTGTTTCTCGACGCACGCTGCTCCGCGGAGCCGGCGTCGCGATGGCGCTTCCTTGGCTGGAATCGGTGCCTGTCTGGGGGACCACCGACGCGGCAGGCGATGACGACCCCAGCGGTGTATCGCCACACCCCCGTCGGTTCGCTGCCCTGTTCATGGCCTGTGGGGTCAACCAAGACCACTGGTGGGCTGAAGAAGTAGGCGACCGGTTGGAGCTGGGCAAAAGCCTGGAGCCGATGGAACCGCTCAAGTCCAAGATGAACTTCTTGACCGGATTGTTCAACGAAAACGCCACCGGTGTCGGCATCCATCCGGGCCAGACCGGAAATATTCTCTCAGGTGCCTCGTTGCAGAAAGGTGCCGAGCTACGGGGCGGGATCAGCATCGATCAGGTGCTCGCCAACCAAATCGGAGATGAAACACCTCAGGCGAGTCTGGTCCTGGGGTGCGAGCAACCGGTCACGGGCTATCACGAGACGAACTTCTCGATGGCCTACAGTTCGCACATTTCGTGGCAAAACGCCACCTCGCCGGTGCCGATGGAGGTGTATCCCTCGTTGGCCTTTGACAGCCTGTTTGATAACCGCGGCAGCCGCCGCAACAAGAGCGTTTTGGATCGGGTCCAGGAGCACGCCGAGAGTCTCAGACGCGGCACCAGCGCCTCGGACCGTGCCAAACTGGATGAGTACCTCAACAGCGTTCGCGAGGTTGAAAAGCGGGTGGTGCGAATGCGGGACGAGGAGTCAAAGGCGGCCGAGCGGGCGCGCGATCGGGAACGACCGTTGCTCTCCATGGACCGTCCTGAGAATGGATTGCCCGAGGACATCCGGGAGCACATGCGTTTGATGTGCGATGTCCTCGCGTTGGCGTTTCAAACCGACAAGACTCGCGTCGCCACACTGCTACTGTGCCGCGACATTTCAGGGCTGTTCTACCCCTTCCTCGATGTCCGCAAGGCGCACCACTCGGCGTCGCACGACGACCTTTCCGACGACTACGAGCGGATTTCGCGCTATTACTGTTCCCAGGTCGCCTACCTGGCCGAGCGTTTGGAGGCGATGCCGGAGGGGGACGGCACGGTGCTGGATCACACGTGCCTGCTGTTTTTGAACAACATGTGGTCGGGCAGCAAGCATGATTCCCACAAGGTTCCTGCCTTCACAGTGGGCGGCCTTGGCGGGAAGCTGGATACCGGCCGCGTGCTCGACTATTCCGGGCAAGACGACTCGGAGCGGCGTCTCTGTTCGCTCTATCTGTCGCTGGCCCAGCGAATGGGGGTCGACATCGACCGATTTGGCGACGCCGAAACTCCGCTGGCAGGGCTGTAACGGTCCAGGCTTGCCTTGATTCGGCGGCGGAGCTAACCTACGCACGCGAACGACACGTCGGCTCCTCGGGTGGTGCCCTGTGACAACCCGATCGATGCCCGAACCCCGTGTCATCCACCCGCCCCTATAGCTCAGTCGGTAGAGCAACTGACTCTTAATCAGTGGGTCCTAGGTTCGAGTCCTAGTGGGGGCACTGATTTTCACCGCCAACGACGCCTGGAACGACGCCTACCGCCTATGATTCGGTTTTCCGACGCCTACACGGAGACCGAGACGATGGCCAAGAAACGAGCGAACGATTGCCCCCTGTCCAAGCACCGCAACGGGCAATGGTGGAAGCGGATCAAGGGGAAGCCGCACTACTTCGGGACCGACAAGGAAGCCGCACTGAAGCGGTGGGCTGACGAGCGGGATTACCTGCTTGCAGGCAAGACGCCTCCCCGGAAGGACGGCACCCCGAGCCTGGCCTGGCGCATTAGTGTTAAACCACTTGAAAATCATGGCTTT
>CAYWXT010000142.1:0-14072 GCA_964462125.1 uncultured Pirellulaceae bacterium | reverse complement strand
GACATGATTTTTGTTGACGATCTCCACGTCGGCATCGCCTTCGACATCGGCCCCGGTGACCACACCGGCACTGTTTCGCTCCACGGTGATCACCCGTGTCGCTTCGCTTTGGCTGCGAACGATCAGGCTTTTGACGTTCAGCACGATCTGCGTGACATCCTCGAGCACGCCGGGGAGGGTCGTGAACTCGTGTTGGGCGCCGCGGATCTTGATCTGCGTGACCGCACTGCCCATCAGGCTGCTGAGCAGAACCCGTCGCAGGCTATTGCCGACGCTCGCTCCGAACCCGCGTTCGAATGGTTCGGCGATGAACTTGCCGTAGGTTGGCGAGAGGGAATCGCGTTCGACTTCGAGGGAGCTTGGCAGCTCCATGCCGCGCCAGCGAATGTGCATGGTGATGGACCTCTAATCGGGTGGCCAAGGAAGGGCGTGAGGGATAGATGGGAGGGGGCGTCGTTAGACGCGACGCTTCTTGCGGGGACGACAGCCGTTGTGGGGAATCGGTGTGACGTCTTCGATCAATTTCACGTTCAGTCCGGCCGCCTGCAGGGCCGTGATCGCGCTCTCGCGCCCCGAACCGGGACCTTTGACGCGAACTTCGACATCCCGCATGCCAAATTTCCCCGCCTTCTCCGCCGCCTGCTGGGCGGCGCATTGACCGGCGAAGGGGGTGCTCTTGCGACTCCCCTTGAAGCCACTGGTGCCGGCGCTGGCCCAGCACAACGTGTCACCTTTGGTATCGGTGATCGTGACGGTCGTGTTGTTGAACGTCGCGTGAACGTGCGCGATGCCGTTGCTCACGTTCCGACGAACCCGTTTCTTCTTGTTGGTCTTTGCCACGGCAAAGCCTCTGCGTACAGGCGTGACTGAATCTGAAAATGAATGGTCCGATCGACGATCCGTGCGGGATCAGCGGAGGTCCTTGACCCCTTTCTTTCCGGCCACCGTCTTGCGGGGACCTTTCCGCGTCCGCGAGTTGGTTTTGGTCCGCTGGCCCCGCACCGGAAGCCCGATCCGATGGCGGATGCCTCGGTAGGATTTGATCTCGCGGAGCCGGCTGATGTTTTGCGTAACCAAGCGGCGCAGCGGGCCTTCCACCGTGTAATCCCGCTCCAGCAACGCCGCCACGCGGCTCAACTCGTCGTCGCCGAGTTCCCGGGCCGGGCGGCCAGGGTCAATCCCCAGCTTTTCGCAGGCCTCACGGGCCGTTGGCAGCCCGACACCATAGAGGTACGTCAGCGAATACTGGATCTGTTTGTCGTTGGGGATGTCGACGCCCAGCAAACGGGGCATAACGAGACTCCTGGGGGGTTGTTCAAGACGGACGAGCCAATCAGCGGGGCGCGCCGCGACGGTGACGCCACGTTCCGGCCAAGAATCCCGGACTATAGCGAACGGCCCCCTTTTTGCTCAAGTGGGGACGTCCCACCAATTTCGCCAGATTTTTTTCGCACCAACCGGAGGAATTCCGTCGGCACCTCGTCCCGCAGCGTGGCTGGGACGCGGCACCGTTCGATGATGGTGAACGGTTGGAGGTCGAGTTCCAACTGCGTCTGGCCGCCGACATCGGACCAGACTTGGGTCAGGAAGAGCTGGCCGCAGCGGCCGATCAGCTGACGATAAATCTCCGCTCCGCCGACCACGAACGCCGGTTCCGATCCGGCCGCCGCGACCGCCTCCTCCGGACTACCCACCGCCTGCACCCCCTCGGCCGACCACTGCCGATTGCGGGTGATCACGATCGTGGTTCGCCCTGGCAGGGGGCGGCCGATGGAATCGAACGTTCGCCGCCCCATGATCAGGACGCCCCCCATCGTCAGCCGCTTGAACCGCCGCAGGTCGCTGCTCAGCCGCCACGGCATGTCACCCTCGTCGCCGATCACGCCGGCCGGGGTGATCGCGATCACCGCAGACAACCGAGGAGCTGGCATCAGACTGCCACTGGGGCTTTGATCGGGGGATGGGGGTCGTAGTCGCGCAACTGGAAATCGTCGTACCGAAAGCCGTCGACCGTTTCCGGCGTGGCGAGCAACTGCATGCTCGGCAGCGGTCGTGGCTGCCGCGAAAGCTGTTCCCGCGCCTGATCAAAATGGTTGCGGTACAGGTGGAGGTCGCCAAAGGTGTGAATGAATTCTCCCGGTTCCAACCCGGTGACCTGGGCCATCATCATCGTCAACAGGGCATAGCTGGCGATGTTGAACGGGACGCCGAGGAACAGGTCGGCTGAACGCTGATAGAGCTGGCACGACAAGCGGCCGTCGGCGACGTAGAACTGGAACAGCACATGACAGGGGGGGAGAGCCATTCGTCCGACATCGGCGACATTCCAAGCCGAGACGATCAAACGCCGGGAATCGGGATTGCGGCGGATTTCGCGTTCCACCTGGGCGATCTGATCAATCGTCGCTCCCGACGGTGCCTGCCAACTCCGCCACTGTTGCCCATAGACCGGCCCCAGCTCGCCTTCCGCGTCGGCCCACTCGTCCCAGATCGATACGCGATGCTCCTTCAGCCAGCGAATATTGGTCTCGCCCCGCAAAAACCACAACAATTCGTAAATGATCGAGCGGAGATGCAGTTTCTTGGTGGTCAACAGCGGGAAGCCTTCGCTGAGGTCATACCGCACCTGGCGTCCAAACAGGCTGCGGGTTCCCACGCCGGTCCGGTCCTCGCGGTCACCGCCTTGGTGCAGTACCTCGTCGAGAAGTTGCAGGTAACACCGCATGCTTGTCGGTATGCTCCAGATAGCAAGGAGAGGGTTCCGGGTGAATCTGGGATGTTTTTTGCCGATCCGGTCTCATCGGCTGATCCGCTCTCATTGGAGCTTGTCGACGGCGAAAGCCAAAGCCCCAATGTTGGAAGGCCATGGTACCGGTTTTCCACCCGAGCCGCCGTCCCCCGAATCCTGCTGTCTTCCGAGTTCTGCCGTCCCTCGAGTCCACGTGCCTGCGTCTTTTTGGTTATCATTGCGGATTCCTGCCCTGATTCCCCAGCCTCGAACGGAGACCCCGCCATGCGTCTCGCTCACGCGATCCCCGCCTGTCTGATTCTGGCCATTGCCCTCACGGCGTTTGGATTCCAGTCCGCCGGCTCGCCGGGCGGCCAGATGAAGATGTTTGCCGATTCGTTCCTCGAGTCGCTCGACGAAGGCCAGCGGGAGGTGACGGTGGTTCCCTACGACTCGCCCAAGCGTGTGGGTTGGCACTTCATCCCGAAGGACAGCAGGAAGGGGCTGGTGATGAAGGAGATGAACACGGCCCAGCGGACCGCGGCGCTGCGGTTGCTCCGGGCGGCCTTGAGCGAAGCCGGCTACGACAAATCGAACAAGATCATGGCCTTGGAAGGAGTGCTTCAGCAGCTGGAGGGGGAGGGACGCAACTGGCCCCGCGATCCCCAGCTCTACTACGTCACCATCTTCGGGACCCCGAGCGACCGCGACCGGTGGGGGCTGAGTTTCGAAGGGCACCATCTGTCGCTGAATTTCGTCTGTCGCGACGGCGAAGTCGTCAACAGCACGCCGCAGTTCATGGGAGCCAATCCGGCCATCATCCAGGACGACGTCGAGGGGACCCTCGGCAAGGGCGCGCGTGTGCTGCGGGACGAGGAACAGTTGGCGTTCGACCTGGTCAATTCCTTGACCGAGAACCAAGCGGAAGTGGCGGTGATCGCGGAGGAAGCTCCCTCAGAGATCCGCTTTGCTGGTGAGCCACAAGCCTCGGTCGGTGATCCGGAAGGGATCCCCTACATGCGGCTCAATAACGATCAGCAAGAACTCCTCCGCCGCCTCGTCTTTTCCTACACCAATAACGTCGCTGATCCGGTCGCCAAGGAACGACGAGAGCTGATCGATGAGAACGGCTGGGACAAAGCTCATTTCGCTTGGGCCGGGGCCAAGGAGCCGGGCATCGGTCACTACTACCGGGTCCGCGGCGAGGAGTTTCTGGTTGAGTTCGTCAACACACAGCCCGACGCCTCAGGCAACCCGGCCAACCACATCCACGCGGTCTTCCGCGACCTGACCGGCGACTTTGACTTGCCAGCGAGCGAATAGTGATGTGTCACCACCGAACCAGTACGGTCCGCGTGTTCGGCTGCGAATCCGAGAGACGTTCCCTGTTTGCCCAGTGGGGCGATGGCCTGATCTGCCTCCGTGGGGCACATGGCTTGGTGGGCGGGGGCTCCTCGAACTCGCCTCGCTGATGCCCCACTCGGTGCCATGCCACTCGATGCGATAACCGCTTAGCCCTGAACCCGGAAACCCTGAACCCGGAAACATTGCCCCATGCTATTTCCCGTCCGTCCTCGAAGGTCTTTGCTGATGCTGAGCGATATCCCCCACCTCAGCGGCCGCACTTTTGGTATTTGGCGGTTGTTTTCCGTTTGTTTTGTCTCCGCGGCGCTGCTCTGGACGGGGCTGCCAGGGACGGGGCTGCCGGGGACGGGGCTGCCGCGGGCAGCTGCGGAGGAGGCTACGGAAGACGAACGGAGTCCGGAGGAAGCGGCGGCGTTGGAGGCGGAGCTGATCGAAGACGCGCGGCAATTGACCTTTGAAGGACGCCGCGCCGGGGAGGGGTACTTCAGCCCCGACGGCCGCCAGATGGTGTTCCAGAGCGAACGCGATCCGGCCAACCCGTTCTATCAGATCTATCTGATGGACTTGGACACGGGAGATATCGAGCGGATCTCGCCGGGACATGGGAAAACGACCTGCGCCTGGATCCATCCCGACGGGGAGCGGGTGCTGTTCGCCAGCACGCACGAGGACCCGGCGGCGGAGGAAAAACAGCGTGAGGAATTGGAACTGCGGGAAAAGGGGGAGCAGGGCCGCTACGACTGGGACTATGACGAAACGTTTGATCTGTTCGCCAAGGACCTGCAGTCGGGCGAGTACACGCAGCTGACCGATGCCCGCGGCTACGACGCCGAAGCCTGTTACAGCCCCGACGGCACGAAGATCGTGTTCGCTTCCAACCGCGAAGCCTACTCGCGGGAATTGACCGAGCGGGAAGCGGCGATGTTCGACGTCGACCTGGCGTACATGATTGATCTGTACATCATGAACGCCGACGGCAGCGACGTACGGCGGCTGACCGACAATCCCGGCTACGATGGCGGTCCCTTCTTCTCACCGGACGGGGATCGGGTTTGCTTTCGACGGTTCTCCGAGGATGGCAAGAGCGCGGAGATTTTCACGATGGGGGTCGACGGCAGCGACGTCCGCCGGTTGACCGATCTCGGCAAGGTGAGTTGGGCACCCTATTTTCACCCCAGCGGCGACTACCTGATCTTCACCACCAACCGGCGTGGGTTTGCATTTGACCTGCATCTGGTCCGCGCCGACGGAGAGGGTGAGCCGGAACGCGTTACCTACACCGATGCGTTCGACGGGTTGCCGGTGTTCCTTCCCGACGGTGACCGTTTGGCCTGGACCAGCAACCGGGAGGGGAACCGTTCACAGATTTTCATGGGTCAGTGGAACGATGCCGAGGCCCGCCGACGCCTGGGGCTCGATCCGGTCGAACAGCTCGAACCGGCGGACTCCAGTGACGCCACGGCGGAGGACCGCGAGGCGGCCTTGGCGGTCGCCGAAGCGTCGGTGCTCGACTTCACTCCCGCCGACGCTGGCCGCCATGTCGATCACCTGACGCGACCGGAGCTGGAAGGCCGGATGACGGGAACCGAGGGGGAACGCCGGGCGACCGCGTACGTCGCCGCGTACCTGCAGAGCCTCGGCTTTGAGCCGGCCGGCGACGACGGAACGTTCTTCCATTCGTTCGAATTTCCAGCCGGATCGACCCTCACCGACGCCAACGCCATGACGCTCGACGACGAATCGTTGCAGCTGGACCGTGATTTCCGGCCCCTTGCATTCGCCGGTGATGGGAAGATCGAGGCGGGCGATCTCGTGTTTGCCGGTTACGGGCTGCAGGCTCCCGCCAGCGACGACCAGGACGAGTATGACAGCTACGTCCATTTGGATGTCGCCGACAAATGGGTCGTGGCGTTTCGGGATCTGCCGCAGGAGATTTCGCCGGAGCGGCGACAGCAGTTGGCTCGCTACAGCACTCCCCGGCGGAAGGCATCGTTCGCCCGTGACCACGGTGCCCGCGGGCTGTTGCTCGTCGCCGGCCCGACGAGCAAGGTCAAGGAGCCGTTGATCCGGTTCGACTCCGGGGCGTCTCAAGCCAGCGTCAGTATCGGCGTGCTGTCGATCAGCGACGAGATCGCCAGCCGGATATTTCAGGCCGCGGACAAGGATTTGAAACAGGTTCAAGCCTCCTTCGACGACGGCTCTGCGCAAATGGGGTTTGAGTTGCCGGGGAGTCAGGTGGCCACGGAGATCGAAATTCGCCGCGAAACAGGGACTGGGCGGAATGTGTTGGCGCGGTTGCCCGCGTCGCAAGGGGCGGATGATGGCAATCAGTCCGTGGTCCTCGGCGCCCACATCGATCACCTCGGGGTCGGCGGCGGGGGTGGTTCGCTCGCCCAAGAGGACGAGCAGGACGAAATTCATGTGGGGGCCGATGACAATGCCAGTGGTGTCGCGGCGATGCTGGAAATCGCCCAGTACCTTGCGGGCGAACAGGCGGCAGGGCGACTGGATACCAAACGCGATCTGTTGCTCGCGGCGTGGAGCGGTGAGGAGTTGGGACTGTTCGGGTCCCAGTCCTTCGTCAACGACTTTTATGAGCTATACCCCGACGCCCCGCGAACAACGGCGGACGGCCTGCCGCACGACGCCAGCGGCGACGCCGCCCACGCCCACGGCACCGCCACCGACGCGACTCCGCTCACCGAGGCGATCGCGATGTATCTCAACCTCGACATGGTCGGTCGACTGCGAGAAAAACTCATCATCCAAGGGATCGGCTCCTCGCCTGTTTTGGAGGGCGAAGTGCAACGCCGGAACGTTCCCGTCGGATTGGATCTCCAGCTCGACAAAACGAGCCGCCGACTGCCGACCGATGCGTCGTCGTTTGTTGCCCGCGATGTCCCAATCTTGTCGGGATTCACCGGTGTGCACGACGACTACCACACGCCGCGGGACACACCGGAGAAGCTCAACTATGAGGGGATTGCCAAAACGGCGCACCTGTTCGCGTTGTTGACACGAGGTTTTTTGGTAGCGGACGAGGCCCCGCCGTTTGAGCTTGATGAGGGAGAGCAAGAGCGGGAGGTGCCGCGAGCCCGGCTGACGGCTTACCTGGGGACCATCCCTGACTACGTGGACGATGAAGATGTGAGCGGGTTGAAGCTGAGCGGTGTTGACAGCGACGGTCCGGCAGCCGAAGCGGGGGTTCGGGGGGGCGATCTGATTGTCGAATTGGCGGGCCAAACGATCGAGGACATCTACGATTACACCTTCGCCATCGAGGCCCTCAAAATCGGGGAGCCCATCGAAATGGTTGTCAAACGGGGGGAGGAAACGTTGCGGTTGGAGGTCACGCCCGGTTCGCGGCAGTGAAGCGTCGCCGGGGTCGCTGCAACGCCTGCTGTGCTACAACTTTGGCTGTGGGAAACCCGTCAAGACTGGGCATTTTCGAACGAATGGCCTAGAACTTGCGTAACGGGTTGTTAACCGATCATGACGCTGCCGGGTTGGCGGTCGTCTGTCCCTGTCTGTGAGCCGGGTGAGCCATGCTGCTTTATTTCTTGTTCATTCTTCCGCCAGCTCTGTTGGGCCTGTACGCCCAATGGAAGGTCAAGTCCTCGTTCTCGAGCATGAGCGAGATCCCGGCGCGGATGTCGGGGGCGCAGGCGGCCCGCCGGATGCTCGATTCACAAGGGTTGGTAGGGGTGGGGATTGAGCCGATCCAGGGTCACTTGAGCGACCATTACGACCCGCGCGCGAAGGTACTGCGGCTCAGCCCCGACGTGTACAACGGACAAAACATGGCGGCCTTGGGTGTCGCCTGTCACGAGGCGGGGCACGCGTTTCAGGACGCCCAGCAGTACGCACCGCTGGTGATTCGCAACCTGGCCGTGCCAGCGGCCAACTTCGGATCGGGAGCGGGAATCTGGATGCTGCTCGGCGGTATCCTGCTGAACCTCCATCCCTTGGCCTGGCTCGGCGTGATCTTGTTCGCCGCCGTCGTTGTGTTCCAGGTCGTGAATTTGCCCGTGGAGTTCGACGCGAGTTCGCGAGCCAAGCTGCACCTGGTCGAGGCGGGGGTGATCGCCGAGCGTGACGCCCCTTACGTGGCGAAGGTGCTGAATGCGGCGGCGCTGACCTACGTCGCCGCGACATTGCAGGCAATCATGACGCTGGCGTACTTCCTGTTCATCCTGTTGGGTGCTCGCCGGTAAGCAACACCTCAAAATTTCTAACGCCACGGCGCAAGCCGTGCAGCCCGCCCCTGATTCTTAGCTATACCAGAGCCTAGCCCAGCAGGTCACTGGCGACGGTATCGGCGAACAGCAGGCCCCGCTCGGTCAGCCGCAGTCGGTCGCCCGAGCGGGCCACGAGACCTCGTTCGATTCCCTGAGCGATCACCGCTCCGCAGCGCCGGTCCAAATCGAAACCGGTCTCGGCGTGAAGCGACCGCAGGTTGATCCCGTCGATCATCCGGATCCCGAAGGCGGCCCGTTCGCGGGCGTATTGTTCTCGGCTGATCTGCTCCGATTCCGCCACCGGACTCACCCCCGCCTCCATCCGTTTCAGATAGGTGGTGGTGCTGCGATGGTTGACTTCGCGGCGACCGCTAGCGAAGCGGGCGGCGCCGGGACCGACGGCATACCAACCGCACCCCTGCCAGTAGGCCACGTTGTGCTGGCAGCGGTGACCTGGACGGGCGAAGTTGGAGATCTCGTACTGTTCCCAGCCGGCTTCCCGCGTGCGACTGCGAACAGCCTGGTACATCGCCAACTCCCGTGATTCGCCGGGACCTTTCAGCTCTCCTCGGCGGCGTCGGTTCCAGAACGACGTTCCCTTTTCGAACGTCAGCGCGTAGGTCGAAAGGTGCACGATCGGCAGCCCCATCGCCGTGGCGACATCGTCACGCCACACCTCAAGGGTTTCCCCGGGGGCGGCGAAGATCAGGTCGATCGAGACGTTGGGGATCCGTGCTGCGACCGTTTCGATCGATTGGGCCGCGGCGCGGGGCGTGTGACCACGTTCCAAGGTGGCCAGCTTCGTGCGGTGAAACGACTGCACACCAAGGCTGACCCGGTTCACTCCCACTTCGGCGAGCAGGGCGACCTTCCCATCGGTGATGTCCTCCGGGTTCGCCTCCACGCTGAATTCCAACCCTGGTTGTAGGCGGACGCGGCGGGAGACCGATTCGAGCAGTCGGCGGAGCGAGTCCTTGGGGAGGTGGGTGGGGGTTCCGCCGCCGATGAACACCGTCGTGATCTCCGGCCGACGAAGGGCTGCCAGTTCGCGATCGATCGCTTGTAAGAAACGATCGATCAGATCCTCCCGATCGGCGATGACGCTGAAATTGCAGTAGCCACAGCGGTGCCGGCAAAAGGGGACGTGCAGGTAGAGCGACCGCGGCGGCGGCCAGCCCCCGGGCGGTGCAATCGCGGGATGCTTCCCGTCCCCCGCCTCCTTCGCCCCCCCGGCTCCGTTCATATCCACAGTCGCAACCGTTGGTCGAGCATGTCGGGAATCGCTTGGGAGACGAGTCGTTTGACTTGGCGTGCGTTGTACCGGGTACTGAGATGTCCGGCGATGATCAATTCGTTTTCGAAGCGGTCGGCGCGGTCGCGGTAGTCATCGACATGCATGTGCCCGTGCTTATGAATCTTGTCCTTCCGGTGCTCCGGGGCGACGAAGGTCAATTCGCTGATCAAAACCTTTGCCCGAAAAAAATCGGGGTTCTCGTCCAGTCCTGGCGGCGAGGTGTCACCGGTGTAGCCCAACACTGGCACGCGAACCTCCGTGGTGACTTCGTTGCCCGCTTGGCGAATGTCGCGGATCTCGTGCCCCGAGAGCCCATGATACTCCGGCTTCAGCTTATGTCGTCGCTGGTAGACGATGAACCCGACCGAGGGAATCGTGTGCCGCGTGGCAACCGCTTTGACGAGGTATTCCCGCCCGACTTCGATCTCGTCGCCAGGCAGCAGCCCGATCAACTCGCAGGGCATCGCTCCGCGATCGAGCGAGCGAAACATCTGGAGCATCTTCCAGGCCGGGTCGACGGCCGAGTCGGGGAGGTAGATCACCGGGGGATCCATTTTCATCAGCCGCCGGCGCGAAACGAACACCGGCAGGGCCGCGATGTGGTCCAAGTGGGCGTGAGAGATGAAGGCGGTGGGGGTTCCCATGAAGTCCCAAGGCTGGGCCCCGAGATCGAACAGCAACTTCAGTTCATGGACTCGCCAGCACGTTTGCACGGCGGCTCGCGAGAACCCCTCGATTGTCAATCCGTCGTGATGATGGGTGAGCAGGGGGACGTTTTCGACCATCGGTGAGAAGGGAAACTCGCGAGGGGAAGCGGACCGGGCGCGGCCGGTGTGGGAGGCGATAACCTAGCAAGTCTCCGTTTTTCAGTAAGGACCGCCGGATCAATCACGGATGCGAGCCCCGGCGTGAGCTTGCCCGGCAGCAGAAGTCCCAGAGACTTCTGGCCTGTGCGACGAGCGCGGCGCGTTCCACGAGGAGTCCATCATTGCATCCAGGCGGGCAGGTTGCTCGCATCGTGGGTTCCGGCCGAATAATTGTCGACCTCGGCCACGTCGAGGTCATGGTGGAAATCGTCGGTTCGTACGATGAAGATATCGCCGATGTCGTCCTGTTCGATCGCCGCGCCATGGTTGCGGGTTAATTCGAGTGTCGCCAGGAACCAACCGATCAACGCCGATTTATGGGACCCGCCGGTCAGCAAATCGATCAGCGGCAGTCGATCGTGTTGGCGAAGTTCTTCGTGGATCCGCTGCATGTAGACATGGATTGGCGTCTCGTCGTAGATCACCTCGGTCGGCGGGGGGCCGGCCGCCTCCCGCATGATTCGGCCGAAGGCGCTGACCAGGTCCCAGATTTCCAGGTCGACGATGGGTTGATCCCCGGGGTCGATCCGTCGCCGCGGCAGGTCGTCGCACAACCGCTCGTAACGTTGCTGCCAATGATGCCCCCGTTCCTCCAGAATCGCTGCGGCATCACGGATCTGCTTGTACTGCAGCAACCGCTCGACCAGCTCCTCCTCGGAGTCAACAATCGCCTCCTCCTCGTCATCCTCGCCCACTTGCGGCAACACGGCCTGGCTCTTGATTTCCAGTAGCACGCTGGCCAGATCAATGAAATCACCAATCTCGGCCAAGTCCAACTCTTCGAGAAGTTCGATGTGGCCGACGTATTGATCGACGACCTGGGCCAACGACAGATCGGCCAGCGGGATTTCCTGGCGGCGGACCAAATACAACAGCAGGTCGAGCGGTCCCCGGTAGGCGGGCAGCTCGATGCGAAATCCCATGATGCAGTTGCGTGGGCTTAAAGGAACGGGCTTGGTATGGGTTAGATGAGCGGGAAAAAAGTGTCCGGTACCTTTTGCGAGGGACTCGCCCTCCGGGTGCTTTGCACAAAAGGTACCGGACACTTTTTTCCCGCACGATCCTTAGCCGCATTGTACATCCCCCTCGCGGAGCCGGATCGTGGTGATGCAGGGCCTTGTTGGCTACGTCCGCCAAATTTATCATGCCCCGCTTCCCCGTCAGCTCCCTGTCCAACCCGCCGACCGCGGTCGTGCCGATGCCTCACCAGAACCACCGTCACGTTCTCTCGGCCCTCGTCCAGAACGTCCCGGGGGTGCTCGCCCACATCTCGGGGATGCTCGCCTCCCGCGGCTACAACATCGATTCATTGGCCGTCGGTGAAACCGAGAATCCGCACCTCTCGCGAATGACCTTCGTCCTGGTCGGTGACGACAGCGTCCTCGAGCAGGTCCGCAAGCAGTTGGAGAAGATCGTCACGGTCGTCGGCGTGCTCGATGTCAGCTCGCGGGACTTTGTCGAACGGGACTTACTGCTGATGAAGGTTGCTGCCCCCCCTGGCAGCGCCCGTTCTGAAATTCGTGAACTGGTCGATATCTTTCGGGGCAAGATTGTTGACGTGGGGCCTGATGAGGTGATGGTCGAGATCAGCGGGCGTGAGAACAAGGTTCAAGCGTTCATCGAGCGAGTGCGACCCTATGGGATCACCGAACTGGTTCGCACCGGCCGGATCGCGATGATCCGCAGCGCCAACGGCCCGACCGACTCGGACGGTCGCGGCGGGGCTTTTGACTGAAGTTTCCTGCGCTCCCCTTTCCACTTCCAAACCCAAAGAACATTCGCGATGGCAGCCACGATCTACTACGAAAATGACGCCGACCTTTCGCACTTGAAGGGCAAAACGGTCGCGATATTGGGGTACGGCTCCCAGGGCCACGCTCAGGCGCAAAACCTGCGCGACAGCGGCTGCAACGTCGTCATCGGCCAGCGTCCCGGCTCGGCCAACTACGATCTCGCCGTCGCCCACGGCTTCGAGCCGAAGTCGATCGCCGAAGCGACCGAGTCGGCTGACGTGGTCAACCTGCTGCTTCCCGATGAAGTTCAAGCCGACATCTACCGCGAACAGATCCGCGACAACCTGACCAAAGGGAACATCCTGATGTGTTCCCACGGGTTCAATATTCATTTTGGGCAGATCGAACCGCCCAAGGGGACCGATGCGTTGCTGGTTGCCCCCAAAGGCCCCGGCCATCTGGTTCGCAGTGAATATGAAAAGGGAGGCGGCGTCCCCTGCCTGCTCGCCACCGGCGCGGGAGCCACCGAGAAGACCAAGAAGATCGGTTTGGCCTATGCCAAGGCGATCGGTGGGACCCGGGGCGGTGTGATCGAGACGACCTTTGCCGAGGAAACGGAGACAGATCTGTTCGGGGAGCAGGTCGTGTTGTGCGGTGGTATCAGCGAATTGGTGAAGGCTGGCTACGACACGCTGGTGGAAGCTGGGTATCAGCCAGAAATGGCCTACTTCGAGTGCATGCACGAGCTGAAACTGATCGTTGATCTGCTCTACCAAGGCGGGCTGAGCTACATGCGATACAGCATCAGCAACACCGCTGAGTATGGCGATTACGTCAGCGGTCCGCGGATCATCACGTCGGAAACCAAGGCGGAGATGAAGCGGATTTTGGACGAAATCCAAAGCGGAGAGTTCGCCCGCCGCTGGATTCTGGAAAACCGCGCCGGCGCCCCCTATTTCAAAGCGACCCGCCGCCGCGAGCGTGACCACGGGGTCGAGCAGATCGGTCGCGGACTCCGCAAGATGATGTCCTGGATCGACGAGAAGGAAGTTTGAGAACGTCCTCGGCACCGGAAACGGGTCGCCTCCGGTGCGCTCCGCCCGCGTTTCGGGTTGGGAGACGACGTTCCTCTGCTAGAATCGTGGTAGGCTCTGTCTGAGAACGTGCTGTCTGAAAACTTGGATGAAGCCGTTGGGTTGAGCCGTAGGTAGCCGCGGGCCTTGTACGATGACGGCCCACCGCGCGTCTGCCCGCGGCTAGCGATCTCGATTGGTCGAGGGGATGATCATCAATCCGTTTCGCCTGCTGCCACGATGGCTCGTTGCTTTTGTGATCGGTTTTCCGCTCAGCGGGATTTCCCACTCCGCCGATCCCAGCGATTGCGACGAGCGGCGGGTTGATGCGATCTCGCCGGAGACCGCTGCGGCGGCCACCGCGTTAGCAAACCCCACCTTTTCGCAACGTCAGCGGGCGACGAGGGAGTTGTGGCGGAGCCGCGAGCGTTCTCAAGAGACCGTCCAACGAGCGGCTCGGGACCCGAACCCGGAAATTGCGGCGCGTGCGGAGCGGATCCTGGAACTTTGGCGTCGCGGGGTCTTGCCCGAAACGCCGCCCCACGTTGCCCGCCGTGTCCAGTCGGGTGACCTGGCGAATGCGGTCGAACAACTGCTGGAGGCAGGCCAGTTTTCGGCTGCGGCCGTGGCGGTTGATGAGTCACTTGGAACGATCGACCGCGAGACGGTTCAGAAGCGCGTCTCGCGCCGATTGACCGATCGCTTCCCTTTCTACGCCCGGACCGCGTTCGAGCGCGACGCGGTCGAGGAACTGCTGCAGCTGGTCGACATCGCC
>CAYWXT010000141.1:0-14121 GCA_964462125.1 uncultured Pirellulaceae bacterium | reverse complement strand
AGAGCCCTTCTTGGGCGCTGGCGGCAACGTTGCCGACGGCCGCCGCGATGGTGACCACCACCGCGATCGCGCGCAACGTTCGGGGGCGGGGACGAATTCCGTAGTCCACGAGGTGATGCATGACCAGACTCCTTTCAACAGCGGGGTTCCGAGAGGATACCAAAGTTCGATCGGCGGGACGACGTCAGTCGGTCGCCTTCGGAGGACCTGGAGGGCCACTGCCGGCCGGTTTCTGGGGCGGAGGGGACGCGGTGGGCTTGGTCGTTTGGGAAGGGATGGATTGTGATCCGCCCGATGGCGGCGTTCGCATCCGCGCCGACGGCCGCCGCTTGATCGGGGCCAGCGCGTGTTGGCTCTGGAAGGCGACCTCGGCAATCAACGCGTCGACGCGGTTGCGGCACACGGCATAGGCGGCCAGCGACGGAATGGCGACGATCAAACCGGCGACGGTGGTCACCAGCGCCTGGTAGATCCCTTCGGCCAAATCGCCGGCGCCGGCAGCGCCGCGTGTCGTGGCGACCTGCTGAAAGGCGAACACCATGCCGGTGACCGTTCCCAGCAGCCCGACCATGGGAGCGATGTTGCCGATCACCGACAGATACTCGATCCGCCGCATCAGCCGGGCCGCCTGCTCCGCCAACGCGTCCTCGACGGACTTCTCGACGTCACGCCAACCGAGTTCGATCTCGGAGAGTCCTGCCAGCAACACGACACTCAGCACACTTGGGTTGCGGCGACAACCGGCGTCGGCTTCCGGGATGCGGCCGGTCAGCAGCGATTGTCGCACGCCGTCACTGACACCCTCCGGCAGCACCTCACCGCGGCGCAACGTCATGATCTGGTCGAACACGAGGTAGGCCGCGGCGACGCTGAGGGCAAACAGCACCAACAGGATCGCGACCCCGACGGCGCCGCCACTGGTCAGGATCTGCAGCAAGCCGGTGACCTCCTCGGGCGACGAGTCGGTCTGGGCGAGCCATCCCCAGCGACCGCCGAGCGACGTGGGAACCACCAGATCCGATTGATGTGGCAACGCCAGCGATCGATCCGTCCAAGCGATCAAGCCGAATTCTCCCTTGATGCGTTCACTTCCGCCGAATCCGCCGCCCCGGCTGACAATAAAAACTCCGCGTCGGCCAACAGCGGATCGTCCCACCTTAAACGCAGGACCCCTTCCCGCTGGAGTGCCTCGATCGTTTGCTCATGCGCGTCACGGATCCGGCTCTCGGCACGATCGACCCGGCGACGCGCTTGTGCCAGTGATAATGCAAACATGGCGAACAGGGCAGTGGGCAGGAGCGACAGAAACAGGCTGGTCAACATCATCGATGCGGTGGGATGGGGAAAGGCATCAAGGGCACCGGCCGCACCACGAACCGCCGTGTAGCTGGCGTCAAAGTAGGATCGATACATGGCCACCACCGGGCCAGCCATCAAGCCCCAAAAGACCGCGGTCCCCAACATGGCGGCCAGCACCGCTGCGGCCCTTGGGACGCAGACCCGTTCGATCTCGGCATCGAAGATCTGCTGGGACGACTCCTGAAGCGAGTCGAGTCCCGCCAAATAAGCGAGCTGGGATCGCGAGTCGTCATCTCGAGCATTGCCGATACTCGAGGTAGCACCGGT
Organism: uncultured Pirellulaceae bacterium; assembly: GCA_964462125.1. Classification (GTDB taxonomy): domain Bacteria; phylum Planctomycetota; class Planctomycetia; order Pirellulales; family Pirellulaceae; genus JAWLFY01. The sequence continues at coordinate 12,495 of CAYWXT010000141.1, read as the reverse complement.
CACCGCCGGCGGGTCGTGACGCAGGCTCGCCAGCTCGTCGCGAAAGCGGATCGCCAGGGGACCGAGCCGGTCTGCCACCGCGGCGGCTCCCCGGCGGCGAAGGCCCTCGCGGATATCGTGCTCCACGGCTCGACCCTGCGACACGTTCTGGGCACCGGACCATACGGCCCCCACCAGGGATGGCAGCGACCCCGATAGCGAAAGCAGCAAACGGTCCCAGGCACCATGGGTCAAATTCAACAGCCCCAACAGCGATCGATAAGGAAACCAGATCGCCGCGGTGTCAATCAGCAGCGACAAACGAAGCCGCGACCGGATCGCCGCCCGCAGAGAACTGCCGGGGCCGATCAGTGTCTGCGCGACCTGGCCCGGCAAGGACATTGCTTCTCGATTCAATCGGCGAACGGCCTGGGTCAGCCCCGGCAGGTGATCACTGAGTACGCCGTGCAGGGCGGCGTGAAAGCGGTCATCCAAGGCCGACAAGCGAGTGCTCTTGCGACGGTCCCCGTCCCAGGAACTGCCGAGTTCCTCCCGTAGCCGCTGGGCGATCGTTTCCGCCGCGCCGGCGCCGATCCCCGACTCGCTGCTGCCAACGACCTCAAAGTCGTCGATGATCACCGGCGGCACGATCGCGCTGCGGGGGGCGAATTGACGAAGCCGAGCGACCAACGCATCGGCATCGGTCGCCAGGGCCGCGTCCCGATTCCGCACCGCGTTGATCACCGGGACCACCAAGGTTCCCTCCCCGGCTCGTGCGATCTGGCCGATCGCCTGGCCGCGAAGCTGGTCTCGCCGGACCACGACGATCAAGACCGAGGCGAGGGAGAGGGCACGGGAGGCGACGGCGGCGATCCCGCGGCGATCATCGGTCGCCCCAGGGACATCCAGCAACAAATAGGGCACCCCGATCTCTTCCATCTTGGACGCGTCACAGTAAAGAAACTGCTCATAGCGGGCATCCAGATCGGCTGGGGGACGGGGCCCGACCCACAACAACTGTTCGGTCGCCTCGTCGGGATGGTTCCCCGAGCGGATGGAGGCTGCTGCGGGAGAATCTCGAACCAGCTGATGAATCAGCCAAGACTTGCCCTGGCCGGTGGCACCGACGACGGCGACGACCGTGACACCGGCACTGCGGTCACGCAACACCGAGCGGCGAGCTTCGGCGTGTTCGTCGCACAGTTCCAACACCTCGCGTGCGAGCGGGCTGTCACCAAGCACGTTCGTCGCCGCCCGGCGGACACGGCGCAGATACGTCTCCCCGACATCTCCCAGTTCCTCCCGGTGCTCTGCCGCGACAGTCGATTCCGCCTGGAAACGTGGCGGCGAATTCGAAGGGGAATGGGGAATCGTCACGAGGATCCAGGTCCACTACGGGGTACGTATCGCGACAATTCTTGCCGAAACTCGTCACGAACGCGATAGACCGCCAGGGCCGGCCCGGTCGGCTGTCGGCATACGATCTGCGGTGCCGGCAACGTCTCACGCGAATCGGCCACGATGATCTCCAACGGAGACGTGGGACGGGAAACCCCGAAGGCATCGCACAACACCGCGTGGAAATCGGCAAGCTGTTGCTTGGCCGCCTGCTGGCCGACGTTTCGCGTGTTCTTGCCGCCAGCCCATACCGCTGACAACGTCGTCAGCCCTGCCGCCGTGAACAGCTCGGGGATCGACGCTTGAAACAACACCAGCGAGCCGCCGAAATCGAGTGGGAGCATCAACACGCTGCCGAAGGTCGCCATCAGCGCCACCAACGGCGTCAGGCCCGCCGACAATTTCCTCCCCACCGGCACTTCCTTCCACATTTGACGCACCGCTTCGTCGAGCCGCTTGGGATCGAGCGAGGTGAAGTCGTCACGCTCAAAGCGGGAAATCGCCGCCTCCACCGCCTCGGCCCATTGAGTCGACCTCTCCAGCAGCGCCGTATCCAATCGCGCCCGATCCAGTCGTGCCCCATTCCCCGCCGACCCATCCCCGACCGTCTCATCGCCGCCGCCCTCGCCCGTCGCGACTGCGTCACCACCCGCGGTCGCGGTCGCCTCCGCTGGCGCTGCCAGATCACGAGGGCGTGTGGCATCCCAATGGACCAGCGTCCCCGCACCGCCATGCCGCTCAATCGCCTTGCCGAGACGCTCCGGGGTTAGCAGTCCGCCGTACTCGCCCCGCCGGAATTTTTCCTTTAGCTCCCCGGCTGACTTGCGCGCCATCGCCGTCGGGGTCAATTGCCGCACCAGGTCGCCGGCACCGCCGAACATCCGCCGGAGCGTCGCGTTCATGCGGACCCCCCAACGCGCATACCAGGGGGCCGTCGAGGCGAATGATTCGGTGAGCTGGCGCACGATCCGTTCGGATTGATGCAGCCGCAACTCGGTGACTTCGCCACCGACGGCGCGGTGCGCGAAGAAGTCGAACGCGGACTGCAGCAAACAGTGCTGGGCGGCGGCTGTTTCGCGGTGAGAGCGTTCCGCGTCGTGCTCGATCGCCGCCAATCCCCGATCCCAAACGGCGGTCCGCAAACCCGACTCCAGCGCCAGCCGAAACCGCTCGAAGAGCTGGCCGCGGTCGAGCTGACTGGGCAGCGCCCGGAGCAGCCGATTCGCGTCGATCGCAGCTGGCGGGTTGTTTTCCGAACCGGCAGCGAGCGAGAAGAAGACGGGAAGCTGCCCGGCCGCGCCGCCCTCGCGAGCCAGCGCCGCGTGGTCCGTGGGCTCGCCCAGCGGTACCGCCTCGTTCGATCGATCGTCGGGGATGTAGGGGCCGCTGGCGGGGACGTCAAAGTCGTAGGCGGCGTAGATGGTTTCGATTCCATGATTCCGCGCCAGGGGTCCAAACGCCTCGAGCACCTGATCGGGCGATTGTTGTGGCCGAACCTTGTTCACCGCCAGCAAGCGGGGGATTCCCGGCATCAGGTCCGCAGCGATTCGCAGCAGCTCCGCCAGCGTCGTGTCGCGGGACGACTCGGCCGAGGTCACGACCAGGAACGCCGAGCAGAGTGTCGCCGCCTTGCCGAGCATCCGGCGCCGCATCTCCGGCGACCCTAACCCCAGCGATTCGTCGGAAACGATGTCGGGACAGTCGAGCAGCCCGATCCCGATCGCATCGAGCCGGGTGTCGGTGGCCACCAGCGGGACCGCCAAGGTCTGTTCGTCCCCACCCCGATTGTTGTACTGCACATGAGCCTCGTCCGGGTCCTCACTCAACATCTCCGGAGGCCGGCCCAACGCATCCCCGATGCGGCTGAGCAACAGTCCCCACAGCTGAATGTCGTGCTTCCAGGCAGCAGGCAGCCAGAGAACGAAACGGTGCGTGCCCTGGCGGTCGTCGGCCCCCCGCAGGCAGCGACGCTGCCCCGCGTCGCTGAGAAATGTTGCAACAAGACTCGTCTTGCCACTGTTGAGCATCCCCGCGACCGCCACCGTCGGCCGCTCGATCAGCTGGACCGCGGTGTGCAGCTGCCGTCCCGAGGCGAGCACCTGCTCGGCAGCCGGCGGCGCGATCCGACGCAGCGCCGAAAGGAAACTCTCACGCCCGCCGACCGGACCATCGTGTCCACCGCTCGGCATCGTTCGCTCGACCGCAGCCCGGCGATCGTCATCCTCCAGCAACGCCAGCAGACCGCCCCAATCGATCGACGGCGGTTTTGTCTTGCGTCGCAGTCCGAACATCTTAGTAGTCAATCACCTCAAGTTCCGGACGCGCTTCCACCAAGTCGTCCACCACGTCGAACCCAATTCCCGTATTGGCCGCCTTGAGTAACTTCAGCTTCGGCAGCTTGCCGATCTCCCGAAAGCTATCGTCGGTCAGGTGGGTGCCGGAAACGTCGAGTGTCTCCAGGTTCTCGAACTTGAGCACCGTTTTCAACGAGTCGTCACCGATCGAGGTGCCGCTGAGGTTGAGCTGCTGCAGCTGGGTCAAACCGTCGTAAGCGGCAAACGCCTCGTCGTCGAGCTTCGTCTCGGTCAGCCCCAAATAGGTCAAGCCGGTCAAGTTGCCGACCAACTGCAGCCCTTCGGCGGTGGGCAACTTGCATTCGGCCAGGTCCAGGTGCGTGACGTTCGGCAGTTCGGCGACGACTTCCAAGCCGGCGTCATCGATCGAGGAATCACGAAGCTCCAAGCGGCTCAGCTCGGTCAGCCCGGCGATGTGCTGCAGACCCTCACCGGTCACGTCGTTGCCCCGAATTCGCAACAGCTTGAGATTCTCCAGGCCCGACAAGTGTGCCATGCCGTCGTCACTGATCCGGGTATAATCGAGCTGCAAATTCCGCAAGGAGTTGATGGACCCCACCGCTTCCAGGGCCGCGTCGCTGATCGAGGTACAGTAGTTGACGTTCAGTGACACCAGGGGCAGACCGGCCAAGGATCGTACGCCTGCGTCGGTGACGTTGGTCTTTTCCAATTGGACGTCGCCCAGCCGCGGCAGGGTGGCCAGCGGCTCCATCCCGGCGTCCGAGACATTGGTGTTCCTCAAGTCGATCGCCCGAAGCTTCGATAGAGAGCCGAGGTGCGAAAGCCCCTCATCGCTGACAGCGGTCCGCCGCAGCCGCAACACCTGCAACTCGGGCAACTGGCCCACTGGCTCCAGTGTTTCGTCCGTGATCGCCGAGTCGGTCAGATCGAGCCGTTGGAGTCGTTGCAGGTGGATCACGGCGTCCATCCCCTCGTCTCCGAGCCGACTGCCGGTGAAAACCGCTTCGGTGACGTTGGGAACGCCTTCGAGTGCGGCCAACATCGTTGGTGTATTCTCGTTCCCCGGGACCGAGATCTTGGTCACCACGCCGGCATCGTTGCGTTGAATCGATGCCCCGCCGGACTCGAGGATCGAGACCGCCTCGGGGTCATCGGCAGGTTCTACCGCCGCCTCTTCCGCGGGGGCTTCGTCAGGCGAGTCCTGTGGCTGGACCGATTCATCCGGCCTCTCCGGCTCGACCTCCACCTCCGCCGGCCTGCGGCAACCGGTCAAAACCCCGGCCAGCAGGAGGGCCAAGGCGAAGCGAAACATTCGGGAACATCGACGAACTGTCACAATTTGCATGGGTAACGCAGCGCACGGATCGCTGAATCAGAGGGGGTTGGGGATTGCCCGGCCACAAAAAAAACGAGCGTCGGCCTTCCCACCATGGAGGATCGCCTTCCACGGCCGTCCAGTGGGTAGCCAAGTTCAGCCTAGACGTTTCCGTAGGTCCTGACAACGAACCCTGCCGCAACCGCTTGGCCATTGTCTCCCTCCATTGCCCACGCCCCTCCAAGTTGTGTGGAAAGTTCGCGCTTGCTATCGTGTTAGGGCGGCTTACCGCCCATTGGGTCCATTTCGTGGTCCCATCTCGGCGATCGGTTGCCGTGTCGGCGGTCGCCCTGGCAGAGCCCAATTTCCTGACCTTGACCCATCTTGAGGATTGTCGATGAACTACAGAATCAACCGCCGGGGCTTCCTCGGCCAATCTGCGGTGCTGACCGCTGGTGTCGGATACTGGGCGGGGACCGCTGCACACGGCCACGCGCAGTCCTCGGCCCTGCAAGGTCTCGCCGCCGGCTGCATCGGCGTCGGGGGCAAGGGGAGCACCGACACCAGCCACATCGCCGAGCAGGGCGTTGCCATCGCCGCCCTGTGCGATGTCGACCGAGGCACCCTGACGAAGAAAGGCCGCGAATTCCCCGACGCGAAGCAGTTCGACGACTTCCGCGAAATGCTTGAACAAATGGGAGACAAGATCGACGTTGTCTCGGTCAGCACGCCCGACCACACACACGCCGCTGCCGCGATTCGCGCGATGCGGATGAAGAAACACATCTACTGCCAAAAACCGCTCACCTGGTCGATCCGTGAAGCCCGTATGATGCGGGAAACGGCGCAGGAAATGGGGGTGGTGACCCAAATGGGAAATCAGGGAACCTCCGAAGATGGCCTGCGTGAAGCAGTCGAAGTGATCCGCAGCGGCGCCATCGGCGACGTCAGCGCGGTGCACGTCTGGTCCAACCGACCGATCTGGCCGCAGGGCGAAGGGCGGCCGTCCGGTGAAGATCCCATTCCCGACGGACTCAACTGGGACGCTTGGATCGGTCCGGCGCCAATGCGGCCCTACAAGGACAACACCTACCACGCCTTCAAATGGCGCGGCTGGGTCGATTTCGGAACCGGTGCCCTGGGCGACATGGCCTGCCACACCACCAACATGCCGGTCATGGCGCTGAAGCTCTGGGATCCGGTCGCCGTCACGGCGGTCAAGAACCCGGGCATCTTCGAAGGCGAGACCTACCCGGAATACTCGGCGCTGAAGTTCGAGTTCCCCGAGCGAGAAGGGCTGCCCCCCTGCGAGTTCTTCTGGTATGACGGCGGCGAACTGCCACCCGAGGAGATCATCAGCCAGCTTCCCGAGTCGTTCCAAGAACGCGTGAAGAAACAAAAAACCGGCGATCGCAAGACCAGCGGTGCCGTCATCGTCGGCAGCAAGGGGCTGGTCTTCTCCCCCGATGACTACGGCGCCCGCTATTACCTGTTGCCTGAAGACCAATACAAGGACTTCGAAAAGCCGGAACAGTCCTTGCCGCGAATCCCCGCCAAAGGAAACAACGACGAACGGCAAAAGTGGGAATTCGTCAACACAATCAAAGGCGAATATGAACCGGGCACCATGGCGAACTTCGACTATGCCGGCCGATTGACCGAAACGATCCTCGTCGGCAACCTGGCCCTCCGCGCAGGCGAAGGCGAACGGATCGAATGGGACGCGAAATCGCTGACCAGCGACAACGTGTCGGATGTCAACCAGTACGTCGACCGCGACTACCGCAGTGGTTGGGAAATCTGAGCCCGCGTGCGTGCCGCGCCGTCATCGCGGCGCGGCCACGATCCCGAAGGGATTGATCGCGGTGCGGCTACGATGCCGAAGGGATCACAGAATGGGAACGCTGCGAATTCTTGAAGTGTGCAGCGTTGGACGGCATGCGCCTTGCGAGTCTGTCAGCCGTGACCGATTCGACAACGTCCCCGCATGAACATGGGAGCATCGCCATGACAACGGCCGCTCGATCCGTCTTTGAAAACACACTTCAAAAAACCGACCAATGGTTGAATGAGGTACAGCAGCAGATGGGGACGGACGATCCCCATCATGCCTACCGGGCCCTGCATGCGGTCCTGATGGCACTACGGGACCGGATCACGCCTGAAGAGGCAACCGATCTCGGAGCCCAGCTCCCGATGCTGATTCGAGGTCTATACTACGACCAATGGAACCCCTCGAAGACCCCCACCCGGGAGCGAAGCCGGGAGAGTTTCCTGGACCATATCGACGAGTTGCTGCAGGACGATCCGCGGATCGATCCTGAAACGGCGACGCGGGCGGTGTTCAGCGTCCTGGACCGGCATGTGACCGCCGGGGAGGTTCGGCATGTGAAAGAGATGCTCCCCAAAGAGCTGCGAGTGCTGTGGCCATGAACAGCGGTGGCCCTGAACAGCTGCGTTCTCCAATTCGCCACCGCTCGCGAGACCTTTTAAACGCGCCGAAAATACGCTAGGCTCTGCCTGAGCCCCCGTGTGATCGCTGAGACCCCGTGTGATCGCTGAGACCCCGTGTGATCGCTGAGCCCCCGCGTGATCGCCTTCCCCAAACACGGTCGTGCGAGGACCTCCGCGGGCAGCCGAGTTTCGAAACCGGACGCAGGCTGCCGACGGTACGGGACCTCGATGAAAACGGGACCTCGATGAAAACGGGGCCTCGATGAGTACGCATACGACCATTGGATCAAAAGGGCCAGAATGACCCACCGTAAAGGTTCCTCGTTCGCCGGGTTGTCAGTCGCCATCGTGACCCCTTTCGTCGATGGCGAGGTCGACTACCTGCAGCTCCGGGAGCAGATCGAGTTTCAGCTGGAGGCGGGGACGCAGTGCATCGTCCCGACCGGGACCACCGGCGAATCACCGACGCTGTCTCATGACGAGCACGAGCGGGTGATCGGCGAGGCCATTCAGTGCGTCGCCGGTCGCGCCAAGGTCATGGCGGGGACCGGGAGCAACAGCACGGCCGAAGCGCTTCGATTGACCCAGCAGGCAGCCAAGGAGGGAGCTGACGCCACGCTGCAGGTCGCTCCCTATTACAACAAGCCAACGCAGGAAGGCTTCTTTCAACATTTCAAGGCGGTTGCCGAAGCGGTCGACATTCCGGTCTGCGTGTACAACATTCCCGGTCGCACGGCAAAGAACATCGATGTCGAGACGATCGTGCGGCTGGCCGAGGTCCCCGGAATCACGATGGTCAAGGAAGCGACCGGCTCCCTCGATCAATGCTCGGCGGTGCTCGGCAATACCGACCTGACGGTGCTCAGCGGTGACGACTCGCTGACCCTGCCGATGATGAGCGTCGGCGCCGAAGGGGTCGTCTCGGTGGCTGCGACCGTGGTCCCCGGAGCGATGCTGGGGCTGGTTCAGGCAGCAGAGTCGGGTGATTTCGCCCACGCTGCCGAGCTGCATCACCGCCTGTACCGTCTGTGCAGCAACATGCTCGGCCTCGCCACCAACCCGATTCCGGTCAAGGCAGCGATGGCGCTGCTGGGACGCGACACTGGTGAACTCCGGTTGCCAATGACACCGCTGGATGATCCTGCCCTGAGGCAACTCCAGCAGTCCCTGTTGGATTTCGGCGTCCAGGCCGCTGCCTCGTCACACTGACGCGACACCTCTCCGAAAGGTAAAAATATACCGGTGAGGAGGTTTTTACTCATCGCACCGATTGTGACGATCCGATGGAAAAGGGTGGATTACCGCGGGCCGCGCCGGATGCGCCCCCGCCGAGCACCCGAAGGCTCTCCCATCGGAAAGCAGTGTTATGGCACCCCATCCCGCCGGATCGTGGCTATCGGCCTCCCTCACAACGTGCTGTCTGTTGGTCGCAGCATCACCTGGCATGGCCCAGCAGGCTCCTGCTGATCGCCACGCGGAGGATCGAATCTCGGTCGACCATGCGCGGCCGGTCTCGAATCGGCCATCGACGACCGAGCGTTCACGCGGGGGGAAGGTCTCGGCGGGGAGAGATCGTGGCGAGGCTCAGATCGGTGGAGCGCCCGATCTGCAAAGTCCAGCGATCCTGCCCGTGGGGTTTCTCGAGGACGTCGGACAACTCGGCCATGACTGCGGCCCGGTGTGCGACTGCGATGCCTTTCACGGTGGGCCGGCCGCCCCGGGGAGCGGATCGGGCTACATCAACGAACCGGCTGGCGGAATCGACTGGGGTGAATCTCCGCACGGCTATGAGCCGATCTGCGGTAGCGAAGCGTCGTGTGGCTTGGAAACGTGTGCGCAGTGCCGCGGCGGATCGGCACGTGGCGTCGACGGGGTGCCCCTGTTCCTCCCGATCCTGCGCGTCGACTGGAGTCGGTTTGACCTGTTTGCCGGAGTCCAGGGATACACGGGGCCGATGAATTCGGTTGCCGCCGAGGGTCAGGAGGATCCGATCCGCAGCGGTTCCGGAAGCTTCGGCTTTTATCAGGGCTTCAACCAGGGACGTTCGTTACGACATTGGCTGGGACTCGACTTGGCGGCTCAAATCGGCGTGCGGACAACGCAAAGCAATCTCTCCGGCAGTGAGTTCACCGACGATACCCGCCAGCAGGTTTTCCTGACCGGAGGTTTCTTCCGGCGCGTTGACCGTGGACTGCAGTATGGATTGGTCGTCGATTACCTGAACGAGGACTGGTACCACCAAGCCGATGTGACACAACTGCGCGGCGAACTGAGCTGGCGAACAAGACGTTGCGATGAATTCGGATTTCAGTTCATGACGGGACTTGGCGGCGAGCGGTCGACGACCTTCTTCCAAGATCCTGATGGCCTCCGGAGTATCTCCTCCGCGTTCATTGAATCGACGAACCATTACCGCTTCTTTTACCGTTGGCGCCTGCCGGGGGAGGGAGCCTGGTCGGCCTTCGGCGGCTGGAGCGAAGCCGATCAAGGGGTCCTCGGGACTCAGATCGATCTGCCGCTTGTCAAACAGGTGGCGCTGCAGACCGGCTTCGCCTATTTCGCTCCCGATGATGCATTGGGATCAGAGGAGCACCGGTCGGAAGCCTGGAACGTCTCCCTCGGATTGGTATTTCGTCCCGGAGGGCCACGGCGGGGAACGCAGCGGTACTCAACGCCGCTGCTACCGGTGGCGGACAACGGCACGTTCGTGCTGCGTCGCCGCTAAGAGGACGCGTGTCACATAAAATCCTGGCGCTTGGCCACAGCTGTCCCTGCTGTGACAAGCCTATTCGTGGACTTCGCCCGCCAGGTATTCCACCAGCGATCGTTTCGGGGCGGGTAGCTTGAGCAACGGGGCGAACTCGTTGGTCACCTCGTCGACCTCGGCGAGTAACTCGGCCTCCGCTGCCGCGTCCCGGCCGGTGAGCTGGCAAAATCCCCGGCTGAATGAGTCCAGCTCGTTCCACGAGGCGTCGCTGCACGAGGGAAGCAGCGAGGCGAGGGCGACACAGGCCCCCCCCTGCTCCTGCTCGCCGCCACGGAGCAGCTCGTCCAACTGCGTGTGCCGGGCAATCAGGGTGACAAATTCTTCGGGCAGGCTCCATCGCTGCGCCAGCATCGCGGCCGCATCGGCGTGGTCCCATCCGAACATCTCTTTCTCCAATCCGCTCAGCCGACGTCCTTCCGTCGCTCGCCGCTCCACCAGTTCTTGATATTGGTCCGGAAGTTCTTTCAGCAGCAGCGGAATCGCCATGTCCTGCAACAACGCGCCGGCAAATAAGTCCTCCGCGTTGGACAGTTTCAAGGACCGGCCGAGCATCCGCGCAAACACGGCACGCCGTAGCGAATCTTGCCATAGCGCCTTCAGGTCGAAGGGGCCGAACTTGGGGTTTGGGATCACGCTGAAAACCGCGTTCCAAAGCGCAAAATTGGTGATCGCGCGGGTACCGACCAGCGTAATCGCCTGCTTGACGCTCATGATCTCGCGACTGAAGCCGAAGTAGGATGAATTGACGAACTTCAGTACCTGGCCCATCAGCCCCGGATCCGCCTCGATCGGCTTGGCGAATTCCGCTGGACCCGCGTCGTCTCGTTGCGACAACTGAAGCAGGCCAATCGCGCTGTGGGGCAACGCGGGCAAGACCTCGGCGCGAAATACATCTTCCAACGCGGTGGAGTCACTGGCAATGGACATGTTGGGATGCTGCGTTTCGGGGTAAGTGGTGATAGAGGGGATTCGACGGCGAGGTGCGGATGAATTCCTCAACCGTCACGCCGTGCCCGAATGACGCTGAACCGTAGCTTGCCGATGATTTGACGCCGGAACAATTCAGCCTGCTGGCCCCCCACCGATGACGGTCCTTGACAGTCTGTTCCGAATCAGACGGCTGGTTCGACCCTGACGATGGCCATGGCCGCAAGAGTGACGCCGCAGGCAGACGTTGCCCCCAGTCACCAACGTTGCTCCGACGCCACCGCCGCGGTTGCGGTGCATCATCGCCGTGGCATCCCAGCCGTCGCTCGGCGAGCCACCGGAAACCACCTAAGCCATGGATGAATCGAGACTTACGAATCTCTCTTGAGGTTGACTCACCCGGGATGGACCGGGGCGTGCATTGTCTGCACTGGCATGAAGCCACTCAACTTGCACCCGGACGATCGGGCATGGATGCGGCGACGACTTCGAACCAGCGGACTCGGCCTAGCCGCCATACTCGGCGTCTCCGCCGTTTTGCACTACCGGGCCAGGATCGATGATCCGGTTTCCGATTTGCCCCCTGCCGTGGAGTCGGTGGAGGCATCTGACTCAGCGGGCGGACGATCCATCCCGCCGAGCGGCTGGCGACGAACCAGCCGCGGTTGGGAACATCGTTCGACGTGGGCTGTTGCAGAGACCAGCGGGGGCAATGCCACCCTTAGCGAATTGGTCCTGGCACAGCAAGCCAAGGAACCGGCGTGGCTCCGGCTTGCGTTCGCCCAACTGAGGTCGATCCCACCGTTGGCATTCGCGCTCTTTCAAGTCATCGCGATCGGTGTCATCTGTCAGCTCGGGCGCCGTAAGACGACGCCTTGAGTCCGCCCAGCGTGCGAATCATTTCCCCCGAATTGCGGTCATTCCCCGGAGTAGCTGTAATCGAGCGTCACCTCGGAGGACTCGCCCTGGTCTTCGCTCTCAGTGTTGTGCTTCGCCGCCAGTCGCTTGGCTTCGGCAGCCAGCGCCGCGGCGCTGCGAAGTTCGATCGGATTGAAGAACGGCACGTTGCCGGTGTACTTGCTTTCCACCTGATTCTTCTCCGCCAACTCGCGCCATGACATCTCATCGGTGAAGTGCCACGCCGCCGCTTGGGCTGTGTTCTGGGTGACCAAGTCTCGCCCCAAGGCTTCACACACGGCATGCACGCGCAGGTCGTTCGTGGCGAAGTCGAGCGGGACGATTATGTAGTCCATTTTGGGATTGGGATCGGGTTTTCCGTGCTCCAGGCAAACGGTGTTGACGGCCATCTTGCGCCCCTTCTCTGGCGCGATCCGCATCAT
>CAYWXT010000140.1:0-14179 GCA_964462125.1 uncultured Pirellulaceae bacterium | reverse complement strand
GCTCGTTTTGCCGAGTCGAGCGGGATGGAGTTCAATTTCACCTATCCCCACGCTTGGCCTTACCGCGACTACGTCATTGATTCGTTCAACGAAGACAAACCGTACGACCGCTTCATCACGGAACAAATCGCCGGTGATTTACTGCCGGCCGATTCGCAGCAGGAGCGTGACGAAAACCGCTTGGCCACAGGATTTTTGGCGATCGGTCCCAAGCGGCATAACGACCGCTCGCCGTCGTTTCGGATGGACATCGTCGACGATCAGATTCGGGCGACCAGTGAGGCATTGCTGGGATTGACCGTGGGCTGCGCCCGCTGCCACGACCATAAGTTCGACCCGGTGCCGACCGAAGACTATTACGCCTTGGCAGGCATCTTTATGAGCACCGATACGCTGCACGGCACAACCAAGATCAAATACAGCCGGCATCCCTCCGGCCTTGTCCCGTTCGGTCCAGACGCTCAGCAGCGTCACGAGGAGTATGAAGCGCATCAGCAGAAGCTGAAGGACGCCGAAGGTGAACTCAGTGAGACCGAAGAGGAGCAGGAAGAGGCTCAAGAGGACTTGAAGCAGGCGAAGACGAAACTAGCCAAGATCGCAAAGCAACTGGATGAGGCTGGCGAAGAGGACGACGAGGATGCCGACGCGTTGGACGAGGCCCAACAGAAGCAAGCGGACAAGGTGCAGTCGCTGAAGGACCAGGTCGCGTCGCTGGCGGACGAAGCGAAACCGCTGGAGGCGAAGGTCGAACAGCTCCAGGAAAATGCCCCCGATCCGCCCAACTACGGGATGGGGGCAACCGAGGGCGAACCCCAGGACATCCACGTGGCTGTTGGAGGCGACCCGAAGAACCAGGGCGATGCCGTTCCACGCGGTTTCCTCTCGGCCATCACGTTGGAGAACGAACCCGACATCGACGATGACGCGAGCGGTCGGCTCGCCTTGGCTCGCTGGATCACCAGCGGTGACAATCCGCTGACGGCACGGGTGATGGTCAATCGTGTCTGGCATCACCTGTTCGGCCAAGGGTTGGTGCCCTCGGTTAACAACCTTGGAAATATTGGCGAGAAGCCCAGTCATCCGGAGTTGCTGGATCACTTGGCGATTCGCTTCGTGGAGGAGGGCTGGTCGGTGAAACAACTGATCCGCTCCCTGGTGCTCAGCCGCAGCTATCAGCTGAGCACGCGGAAAGACCCCGACAACATGGAGGCCGATCCGGAGAACCTCTGGCGGTGGCGAATGACGCCCCGCCGGCTCGAGGTCGAGCCGCTGCGCGATGCCATCCTGGCCGTCAGCGGTCAGTTGGACCGTTCCCGCCCGGACGGCTCCTCGGTCACCGGCCTGGGCCAGAAGCTGGCTCGGACTGTTTCCTGGGAAAAGCTCAATCCCGCGAGCAACCGCCGTTCGGTCTACCTGCCGGTGGTGCGGCATTACTCGTCCCACATGATGCAAGAATTTGACTTTGCGGCGAGCAGTCTGGTCGTCGGCGACCGCGCGGAAACGACCACCTCGCAGCAGGCGTTGTTTTTCCTCAACAACGACTTCGTGCTCGACCAAGCGGAAGCGACCGCGCGATTGTTGATCGAACAGGCGCCGGACGACGAGGCGGCGCAAATACGACTCGCCTACCAGCGAGCGTTCTCGCGTTCCCCGACGGCGCATGAGCTGCGAACGGCGACCGAGTTTGTGGAGCAGACGGCAGAGAGGTTGGCGTCCGACGACGACCAGCCTTCACAGAAGCACACGGTGGCATTGGCGAGTTTTGTGCAGGCGATGTTCGGCAGCGCCGAGTTCCGTTATTTGATTCATTCCCCGCCGCAGCGTGATTCGAAAGTGGTGGCCCGTTGAGCGAAGCCGATGCGAGTTTCGGGGCGACCGGAGAATAACTTCACCGCAGCCCTCGCCCCTTCACAACCATTGTCCACCAGCGGAACTCGCAAAGGGTTCCAGGAACGAAACTCATTCCCGATTGAGGCAACATTCCGATGGCATTACTCAACTCGCATTCACGTCGTCAGTGGTTGAAAACGCTCAGTTGTGGTTTTGGCTATACCGCCTTTGCGGGGCTCGCTGCCGAGGCGGCGCAACGGGAGCGTGGTCCGATGGCACCCCGCGAGGGGCACTTTCCGGCCCGCGCCAAGCGGGTGATCTTTTTGTTCATGAGGGGCGGTCCGTCGCAGATGGACACCTTCGACTACAAGCCGGAGTTGAACAGCAACGACGGCAAGGAGATCGGCAAGAAGAAAAACAAGGAGCTTTTCGGATCTCCCTGGAAATTTCAACAACGGGGTGAAAGCGGCCTGTGGGTCTCCGAGGTGCTTCCTCACATGGCCGGCTGCGCTGACGATCTGTGCGTGATCCGCAGCATGCAGACGGACAGTTCGGCGCACCCGCTCGCCATGCCGCAGATGCATACGGGAAGTTTCCAGTTCACGCGGCCTTCGATCGGCTCCTGGGTGCTGTACGGCTTGGGGACGGAGAACCAGGATCTTCCCGGTTTCATCAGCATCAATCCCAGCCGGGTCTTTGGGGGGCCGGCCAATTTCGGCAGTGCTTTTCTCCCCGCGGCCTACGAGGGGGCGCGGATCGGTTGGGAAGGGCGGTCACTCAAGAACGCGCAATTCCGGAATGTCGGCAATGACAAGATCCCTCGCCAGGTTCAACGCGATCAGCTGGAGTTGATCCAGGCGATGAACGGGGACTATGACGAATCGAGCGTGGAAGGGGTGATCGATTCGTTCGAGCTCGGGGCGCGGATGCAGGATGCGGCTCCCCAAGTGATGGACCTTTCGGATGAGTCGGAACAGACGCTGAAAATGTACGGGATCGACCAAAAGCGGACCGACAACTTTGCCCGCCAATGCCTGCTCGCGCGGCGGTTTGCCGAAGCCGGGGTTCGCTTCATCGAGTTGGGTCACGGGTCGTGGGACCACCACCGCAACCTGGAGTCGGGCTTGGCTAGAAGATGCGAAGAGATCGACCAGCCGTTCGCCGCGCTGTTGAAAGACCTCAAACAGCGAGGCCTGCTGGACGATACGTTGATTGTGTGGGGCGGTGAATTTGGCCGCCTGCCCGAATTGCAATACGAGTCAGGACGAGGGCACAACGCCGATGGCTTCACATTCGTGCTGGCCGGCGGCGGCGCCCGGGGCGGGCACGCTCACGGCACCACCGACGAGTTCGGACGCAAGGCGATCGAAGATCCGGTCCACCTGCATGACCTGCACGCCACGATCCTGCACCTGCTGGGGCTGGATCACGAGCAATTGACCTATCGCTACGGCGGCCGCGATTTCCGCTTGACCGATGTGCACGGGAAGGTGGTCGACCCGATCATCGCCTGACGACGCGTTCCCCGCCGTGGGTGTGCTTAGAACTTAGGCGGGCGGGAATCCCCAGACTCGCCGCCAGGTACTGAATTGTCCCAGGTGCATCATTAGGTGCCCACCGAGATAGAAAGCGTGCATCGAC
Source organism: uncultured Pirellulaceae bacterium (assembly GCA_964462125.1). Classification (GTDB taxonomy): domain Bacteria; phylum Planctomycetota; class Planctomycetia; order Pirellulales; family Pirellulaceae; genus JAWLFY01. The sequence continues at coordinate 10,708 of CAYWXT010000140.1, read as the reverse complement.
CCCAGCGTCGCGAAACGCTTGCGCATCGCCTCGTTGGGGTTTTCCCTCTCAAACACCTTGTCGTCGGCCTGGGTAACCACCTCGATCGCGGTTCGATAGGCGGTGAAGAATCGCTCGGTGACTTTATTCATCGAAGGGTAGATCGTTCCTTGGGGATCATCGACACACTTCGCATCTTTGGAGAAGACGTCGGTCTCGGATGCCGTGGGTTCGATCGCAGCGGCATCGTGTCCCAGTTGGGCAACGACGCGGCACGGGTAAAGGCTGAGGTGGCCGAGCAGGAAGGCTGGGTGATTCGCTTCGACCACGTGATCTCCGGCTCGGGCCAGACGGGCAAAGTTGTCGGCCGGAAGTTCCTTCAACAACCGTTCCGCGTAACCGAGACCGAGCTGCGCTGAATCGGCAATGAGGGGACCAATGGTCGGCATGTCTTCGTATCCTGCCTGCGGAAGTTGATGGGAGTGGTCGCCGGGGGGTGCGCCGGTGCCCAGGCGTCTCGGCGACGTTTGGCATGGGCACTTGATCAGCCGGCGGCGAGTGCATCTTGGATCACGCGACGCGATTTCTGCAATCCCTCCGTCGCGACCTCCAAGGCGTCTCGCTGCCAGTACCCAGGGTTGAACAACTCCAGCGAAAAGGTGCCTCGGAAACCGTGATCGAGCAGCATTGCGATTGTCTCGACCAGCGGGCAGACGCCATCCCCTGGGAAAACATGATCGCGGTCGGCGATCTGATCTCGTGGGGGATCGGCTGGGTAGTCGTTGATGTGGAACACCGGCATCCGCGCCGCTTCGATCATTCCCAAGGCGGCGAAGTCGTTGCCGCCTTTGTAGATGTGGTAGAAGTCGGGCAGCACGCAGGCGTCGGGGTGAGCGGCGCCGGCCGCGACGTAGGCGAGTTCGCTGAGTTTGCTGAGCGTCGGTGAGAATCCCCACAGCTCCAACATTGGGACAACGCCCGCCTCGGCCCCCACGTCGAGCAGCGCCCGGTACCGCTCGGCAATGACGGGCAACGGTGGACCGGCGGGCGTTCCTTCTTCCCGCTGATGGGCGCCGATTGGAGGTGCGGCGATATGGCTGCACTCAAGCTCGGCGACCAGCGCCATGTCCCGCCGGGCCTCTTCGAGTGCTGCGCCGCGGGCGGTGTCATCGTCGACGATCCATTGGGCGAACCCGATCGCGCTGTCGACGGTCAGTCCGGCGTCGCTGATGCGTTTGCGAAGATCTCGGAGGCTGCCCCCGCCATCGACGTATTCGCGAAGTTCACGGATCCACGGTTCGATTGCGTCATAGCCAGCCTTGGCCGCGACGTCGACCTGCTCGGGCACGCTCAATTCTTGCCCACGGAGCGTGCTCATGTTCAGTGCCAATCGCACTGGCAACCTCTCGAAAGTTGGGGAGACCGAAGCAGGATCCTTCGCTGGGGCGGAAGGCGTTGACAGGGTGCAGCTTGCCATGGCGGCGGCAGCCGCCAGGAACTCTCGGCGACGGGCCGTCATGCTCACTTCGCGTCCTTCTTGATTTTGTCTCCAAAGGTGCGGTTGAACTTGCGCACTTTGCTCCGCACGACCAGTTGGCAATAGCCGGCATTGGGGTTCTTGCGATAGTAGTCCTGATGGTACTCCTCGGCCACGTAGAACTTGGGTGCCTTTTCCAGCTTGGTCACGATCGGATTTTGAAATTCGTCCGACTCGTTGAGCTCATCGATCATTCGCTCGGCAATCTTTCGCTGCTCGTCGTTGTGGTAGAAGATGCTGCTGCGGTATTGGGGGCCGATGTCGTTCCCTTGGCGGTTGAGCGATGTCGGGTCGTGCGTCTTGAAAAAGACTTCCAGGAGCTCTTCGAAGTTGGTTTTGTTCGGGTCGTAGTAGATCTCGACCGCTTCGGCGTGTCCGGTCAGTTTGGTGAGCACTTGTTGGTACGTCGGATTCTCGACATGCCCGCCGATGTAGCCGGCGACGACGTCATTGACCCCTTCCATCCGCTCGAAGACGGCTTCGGTACACCAAAAGCAGCCACCCGCGAGGGTCGCGACCAACTCCTGTGATTCACGTGAGGCCTGCCCGGAGTCGGTGTCGGAGGAGGATTCATTCAAGGCGAGCGCTCCTGAGGCGGGCGTTTGCGACGTCTGGGCTTGGCCACAACTGGTCAAACACAACAATAGGCAGGCGGAAAGGACGTGGATCGGCGAGCAACTCCACTCGGCGAAGCTTAACCGTGGCAGGCTGGGCATGGCGGATCACCTCGGGGGCATACGCAATTGGATCAAAAATGAGCGTACCAGAATGACGGGCGCGCCAAAATGTCGCCCTTCATGATACGGCAAGGTCAGGTGCTCCGCGCCACCGACGCCATCCTCCGGGGGGGGTAAATGACACCTTTTTTGATTCTCGGGGCTCGTCCCGCTCGCGTTGCAGGGATTTCTGATGAATGATCGACGCGACCCAGCGATCCCGAATCGGGGGGCGGACCGTTGGCTGTTGTTCTTTCTCCGCGGCATCGGCGCGATCACGCTGCTGGCGTTCGCCGCGGCGGTGATGCCTCGGAATTGGATCGTGGAGATTTCGGAGGAACTCGGGTTTGCCCCCTTTCCCGAGTCGCCGCTGACGTTTTATCTGGCCCGTAACCTTTCGTTGTTGTACGGGTTCGTCGGCGCGACGCTATGGGTGATCGCCAGCGACCTGCAGCGGTATCGTCCCTTGGTGCGGTACGTGTGGATGGGGACGTTGTTGTTCGGCTTGTTGCAGTTGGTCGTCGACGTGATATCGGGGATGCCGAGTTGGTGGTTCCTCGGCGAGTCGCTTTCGACCTTCGGGGGCGGCCTGCTGTTTGCGTGGCTCGATCGCCGGGGGCGGACCTGCTTTTTGATGGAGTATTCGGAGATGAATCGTTGGGTGGCGCGTCTGGTCTCGATCCGCTGGTTCGCCGCTCTGATTGGGATCGCGTTGCTGGCGTTGGCTGCCGGCCCATCGCGGCGAATGACGCTGGACCGCAACATCACAGCGATGTTTGCAGCCGACGACCCGGCGCTGGTCGATTACCGCGCACTGCAGCGCGACTTTGGAGGCAACGCGGTGGTGTTGCTGGTCTATCGCGATGATGGATTATTGACTCCCGCCGGGCTGGAGAGGAACGAGGCGGTTTCCCGTCGAGTGTCGGCGGTCGATGGCGTTCGCGGTGTGCTCTCCCCTGCCCGCTTGAATCAAGTCCTGGCGACGATTCGACCGGGAAGTGGAGCGTTGACGGGCGATGCGGAGGGTGGGGCGGTGGATCAGCCCGCGTTGCTGCGGGACGATCCGATCGCGTCTCGGTTCGAGCGTCTGTTTGCCGGCTATACCCACTCGCGAAGCGGTCGTAGCGGGGCGGTCGTTGCGATGTTGGACCCCGACCATGACCGGTCGACGATCGATGCGCTTCGTCAGGTTGCGAATGACTTGCCACCATCGGTGGGGTCGGCCGATCTGGTGGGTGAACCTGTGCTGCTGCACGATGGGTTTGACCTGATCGAGCGAGACGGGGCAACGCTGGCGACGTGGACAATCGTATTGCTGGGTGCTGTTTTGCTGGTGACGCTGCGTCACGTCCGCTTCGTGGTTCTGGCGGTCGCGGTGATTGCTTGGGCCGATACGATGACGCGCGCGACGATGGTCTGGATGGACGTGGGGCTGTCGCTGGTGTCAACGATTCTGGTCGCCGTCGTCGCGGTAATCGCTGTTGCGGCGGTGCTGCATCTCGGCGTTCGCTGGATGGTCGCGCGGCGCCGCGATTACAACCGCCGTGCAGCGACAACGATCGCGATCGCGTTGTTGGCGGCACCGGTGTTCTGGACCTGCGCGACCGATGCGGCCGGTTTCGCTGCGCTGGGGGTTTCCGAGATCGTCCCGGTGCGGCAATTCGGATGGATGATTGCGACGGCTGCGCTTTTCATTCTCGCTGCGCTTGTGTTGTTCGCTCCGCTGTTGCTCGTCGTCGATTCGCGCATCGGCGGTCGGGAGGTCGACCGGGCACAGGCGATGCGCGGTCGCGTGGAACGAACGCTGCACAGGGGCTGTTTGCGGTTGGCGCACGGCAGTGTTCGGTGGCGACAGATGGTCCTGCCGATCGCAATTGGGCTTGCCGTGATCTCGGCTTGGCAGACGTCGGGAATGGTGACCGAGACCAGTTTCCTCAACAACTTTCGCCCCGAGAGTTCCATGGTTACTGCATATGCGCGGGTCGAACGGGAGTTCGGGGGAGCCGGCGTTTGGGATGTGGTTCTCGATGCGCCGCGCGACTTGTCGGCCGAATACCTGGATCACGTGCGGGCGCTGGAGGAAGACTTGCGGGCGATCGATGCGGGGGGAGCGAGGCTGACGAAAGTTCTGAGTTTGGCCGATGCCGAGGCGATCGCAGCGGACATCCCCCTGCTGGCTTTGGTGAGTCCTGGAGTGCGGTTGTCGGGGATGCGGGCCGCGATGCCGGTCTTCTCCGACGCTTTGCTGACTCCGGTGGCGGAGGGTGAGTCGGCGCGACGCATGCGAATCATGTTGCGGAGCGCGGAGCAGTTGCCAGCGGAGCAGAAGGGGGCGTTGATCAGCGAGGTACGAAGCGTGGTAGCGGCGTCCACCGAATCGCCGGAATTTGCCGCGCTCGTTGCGGAAAGGGGCGTCAACGCTGACACGAACACGGACGCTGGACAGGGGCGGGCTGGAGTGTCATCTGGGATGCCACGGGCCCGCGTGACCGGCTACTACGTCATGATGGCGGGTTTGGTCTCCCAACTGTTGACGGACCAGTGGCGATGCTTCTTGGTCGCCATCGCGGCGGTGTGGGCACTGCTGGTTCTGGCGACCCGGTCGTTCCGCTTGGCCACCGCCGCACTCGCCCCCAATCTGTTGCCGGTGTTTGTGGTGTTGGCGGTCTCTGGTTGGCTTGGGGGGAAACTGAACATGGGGGCGGCGATGATCGCAGCGGTTTCGATCGGCTTGACGATCGACGGTTCGGTCCACTTTCTCGCTGCTTACGGCCGTCATCGTCGGCGGGGTCATCAGCGGGAGGTTGCCGCGGTTCACGCTGCCGGGCGAATCGGGTTGCCGATCGTACTGGCGACCCTGGCGCTGGTCGCTGGTTTTGGCGTGATCGCATCGAGCGAGTTCATCCCCACCGCCACGTTTGGGCAACTCGTGGCCGCCTCGCTTGCTGTGGGCACCGTGGTGAACCTGTCGGTGCTGCCGGCGGCGGTTGCTTGGATCGATCGCTGCGATTGAAGGGGCGTCGTCATGCGTCCCGTGGCGGGAGTGGACCACGAAGGCCGCGCATCGATCTTCTGCTGCCCGGAACGACGCTCGCAGAGAGCGGGTGTCGCTTTACGGCAGGACTTCGACGATGATCGGATAGCTTGTGATCCCGCCGTCCACCTGAGCGGTCAGGAAGAATTCCCGCTCGCCCGGCTTCGCCACGGGGTCGGCGGTTAGGAAGAACTCGCGCTCGCTTTCGTTCTCGCGCACGAGCAAGCCGTTCAGCCCGATGTTGTCGACGTAGACGCCATGGGTTGTATTGCGACCCGAAAACTCTTTGCCGAAGCTGACCTCTTGGGTGAAGTCGTCTTCACGATGCAGCCGCAGGCGGGCCGAAACCGTCTCACCTCGACGAACGGTCAGCCGCCACGGCTCGTTTTCGGCGACGTCGTCGTCGAGGGGGTGAATGGAGGGGATCGCTGCTGGGGCTGCCTCGGCCAACTCTAGCTTCCCGAGCGATCCGACGCGCCGTTCCACCTTGCGGCCCAGGATGGTTGCGGTCGCGGTGAGTTGCGGCTCGACGGTTCCTTCCCAGCCGGCTGCGGAGGGATCGGCCCAAACCGTACCGATCGCTTGCTGCTGACCTGCCTCGATCACGAGGGGGGTGTTGCTCACCAATCCATCGGGCAAGTCATTCAACTCGAAGCTCACCGGCCCGTCAAAGCCGTCGATGCGATCGATTGAAACGACAAACTCACGGCCAGCCCCTTGCGGGATCGGTTTGCCGATCGGCTGGACTGAGGGTTGATAATCGGGCTCGGCTGCTCGCAGGGACAAATGATAGTGATGATTGGCTCCTCCGGCGCCTCGGGCGTCGGTGACGCGGATGGTGAAACGTCCGTTGGAGGGGGCGGTGAACAGCAGCCGGCTGTTCTTGCCAGCCCTCCGCATCGGATCGTCGTCGTTCTCGTAGTAGATATCGAACACCGGTAATCCGTTCGCCGCCGGCGCTTCGCCGGGGTCCAGCGGCCGGACCACGTAGGCGGGTTCACCCAGGGCGTGCGTGGCGTGGGTCGTGCCGAAATAGGTCCAGCGAGTTCCTTGGCCCGGGTAAACATTGAATCCAGAATCCGGGCCCCGCGGATGCATCCACAACCGGGTGACTTCGCCTGCGGCGTACAAGTAATCGTCAAGCTGCAGTTCTTGCCAGGCAAACATTCGAAAGTCGTTGCTTTGGACGCTGTTCTTGCCGCGGAAGGTAAAGTAGGTGTCGCGGACTGCCTGCAGCCGTGTCCTCAAGACCGGATTCCCATCAGCGTCGACGATCGAAACGATCGGGTCGAGCGGACTCTGGTCGATGGCGTCCGCATCGATCGCCCATACCTCACCGGCCGACGCGTCCCATGCATAGTGGTCCGCCTCGGCGGGTTCAGCGATCACGCCCTTGACGGCCGAGCCGCGTGGAATCGGCAGTGGCTCGGTCGCGCCGGGTCGCGTTTCGCGGAGCGCTGCCTCCTCCAGGGTGTCCTGGCCGTCCAACTGGAGATAGACCGGTGAGTGTGATTCGGCTGTCCCGGTAGTCGGTGCCTTGCGATTCGGTAAGGGACGGGTCACGAGTCGCCCATCCATCAGGGAAACCCAGCACGTCGCCCCGTCGCTGCTGATCGCGATGTCACTGGCGGTTTCCCCGAGCGGCGCCAACACAGCCGTCTGATTCCAGGTTTCGGTGTCGATCACCTTGACGTTGCCGGCTTCGCTGACGATCACCAGCGAGTCACCTTCTGGTGTGATCGCAAAACCGGTGACGGGAGCCTCGTCGACAAACCGCGTCGCCACGATCGGGTTGATCCGCCCCTGGGACTTCGATTCCAACCGCCAAACCCGCAGCCGATTGTCACTGCTGCCGGCGATGATGTGTTGGCCATCGGGCGAGACGCCGACCGCGTAGACTTCGCCCTCCGGTTGGCTCAAGGTATCGAGTCGCTCGCCCGACTCGACCTGCCAAACCTTGACGGTCTCATCCGCGCAGCCGCTTACCAGTACTTCTCCGTCAGGTGAGAACGCAAGCTCGAAGATCGCCCCGTTGTGCCCGGACAGGGTCCGTAGCGGTGAGCCCGACTGGGCATCCCAAAGCATGATCTCGGAATCGTAGCCCGCGGTGGCAATGATTTGCTCGTCGGGCGAGAAGGCGGCGGCGTAGAGGGTATCCCGATGGCCGACCATCTCCGTGATCAACTGGCCCGAATTCGTCTCGTGCACCGCGGCGCGACCGTAGGCGCCGGTCAAGCCACTGGCGATCAACAGCGCGGAGCCGTCGCGGTTGAACTGAAGCGAATTCACCTTCCCCGGTTGCTCCGCGATTTCGGTAACGACCCGGTCGTCGCCGTCGCGGATTACAACGAGGCCGAAGCGGGCGATCGCCCGCAACTGACCGTCGGGCGAGATCGCAACCGCGGTCACCGGCCGACTCACCTCAGCCGACGGCGTGATTTGGGGGACCTGCAGGTCGCGCCTCGGCGGCATCTTCCCCTCCGGTCCTTCTGCCCCGGCCTCGATCCACGCGGCGAGCAAAGCTAACTCTTCTTCATCTGGCCGCGGCTCTCCCTCAGGCGGCATGACCGGTTCACGCTGGCCGCTAACCATCAAGAACATCCGGCTGCTTCCGGAGACCCCTGGCGTGATTGCCGGCCCGGAATCGCCTCCTGCCATCAGTCCGTCATGCGATTCAATTACGAAGCCACCCTCCGGGGCCCCTTCTGTATGACACCCGAGGCAATAACGCTCCAAGATCGGCAGCACGTCGCGCGCATAATCGACGGAATCGGACGCCCAGAGCGCCGGCGCCCCGAGAAATACCAAGCACGGAATCAACGTTCGAGACATCGACATGGCAGTAGCTGATCGCTCGTATGATGGCCACTCCCCCGCGGCCTTCGCGAACGAAGGTGCAGGTAGCGGCGCAGGGGGGAAAGGTGCGATTGGGGGGAAAGGGGTTCGTCGCGTTCGCAGTCCGGGCATTTTGATGCAGTCCAGACATGATCGCGAGCCCGTCACCCCAGATTACCCTAGACGCGGCGAGGCTGCACGTGGCGTCGGAATCAACCCGCGACCAACCGCCCTCTGCTAAACTGCCGGTCCGTTTCCAATCGACACCTCGAATGGGGAGGTGGCAGATCTTGAAAACTCGAATGCCGGAAGGCCGTCCCATGATCACCCCTCCTGAGCCGACTCTCTCGCGACGCTTGCTGCTTCTCGGTGCCACCAGCGCTTCCATAGGAGCCCTTGCCCCCAAACTCCGCAGTAACGCGGCGGACGCTGCTGAGTCCGCCGAACTGAAGCTTGGGCTGGTGACCTATAACTGGGGCAAGGACTGGGACATTCCGACGATCATTGAAAACTGTTCCGCCACCGGTTTCACAGGCGTGGAGCTGCGAAGTACCCACCAGCATGGGGTGGAAATCACGCTCACTGCGGCGCAGCGCGATGATGTCCGAAAGCGGTTCGCCGACAGCGATGTCGAAGTGATGGGACTGGGCAGCGCCTGCGAGTATCACTCCCCCGACCCGGCCATCGTTGAGCAGAACATCGACGAGACGAAGGCGTTCATCGAACTCAGTCATGATGTCGGTGCCGGCGGAGTCAAGGTGCGGCCCAACGGGTTGCCCGCCGAGGTGCCGGTCGAGAAAACGCTCGAGCAAATCGGCAGGTCATTGAACGAGGTGGCCCGCTACGGGGCCGACCATGGCGTTCAGATCCGCCTGGAGGTGCATGGACGAGGGACCAGCGAACTGCCACACATCAAGACGATCATGGATATTGCCGATCACGCCAACAACGTGGTCTGCTGGAACTGCAACCCTCAAGATCTGGAGGGAGCCGGTTTCGCAGCGAATTACGAAATCGTCGAGGACCGGATGGGGACGGTCCACATCCATGATCTGAGGAAAGACAACTACCCCTGGCAGCCATTGTTCGACCGGTTGCGGGTCTGCGATGCTCCGGGGTTCACCGGCTGGACCGTGTTGGAGGAAGGGGCGATCCCCGACAACATCGTCGCGGCGATGCACGAGAACCGAAAGGTGTGGGAACGCCTCGCCGGTCGCTGACCCGGCGGCTCGCTTGGTTTCCCCCTGGCGGATCTTCGCGATCGAATGAGCGTTCGGCGATTACAAGGTCAATCCGCCGTCGACATATAGCACCTGACCCGTCGTCATTTGCGTCCCCACAGCAAAAAACATAACCGCGTCGGCGATATCATCCGGCGTCGACGGTTTGGGGATCGGGTAGTCCTTGACCATCTCGTCGAGATCCCAGTCGGGGCTCCCCTCGCGGATCCAGCGGGAGTCAATCGGTCCTGGACCGACAGCGTTGACGCGGACCTCAGGAGCGAGCACTCGAGCCAGCGACTTGGTGATCGTGTTCACTCCCGCCTTGCTGGCGCAGTAGGCAATCGAGGAGCCATTGCCGGTGACCGCCGCCACACTGCTGACATTCACTACCGCCCCCTGACCGCCCGCTCGCAACAACCTCGCTGCGGCACGTGTACAGAAGAAGGTCCCTTTCAGATTCACCGCCAACACGCGATCCCACATCGATTCGGTCAGTCCTTCCAGGTCCTCATGGGGGACGAAGTCGGTCATTGCCGCGTTGTTGACGAGCACATCGAGCCGGCCGAAATTCCGTTCGACTTCGGCAATCATCTCGCGCACGCCGCTGTCATCCGCCACGTCACATCGCACCATCAGGCTCTGCGCGCCCTGTCGAGTCACCTCGGCCCGCGTCTGTTGCGCCTCGGTCTCGCTACGCGAATAATTCACGACGACGTCATAGCCGTGCTTTGCAAAACGCACTGCGCATGCGCGTCCCACACCGGTCGCCGATCCCGTGACCAGGGCGACGGGACGATTCGATTGATTCACCAACTTCTCTCCCAACGAACGAGCGGCTATGTCTTCGCTGCTGTCAGTAAATGAAGATAGGCGGTGTGCGCGGCCTGGGGAAGCCCGGAGGTCCGTGTGATGTGAAATGTCAACACTTTACGCCGCGCCTCGCGGCGATATACTGAGCGGTCCTCGATTCTTACCCCTCCTGCCTCCACGTTGCCACGCCCCCGACCGGCTGGATGCCGCTGCATGTAGTCGAACGGGCGTTATCGCGTGGGCAGACTCGACCAATGGAGAGTCCAGGTATGAACGTCAAGCAGGAAATGCCGACGCAAACCAAGACGCGGCATGCTACGGAGAGGAACTCGCTCGACGCGAACATCATCATCGCCAATGCCCCGGACCCGGTCTTCGTGTCCGATTTGGAAGGCAAGATTCTGCAAGCGAATGATGCGGTGTCGGAACTGTTGGGATTCCGCCAGGACGAGGTGCTTGAACAATCGTTGTCCCGATTCATTAGTGCCGAGGAAACTCGCGAGTTCACCGCTGCACTGCGCGAGGTGGTCGAGCGGGGCGGCATTCGCAATGCACGGCTGAATCCGCGCAGTGC
>CAYWXT010000139.1:0-14302 GCA_964462125.1 uncultured Pirellulaceae bacterium | reverse complement strand
CCAAAGGCTGCGACTTGGCGGCCGCCGAGATCGAGAAGCTCGAAGATGGACTGCATACCCTCCGCGAGCTGGTGGAGGACTTTCCAGTCTCGGATCTGCATGTCACGGTCGTGCGTCACGCCAAGTCGGGGGACTATCACGTCAAAACGAGCTTGGTGCTTCCTGGCCGGACATTGTTCACCGGCGACCGGGACATTGGCGTCCAGGCCGCCTTTGAACGCTGTGTTCGAAAATTGACCAAGAAGGTGCGGGCTTACAAACACCGGATGCGGGTTGGCAGCGAGACGATGAAGCAGGCCGAGGGAACGCGGCATGACATCGACGTCACTGGCGAATTCGATCCGCAGCAACTGACCGACGCGGTCGAGCGGGATGACTACGAGGCCTTTCGTCGGGGGGTGGATGTGTTCGAAAAATCGCTCACCGAACGGGCTGGACGCTGGGTTGAACGCTACCCCGAGATCCTGGCCAGGTTGGGGGATTCGGTCACCGTGACCGATATCGTCGAAGAGGTGTTTCTCAACGCTTTCGATCGGTTCCATGAGCGGTCTCGTCAAGTGCCGCCGGGGAAATGGCTCGAAAGCCTCATCGACCCGTCGGTGCAAGCCTTGCTTCACTCGCCCGACGAAGAGTTCGCCCGCATCAGTTATTCACGAGCCGTGATCGAGCACTGAAGCGACGGCGGCCGAGGGGGGATTCAGGAACGTTCCTGCGCGCGAACCAACGCTGCGACGGTCGCTTCCAACAACTCGCGGCCGCCAAAGTCCATGCCCAAGGCGCGGATCTTGCCGGTCTCGATCTGATGCTTGGGCTCCGTTACCCGCCCGTGGATCTCAGCACCGCTGCCGCTGATCTCTTTGGCGAGGGTGGCCACTTCGTGCTGGGAGACGTATCGGTCGTAACAATTGAATGCTTCTCCCCGGATTCGAGACTCGTCGGAGCTCAGCAGCAAGCTGACGGCGGTGGCCACGTCGGCCGCGTGCACCTCTTTCCCCCCGCGCTCGCAGGTGACCGACTCGCCACGAACCACGCGGCCGACGAGGTCGAACCACTTGCTCTCCCCGATTGGGTGCCCCGGCCCGTAGACACCGGTCGGTCGAAGGGCGCAGATCGGATAGCCCTGTCCGAGCCCGAAGCTATAGACAAACTGCTCGTTCGCCGCCTTGTGTGCCCCGTAGTGGCTGGTGGCCCAGGTCGGGTGAGTCTCATCCAGCGGACGATCATCGAGGATCTTTTCGTGAACCGCGCAACTGGAGATGTAGACGAACGGTCCGACGCCCGCTTGCCGTGCCGCCTCGATCAGCCGGATTGTCCCCAGAACGTTCGTTTCGCAAAAGGAGATCAAACTACCCTCACCGCCTCGGAAGCCGCCGCCGGGATGATGCAGTGCCGCGTGGACCACCGCATCGCATCCCTCGACCAAGTCGGCATCGACGTGCTCTCCCAGGGCGCCGCGAACCCAGGTTGTCTGTTCGGCGATCTCTTCAAGGCCAGAACAGTCACTGGAGGGCCGATACCAGGCCCGCAGCTGATGTCCTTCGGAGGCCAGTTGGCGCAGGATGTAGCGTCCGATGAAGCCGGTTCCTCCGGTGACAGCAATCCGCATCAGCGATCCCTTTTCGTACTTGAGTGTTCAGCAATGCGTTCGCGGTGCAAAATCAGTGACGACACCCCCGCCGCCGCGTTCCCAGCGGAATGGCCTGAGGTTCTTACCGGCCGACGTAGGGCTGCTGATTTCATTGTGCCACAGCACCTCGCTACGCTGCCACCGGCGACGGGGCGAGCGGCTCCGTTGTTTCGACAAACGAATGCCCAGGGGGTCGTCATCAACCCACGCGGCCGGCTCTGTGCTACCTTCGACCGTGCCGAACCACCACGCCATGAACTCATACCAGCCAACGGTGCCATGAATACGATCCACCCCCTGTTCGCCGCCGCGGCACTCTTTTGGATTTGCGTCGCGGCGGCTGCTGCCGACGAGAACTCCCCTCCCGGAAATTTCCCTCCCGTCGAGGAGCTCCCGGTGCAAGTGGGGTTCCCCGATCCCTTCCTCATGGCGGACGGTCGTCGAGTCGCGAATGAGGCCGACTGGTCACTCCAGCGGGATTACCTCAAGGCCATGCTGGCCCACTACCTCTACGGGCGCATGCCGCCCAAGCCCACCGCCGACGGGAGCGGAGAGGACGCGGAACTCCGTTTCGAGTTCGGCGAGCCGGAGCGTTCCTCTTTCGACGGCGTTCCGGGCGAGCGGGTCCCCTTCACCATCCGCCTTTCCCGCTCTGGGCGGAGCTTGAGCCTGCGCTGCGCCCTGATCAAGCCCGAGGGAGAGGGCCCCTTTCCGGCGATCGTGAAAAACGACCGCTTCATCTTTGCCTCCGGGGGCGGAGTCGAGGGCGAGGGGCGGGAGGCCCTGCGGTCCGGCTTCGTCGAGACCATGGGGGAGGTCGTTCCCGAGGCGCTGCAACGGGGCTACATTCTCTGCCAATACATCCGCACCGACCTGGCGCCGGACGAGGCCGACAACCGCGACCGCGGCGTCTTCCCCCTCTACCCCGAGCCGGAATACGACTGGGGCACCATCGCTGCGTGGGGCTGGGGCTACCAGCTGGTGATTGACGCCCTGGAGAGGCGCCCTTGGGTGGACGCGCAGAAAATCGTCGCGACGGGACACTCGCGGGGCGGCAAGGCGGCGCTCTGCGGGGGGATCTACGAGGAGCGTATCGCCATCACTGCGCCGAACTCTTCCGGCACCGGGGGCACCGGCAGCCTGGTCCATTTCGAACATGGCCAGCGTCCCCAGACGATCGCCGTCCACCGCGATCGCCCGGCACACCGCTCCTGGTGGCATCCGCGTTTCGTCAAGTTTGCCGAGCGGGAGGAGCGATTGCCCTTCGACTCCCACACCATGATGGCGCTGATTGCGCCGCGCGCCCTGGTCAACCCCCACGCGCTGCAAGACCACTGGGCCAATCCCTACGGCACCGAATTGGCCCACCGCGCCGCCCGACCCGTTTTCGAATGGCTGGGCGCCGGCGACAAGATCGCCCTGCACTGGCGGCCCGGCGGCCACGCCCAGGGTCTCGTCGACTGGCTCGCATTGCTCGACTTCGCCGAACACCATTTCCGCGGTGAGACGCTCCCACCCGCTTTCGACATCGTCGCCTACCCCGAGGCCGAGTTGCCGGTCCGCTGGCAGGCCCCGGATTGGCCCTGACCCTCTGGGTCGGCCCCGATGCAGACGCATCCGTTTGTCAGCCACCGCCTCGGTGGGTCCACGCTCCGTTGAGCTGGCGGAGGAGCGACCACTAGGTCAGCTCGTATTTGCCGGGGATCGCGTACCCCGGGCTTTCCAGGTCCCCGTCGATGTCGAGGTTTTCCGGGAACAGGTCGAGTGTCGACTCTTGGGAGACAAAATCCCAGCTCACCTTCTGGCCGCTGTAGGCTGCCAGGCGGCCCATCGCGGCGGTCAAGGAACTGTCGGCGGTCTCCTTGAGTTCCACGATCGGCTTGCCGGCGCGGATCGAATCGATCAGGTCCTTGTGTTCCTGTTGATAGGCCGCGCTGATGTTCCCTTCCATCGACCAGATTTCGTTGCCGTCGCGGTCGACGATCGAGGCCCCGCTGTTGCCTCCCAGGATGGTTGCCCGCCCCTCGCTTCCGTAGATCACACTCCCGTTTTCTGCTTGGGTCGACGGGATCTGGCGACACATGAAGGAGACGATTTTTTCGTCCGGATAGACGTAGTCAATCGACATGCTGTCCCACATCTCGCTGTCCTCCGGCCGCGTGAAACGCCCGCCGCTGCCGTAGGCGTTCAGCGGTGGACCGCCCATCAGCCAGTTGATCAGGTCGATATTGTGCACCGCCTGTTCGGCGATCTGGTCTCCGGAAAGCCAGATGAAGTGCATCCAGTTGTGGATCTGGTACTCGGTGTCGCTCATCTCTTCGCGCCGCGGGCGGTACCAGATTCCGTGAGAGCAGTAACGGGTGGTCGCCCCGATCACGTCGCCGATGCTCCCTTCGTGAATCTTGCGGATCGCTTCGATGTAGTTGGTTTGACGGCGGTATTGCGTCCCGGTCACGATCGACGTCCCATTGGCCTCCGCCCGCTTGTGGGCTTCCAAGCAAACGTGATAGCCGGCCGGGTCGACACAGGTTGGTTTCTCCGCGAATACATGTTTGCCCGCATCGACCGCGTCCCGCACATAGGCGGGCCGGAACCCCGGCGGGGTGGCGAACAGGACGACGTCGACATCCGAATCGTCCAACACTCGCTTGTACGCATCGATGCCGCCATAGAGCCGGTCGTCGCTGACGTCGACGCCATCCTCGTGGCGGGCGGCCAGCGAGGCCCGCACGTTCGGCAGCTTATCACCGTTGATGTCAGCGATCGCCACGAGTTTGACGTTCTGGTTGATCGAAAGCGAATCGCCGATCGCGCCACCCCCCCGGCCGCCGGCACCGACCAGCCCGATCCGCACCAGTGACTCGTCCGCCTTCGCTTCCTCTTCCGCGTGAACGGCGGGGATCGTTGTCAGCAACGAGGCCACCCCGGCAGAAGCAGCCGTTCCCCGCTTCATAAATTGGCGGCGATCGGAGGGGGAGAGGGCGCCGGTCGGGGAGTGGTTGTCCTTCAAATGAGATACTTCGCTCTGGGTGCCGGTCATGGTTGGTCCCGTGGTGAGTAAAAAGGCAGGTAGGTTTGCCCCACATCTTAATCGCTGCGGCTCCGTTGCGGGCACTCCCTGCGGCAGGAACTCGACGGAGCACAATGGCCCGCGTATCCTTAAATGAACAATTCGACAGAGCGTGCCGACCCGGCTTGGGAATGCTCGTCACAAACCTTCGGGAACTGCCGTCAACTATGATCAAAAGTCGTTACGAGTGTGTGGTCGTGGGAGCGGGTCCAGCGGGAACGGCAACGGCCGCGGTCCTGGCCGAGGCGGGCGTAGAGACGCTGTTGGTCGAGCGCGAGGCAGTGCCTCGGTTCCACGTCGGCGAATCGCTGATGCCGGAAACCTACTGGCCGCTGCAGCGGCTCGGGCTGCTCGATCGCGTCAAGAACTCGGGGTGGCAGGCCAAGAAGAGCGTCCAGTTTGTGACCGGCAACGGACGGGAGTCGGCCCCCTTCTTCTTCCGAGAGCACGATCCGCGGGAGTGCAGCACGACGTGGCAGGTCGAGCGGAGTGAATTCGACAAGTTGCTGTTCGACCGGGCCGCCGAATTGGGAGCCGACTGCGTCGACCAGACCCGGTTGCTCGACGTCCGCTTTGACGAGGCGGGCGCGACCCGTGGCGTGGTGCTCCGGGACGCCGACGCAACGGCGCACGAGGTCGCTTGCCGCGTCGTCGTCGATGCCTCCGGCCAGCAAACGTTCTTGGCCAACAAGCTCGGGATCAAGGAGATGAATCACGAGCTTCGCAAGGCGGCGATCTGGACCTATTACCGCGACGCGATCCGCGGCGAGGGGGATAACGAGGGGGCCACGATCATCTTGCAGACCGAATCGAAGGACGCATGGTTCTGGTTCATCCCCCTGTGGCGCGGGATCACCAGTATCGGCTGCGTCGGGGACAACGATTTCCTGCTCAAGGGACGCGGAACCCCCGCGCAGGTGTACTTCCAGGAACTCGATCGCTGCCCCGGGCTGAAGAAACGGTTGGAAGACGCCACTCGGGTGTCCGATTTCCGCGTTGCGAAAGAGTTTTCCTACATGACCCGGCAACATGCCGGTGAAGGTTGGGTGTTGGTCGGCGATGCGTTCGGGTTTCTCGATCCCGTTTATTCGTCCGGCGTCTACTTCGCGTTGGAGATGGGCGTTCGCGCCGGCGATGCGATTGTCGAAGGCCTGTCCAACGACGACCTGTCGGCGGCCCAACTCGGCAAATGGACCGAATCGTTCAAGGAGGGGATGCAACACATCCGTAACCTGGTCGAGGCGTTCTACACAAAAGAATTCAGCATTGGACGGTTCATGAAGGAGCATCCGGAACATCGGGGCAACGTGACCGACCTGTTGATCGGACGCGTGTTCCACGAACGGGCCGGGAACGTTTTCGGCGACATGAAAACCTCCATCGAGTCCGCCCGGGGCCAGGCGCTGATGGAGTAGCCTCCGATCGACAGACGATCGTCGCCGGACGACGGGGAATGTTGCGTGAGGAGTGGGCCAACGCATGGCCGCTTGCCTGCGGGACGTTCTTGATCTGGCTACACTGGGAAGGTCCGGTCTCGCGACCGCTCGCGGCATCGCTTCAACACTCTGAGAACGATTGGCTCCGATCATGTGGCTTCCCCGTTTGGCTTCGATATTGGCGGTTGTCGGTTTGGTCAATGCGATGTCATGGTGCAGTGGTCAGGAGTCAGGGTCGTCGGAATCGGCGCCGGGGACATTCGACCGGCCGTCGGGCTGGATCAAGCAGAGCCGCAGCGAAACGCTCGCCACCGGCGGTGCGGTGGCGACGAGCCAGCCGTTGGCGAGCCAAGCGGCGTTGGATGTACTCCGCAACGGCGGCAACGCGATTGACGCCGCGATCGCTGCCAACGCGATGCTCGGCGTCGTCGAACCGATGAGCTGTGGGATCGGTGGCGACCTGTTCGCGATCGTTTGGGATGCCGAGAGCGAACAGCTGCACGGGATCAACGCCAGCGGCCGGAGCCCGGCCCGCATCAGCCGCGAGTTCTTTGCCGAACAGGGGATGACGGAGATCCCGATCGACGGACCTTTGTCATGGAGCGTCCCCGGCTGTGTCAGCGGCTGGGAAATGCTTTTGCAACGCTTCGGCACACGGTCCCTGGAACAGCTGCTCGCCCCGAGCATCGAGGTCGGGGACGCAGGATTCCCGGTCACCCCGGTGATTGCCGGCTACTGGAAATCGGCCGAGGAAAGCTTGAGCGAGTACCCGGAAAGCCGTTCGACCTACCTGGTCGATGGCGAGCGAGCTCCGGAGGCGGGCGAGGTCTTTCGCAACCCACAGCTTGCGGCGACCTATCGCAAGTTGGCAAACGATGGCGGGGAATCGTTTTACCGGGGAGAGATCGCGCAGGACATCATCGACTTCAGCGAGCGCGAAGGGGGACTGTTGTCGTTGGACGACCTGCGTGAGCACACCGCCGATTGGGTCGAGCCGGTTTCAACCGATTACCGGGGATACCGTGTCTGGGAATTACCACCCAACGGTCAAGGGATCGCGGCCTTGCAGATGTTGAACGTGCTGGAGACCTTTGACGTCGGCTCGATGGGGCCGGGCGACCCGGAATACTTGCACCTTTTGGTCGAGGCCAAGCGACTGGCGTTCGCCGACCGCGCTAAGTTTTATGCCGACATGGATTTTGCCGATGTGCCGTTGAATGAACTGATTTCAAAAGAATACGGACGCAGGCAAGCGGCTCGCATCGACCGGCAACAGGCGGCCGACGACGTGCCGGCGGGGGATCCCAAGTTGGCACACGGCGACACGGTCTACCTGACCGTCGTCGACAAGGATCGGAACTGTTGCTCCTTGATCCAAAGCGTTTACTACGGCTTTGGCAGCAAGATGACGGTCGGCGAACTGGGGTTCGCGATGCAGAACCGCGGGGCGCTGTTCGCGTTGGATGAATCGCACTTGAATCGTCTGGAACCGCGAAGGCGTCCCTTTCACACCATCATTCCCGCGATGGTGACCCGCGATGGCCGACCCTTTTTCTGTTTCGGAGTGATGGGAGGTGACATGCAGCCCCAAGGCCATGTGCAGGTGCTGGTCAACGTGATCGATTTCGGTCTCAACGTTCAAGCCGCTGGCGATGCGGCGAGGGTTCGGCATTCGGGGAGTGCGCAGCCGACCGGCAAGGCCGCCGGCGGCCGCGGCGTGGTGACGGTGGAATCAGGTATCTCCGACGACGCCGTGGAGGAACTCGAGGCCCGTGGACACAACGTCAAGCGATCCCGCAGCGGCTACGGGGGCTATCAAGGGATCTTGATCGATTGGGAACGGGGCGTGCTCAGGGCTGGAACGGAAGTCCGCAAGGACGGCATCGCGCTGGGGGATTAAAGCTTTGACGCGGCGGTCGGATCGAGCACGAACGTGACATTGGAATGCGCGCGGAGCAGCGAGGCGGGGTGATCGCTGTGGATCGGTCCTTGCAGTGCGAGCTGGACCGCCTCGGCCTTGCCTGCCCCGGTCGCCAACATCACGATCCGTTTCGCTTCCAGGATCGTGCCAATGCCCATCGTGACCCCTTCGTGCGGAACCTCGTCAACGGCGTCGAAGAAGCGGGCATTGTTTTGAATCGTGCTGTCAGTCAACTGCACCACCCGCGTACGGCTGTCGATCGACGCGCCCGGTTCGTTGAACGCGATGTGGCCGTTGTGCCCGATCCCCAGCAACTGCAGCTGGATCCCTCCGGCTTGGCGGATCGCCTCTTCATACGCCGCCGCGTGGCTCGTCAGGTCCTCGGCCAAGCCGTTGGGGACGTGGGTTCGCTCCGGGTCAATGTTGATGTGGTCGAACAGTTGCTCGCGCATGAAGGTCCGGAAGCTCTGCGGATGGTCGGGAGGGAGCCCGATGTATTCGTCAAGGTTGAACGTCGTCACGGCGGAGAAATCGAGCCCTTCTTCACGGTGCCTGCGGATCAGTTCCTGGTAACAGGCGACCGGGGTGCCGCCGGTGGCCAGACCGAGCACGATCTGAGGAGCCTCGCGGATTGCCTGGTCGAAGATCTCCGCGGCCTTGATTGACGCCGCCTGGACCGATGGCAGGACCAGGACCTGGGGCGCGGGGAAGGATTGCTCAAGTTGAACCATAATACCGCTGCCTTCAGACCAATTCCTGTTCAAGGCTTTCGATCACCTCAGCGAGTCTCCCCGCCAATCCATCGGCACCACCGACGGCCGCCAAAACGGCTTCTCGCCGGCTGGGCCGAACGAACACACGAACCCGCTTGACCTGGTCGTCAAACTGTTCCCGAGCCAGGGCCGAGGCGACCGGGGAGACGTCCCCCAACGCACGGACACGGCCGTCGCGGCCGACCACGTCGATGTTGATGTCAACCTCCAGCTTGACCGGCGGCGCGTCGATCAACAGATCCTCCGGGCGCAATCCTCCAGGGCATTGAGAGGATAGCTGCTCGGTCAACCGTTCGGCACAGGCGACAAGCCACCAATAGGGACGCCGGGATAGACGCCGATGGATCTCTCCACCGTCGATCACACTGTATTGACCGACTCGTTTGTAAAGGAGGCGGCGGGGTCCGAACAGTCCTTCGACCAACGGCTCCGCATCACGCCCCGACGCCGCCCGCCGGAGCCGAGCGATCCATTCGGCGTCGACCAGCTGCAACGACGATTCCAGATCGAACCGCTGGCGGAGCAGAAACAGAGCGCGCTGTAGCATCGCGGTGGCGGCGCGGACCGTGTGGTGCCAGTAAACTTCGCTGAACATCACATACCGCGCGAACACCATCATCTCCGCCGCCGTCCGCCCCTTCTCCCCGACCGCCAACCGCGGGGCGTCTGGGTGGACGCACATCGAGCTGATCAACCGGCCGGCGTCAAAGTTGCACCCGTACGGGACCCCGGCGTGAAGGCTGTCTCGTTGCAGATAGTCGAGCTTGTCGACATCGATCGGACCGCTCAGACAACTGTTCAAGAATGCGACGGCGTTCCCATCGACCGGCGCTGCCGACGCCGCGCTGGGGTTCAAAACGGGCGGGCTCAGCACGGCCAGCACCGCCTGCATGCTAACCGTCCAGTCGCGGCTGAGACATTCGGCGATCTCCGGCGAACTCAGCCAATCGGCGATCCGCGCCTCGTGTCCCCGAAACCCTTCCAGCCGCATGTCTTCAATGGGGTGGCAGAATGGCCAATGCGCGACATCATGCACCAGCGCCGCCAGGACGAATGCTTCGGCGGCGACCGGATCGACCATCGATCGGAATGCCTCGTCGGCAGAGAAGCGGGCTAGCAGTTGCAAGGCGTTGTGGTAGACGCCGAGGGAATGTTCGAGTCGCCCATGCGTCGCACCGGGGTAGACCAGCGCGACCATCCCGAGTTGGCTGATCGATGCCAACCGACGCAGCGCCGCGGTGTCGATCAAACGCCGGACACGGTCGCTGATCGGTACGTCTTGCCCGTCCGGGATGCGGACGAGCGAGCCACGGGTACGCAGAGCGTCGACTTCGGGCAGCATCTCGACAGTCAGCTTGAATTGGGGGGCGAAGGGATGCGGGCCGCATTCAGGGCCCCAGCGGCTCCACCCCGGCCAGAGTGACATCGCTGACAATCGCCAGCAAGACGACGGCGATGAAATAGAGACCGGCGTGCGTCAGCCCCCCAGGGAATTCCACTTCAAAAGTGGCCACCGACGCCACGGCTCCCAAACCAACCATGATGCAAAAGGTGATCCCCGCGGCCATGTACGACATCTCAGCCGCCCGGTCGAGTTCCAAGACGTAGGCGGGGACCAGTGCATAGATCAGCCACAAGGCAGAAAAGATCGCGGATAACACCAGCACACGGACCAGTAACTCCGTTCCCCGATAGGGTTCGAACTCAGAGTCATGGATGAACTGGTAACCTGCCCACACCAACGGTGGGGCGAGCAACACCAAGCCGGCGATCTGAGCCCACAGCGGCGCCCCTTGACCCTCCGAGGTGACGCGAAATGCCAGCGCCACCCCGAACACGGCGATCAAGGCCACGATCGTGGCGACCAGTCCCGTGCGGGTAACCTCCGTTTCCTGACGCCGAATCGGCTTCAAGATGCTCTGGCCGCTGCGATCCTTGGGGGAATCGTCCTGCGGCGCGTGGATGACGACTTCTTCCGACTTGTCCGGGACCTTAATCTGGTGCTTGCAGTTGGGGCAGGGCCCCGTTTTGCCGGCGAATTTTTCGCTGACCTGAAACCGCTTGAAACATTTGGGACAGGTGACTTGGATCGGCATGAGCGATAGACGTGACCGCGAAAACGGTGAGTACAGAAACGATGAGCCGGAAGACGGTGAGCCGAAGGAGGGCGATAGTCTCGCACGGTCGACCGCCCCGCTGCAACCCACGGTCCCCCACCGAAAAACTTCGCTGCACGTGGTGCTCTACCAGCCCGAGATTCCACAGAATACCGGCAACGTCGGCCGCACCTGTGTCGCCGTCGGCGCCAAACTGTGGATCGTCCGCCCGGCTGCCTTCCAGCTGGATGAAAAGCGGCTTCGCCGAGCCGGATTGGACTACTGGCAGCACCTTGATTTTGAAGCCGTCGCGAATTGGGAAACGCTCACCGAGGCGCTCGCCGGCCATCGCTTTTTCTTCTTCTCCCGCTTTGCGAAGCGAGCGATCTGGGAGGCCGAGTTCCAACCGGCCGACGTGTTGGTGTTCGGTCGTGAAACGTCCGGGTTGCCCCCGAGCGTTGCCCACCCCGACGACGACCGCTCGCTATGCCTGCCGACCACGGCGAAGGTTCGCAGCCTGAATCTGGCGACCACCGTCGGCATTGCCGCGTACGAACACCAACGCCAGACGCGGGCGTGGGATCACCCCTGAGGCATTCTTCTCCAAAAGCGATCGATGCTGTAGCGGCCCGAGCCAGCGGCGAGAAACTGCAGGGCAATCACCAGGTACAGCACCGCCAATTCCTTGCTGGGACCCTCCGAGGCGAACCAGGGATCGGTCGCGTGCTGAAGACCGGCGGCCACGGCCATCGTGACCGCGATCAAGAACGCCGCCGGACGCGTCAGCAGCCCCACAGCCAGACAGAGTCCACCGACGAGTTCCGCGAACGCGGCTAACCATGCGAACAGCGTCGGCATCGGAAAACCGAGATCGCCGACCGCGCCGATGAACCCTTCCGCCGGCGGAACCTTATTGACCCCGTGTCCGAGGGCGAGCATCACACCAGCGGCGACTCGCAACAAGGTCTGGGCGCCATCGACGATGACCGTCGGTGCCGGTTCACCGCCGAAACAGATTTGGAGGATTCGCTTCATGGTGCAGACTCGGTCAATGGCGGGACAGTTCGTCTTCCAGGGCCATCGTGCTGACGGGGCATCGCGCCGTCAACGGCCGGAAAGTCGATCGTACGGGGGTTCAAACCGGCACTCAGCCTACAGGCACCGCAGGAAGGCGACCAGTGCCTCTTTCTCCTCGTCGTCCAGCTCCAACTGCTGCACCAAGTTGAAGAACTCCACGGTGTCTTCCAGCGTCAACAGGCGGCCGTCATGCAGGTAGGGGGGCGAATCCTTGACACCGCGAAGGGTCATCGTCTTGATTGGCCCGGCCGGGTAATCGTAGTGGCCGGTGACCAGCTCAGGTTCATAGAACCGTTCCAGCTTCAAATCGTGCATCTGGTCGTCCAGATAATTCGGCGCCGGATGGCAGTCGCTGCATTGGGCCTTCCCGAAAAACAGTTCCTGCCCGCGAAGCTCGCGCTCACTCGCCTTGTCCTCGTCCAGCTTGCCGTACAAATCGAGCTTCGGTGCCGGCGGAAAGTCCAGCATTGTCTGCATCTGTCCCATCGCCGCGACCTGCGAACCTCGCTCCAAGATGTTGACGCCCTTCTTGGCCGCGGTCACATGATCGCCATCGAAATAGGCCGTGCGCTGCTCAAACTCCGTGAAATCTTCCACCGATCGCAAGGCCCGCTTCGAACCGTGAATCTGCTGGCTGAACATCCCGCGCAGACTCGGTGTGTCGATGCGAAACCGCAAAGCTTGAGGACGCGTGTCGGGATTCAGGTGAAAACTGGCGTTGGTATGGCCGTTGGTGTGGCAATCGAAGCAGGAGACGCCGGTGCTCGCTTCCTCCACCTTGCGGTCCTGCGTCGCATTGAACTGCTGTTGCGGAAAGGGAGTCACAAGCAACCGCAGGCCTTCCAGTTGCACGGGCGTCAACTTCCCTGCGAACAGCTCGTGAAAATTCTTGATCGTGACCAACTTCCCCTGCGAGACGTCGCCCAGGTCAGGCCGGTTGGTCAGAAACATCGGCGGGGGGAACTCGGGGGTCAGATGCTCGGGCAAGACGAACTCGGTGTCGAAGCGGTTCAGATCGCGGTGCTCGGCCTCTTGAATCTTTTCGACCTGTTGCGGGGAGATTACCATCCCGCCGGCCTCGTGTTTGACATGAGGTAGCGGCCGGAAGCCTCCCGGCCAAAGCCCCTGCTGCTTGATCTCCGCCGGGGCGAGCTGTGAAAGCTGCGCCCAGTTGGTATCGTCAGGCAACCGCACGCGGACGCCTTGCTGTACCGCTTTTCGCTCGCCCGCCATTTGAAGATCAGACGGATCGTCGCGGAGATCATAGCGTTCCTCCAGCAACGCCTGATGGGTTTCAACGACCTGCTCCTTCGCCTCCACATCCTGCTGGAACATTTCTTCGAAGTCGACTGTCAGCACCGGGATGTAACTCTCCCCCGTGTCGACCTCGTCGGGGAGCTGCCCGACTGCCTCCTGATCGCCCACCTGGGGTGATTCGCGTTCGTCCGGTGGCTGGCCCACCAGCGTCGTTGGTATGATCACCATGCAGCCAAGCATCGCACCGGCGATCCCGAGGGGATGGAGGACGATCATCAGCATGTCTCGCGGCGACGGAGCGATGCGCATCTTCATCGTTGAACCTTTCCGTATGCGGGTCTCGTTGCCCGGGGCGCAGGCAATCCAATGCGGGCGCCTTGCCACGCCTCTGGCCTGAATTCATCCACCATGCCAGCAAATCCGGCGCCAATTGGCAACGAACTCGAGCGGCACTCCCACCGCTGAGCTCAGCGTTTGGGGCGGGGAACTTTGCCACGTTTGGGCGGCGTTGTCCCTTTCTTTCCTTTGCCTTTGCGTTGGCGCCCCATCCCGCTGCGGTCCGATTCGGCGAATTCGAATTCGGCGAGCGGTTTTCCGATGTGGGGCTTGAGTTGCGTCACGCGGTCCCGCAGCGACGCGGCCCGTTCGAACTCCAGGTCCTCCGCGGCGGCCAACATTTCCTGTTCGAGCGACTCGATCAGCTCAAGGGTGATGTGCGCCCCGTCGGACTCGGATTTGGCGGCCGCGGCGGTTCGTTTCCGTTTGGCAGCCTCGGTTTCGATCCCTTGGCGAATCGTCTTGTGGATCGTCACGGGGGTGATGCTATGTTGTTGGTTGTAGGCGACCTGGACCGCCCGCCGCCGCTCGGTTTCGTCGATCGCCAGCTTCATCGCCTCGGTGACTTTGTCGGCATACAGGATGACCTTGGCGTTGACGTTTCTCGCGGTCCTCCCGATTGTTTGAATCAGGCTCGTCTCGCTCCGCAAGAACCCTTCCTTGTCAGCGTCCAGGATCGCCACCAAGGAAACCTCGGGCAGGTCGAGTC
>CAYWXT010000138.1:0-14625 GCA_964462125.1 uncultured Pirellulaceae bacterium | reverse complement strand
CGACGCCTTGAAGCAGGGCCTGCGTCGCCCAGGAATGCCGCAGGGCGTAGAGCGAGTACTGCGGGGAGAGGTCCAGGGCGCGGCGGTACTTGAGCTTGCGTTTCGCCTCGGCCCGCAGCTCGGCCGCCGTTTTGGGGATCGTTCTCCCGCGGCTGTTTCGCGTCGGGGAGAGGCTTTCGATCTTCTCGGCGATCGCCTCTTCGGAAATCGTTTCCCCTCGGCGTTTCATCTCCTCGATTCCCATCCGCTGGCGAATCGATTGGAACGCGCAGTTGACCGCCTCGGTCGACCAGGGCTTGCCGGCGGTGTTGCGGAAGATCGGCCCGTCGGGGAACTCGGCCGTTCGCCTCTGAGTGATCTCCCAGGCTCGATCGTTGAGGTAGACGACGCGGACCAGACGCTTCGTCTTCGATTCACGTTTGGGGATCACCCAACGATGGTTGACCGCGTCGACGTGTCGGGCTTCGACGCGAAGCGACTCTTGCGGCCGGCAGCCGCATTCCCAGGTGGTGATCACGAGATCTCTCAGGTCCGGGTTGCGAATGTAGTTCAGCAATCGCTCAACATCGGCTCCCGAAAAGTCGACCTCGCGGTGATCGGCGCTGGGGATTTCGAGCGTGGCGACCGGATTGAAATCGAGCAGACCCTGCTTGACCGCCCAGCTGAGACAGCGTTTGACGGTCCGCATGTAGTTCCGCCGTGAGGTGACCGTGAAGTCGTAGTCGTCGACCCAGCCTTCGACATGGTGGGGGCGGACATCTTGTGCGAGGATGCGAGGATGCTTTTGGACGAACCGTTCGAGGCGGTAGCGGTACCACTCGTAGGTGTCGGGCGCCCGTTTTCGCTTGACCCAGTCGAGGAAGCGGTCGGCGAGGGAAGCGAACGTTTCGGAGGGGACCGGGGCGTGCTCCGGTTGGAGCATCAGTTCGTAGTACGCTTCGAACGCCTTCTTCTCATCGGGACCGAGGTTGATTTGGTTCCCGTTGAGGGTGACGAACCACGAACCGCGGGACTTGCGGTACCAGGGTTGGGGGCGACGTGCCATGGGAAAGGGCCTCTCGCTGCGGGTAGGAATCCACACGAGCAAGCTGAGAGGCGGGGCAGGAAGAGACGGCTTCAACCCTCGGTGCCAGCGGCGGTTGAACCGTTTGTCGGAGGGACTCGTGGGCAACTTTCGGGCCTATCGCGCCGAGACGCAACTGTGCCACAAACTGTGCCAAGCCCTTTTCCAGTCGTCGTAAGTCGAGTACACCCCAGAGGATTCGAACCTCTAACCTTCGGTTCCGTAGACCGATGCTCTATCCAATTGAGCTAGGGGTGCGGGCTGATGGCGGAGAACGTTGACTCAGCAATTGGGGCTGATTCGTGTTCACGCCCGTTCCTTCAACAGGGGACTCGGATTGTATCGCGATCGTTCCCTGTCGCAAGGCCAACGTCCCTGGCCGAGGCTCGTACCGCAAGTCGCAAGTCCGTTCCCGCGGGCAAGCGTTCCTCCCCCCTTTTCCTAACTCCACCCCAGGCTGGCGTCCCACCCCAGGCTGGCGTCCCACCCCAGGCTGGCGTCATCGACATCCCATGTCTTCACCCTCGAAACGGATGACATCGGGCTAGGCTCTGTCAGAAAACGCGAGCGACGCTCGCGAAGCGACAATCATCACCCTTCCGCTCGCGGGAGTGTCGGACGCCGACGTCCGGGGAGGGCCAAGCACCATGCAGTCGAATCGTGCGGGCTTGTGATGGGGGAATAAAGCGGCGATTGGCCCCTCCCCGCTCGTCCCTCCCGAGGGAGGGTAATTACTAGGAGGGCGGCCGCACTTCGAATCATGGTGCGATCGGTGTTTTCGGACAGAGCCTAGTGGCCTATCGCAGTTAAGAGTGGTAGCCGGGGCCGCACGGCTCGCGCCGTGGCGTTAGAGTTTTCTGAGCGAGGGTCGCACGCAGTGATCAGGCGGCGTCGGATTGAAGCATCTGGGTGATCGTCGCGAGCGATTTGGTCATCGCGTCAAGGGCTCGCTCACGGACCGCTAGGGGGCGCGCCACCCAGGCCCGATTCAACTGAAGTTCGATGCCGAGGTAGTTCATCCCCGCGAAATGGTTGCGCATCGCTTTCGTGATGCTGTCGATCGTGCCGCGACGCGGGTAATTGCGGCGGACCCGGACCATCGGCAGGACCTCGTACAGCTCGTCGATCCAGTCGAGACAGAAATCAACCTCATCGGTTTGGCGGGGGTCATACCCCAAGCCGACGTCGGCTCGTCGGCGAAACCCGTGGTTGACCGAAGCGAAGGTTCGCACCGAGAGGTGAATGACATGGGGCCACTGCAGCAACATCCGTGCGATCTGTTGGCGGTTGCTCTGGCGATAGGGGGTATGAATCTCCGTGATCAGCCGATCTCGCGCCAGCTCGTCCCATGATCGGGTGAGCCCTGGAAAGAGCTCTCGGTGATGCGGCGACCGCGACACATCGATCAACTGCGGTGAGTAGCGGTTCTCCACCAGCGGACAATCCAGCCGCCGAGCCATCCGACGGGCGGCAAAGCGGGCTGCCGTGTCCCCCTTCCACTCCACCGGCGTGAGTTGACCAAGCCGCTCGTG
Organism: uncultured Pirellulaceae bacterium; assembly: GCA_964462125.1. GTDB lineage: Bacteria > Planctomycetota > Planctomycetia > Pirellulales > Pirellulaceae > JAWLFY01. The sequence goes on along the minus strand of CAYWXT010000138.1, from coordinate 12,030 downwards.
CTGCGAATCGCTCTGGGACGCACCGCCCTGGGACACCGCGTGGGATTTAACCCACGGCGGCAAATTCGAGCCCCCCGTTTCGCAGCTGATGAAGACGCACATTGCCAAACCTTGTCCTGACCCGGTCCTCCAAAACCGGAAAGATTCCACCTTGCTATTTTATTGGGTCCGGCAGATGGCGTAAACGGCGATTCATCCACCAATCGGGTGGGGTCAACCGGTGGCATCGATTCTCCCCTTGTTCTCCGCGATCCGCTTTCGCTATGGAGCGGTCAGCAACCGGTTTTTCTGAGTCTCTCCGGTTTTTCTGAGTCTCTCCGGAACCCCTCACGCTAACTCTCTCCCCCGCATCTTCCATCAACGGTCACATCATCCCCAGACGCATTTGGGAACGATTCGCGATGCCCTCCACCCCCCCGTTCCGACTCGCGTTCGCCCGAGGGCCCCTGCTGTTCGGGCTGCCCGTCCTGCTTGGACTCGCCGTCGCGGCTCCGCCCCGATCGTCCGCGGATGATTCCATCACGGAGGGGGCATCTGCGGAGCCCTATGTCGTGTACGTTGCCCAGGCGGAGGCGTACGCCCGCTGCGGGCCCTCCGGGGATCATTACCGCACCGACCCCCTGCGGCATGGGCAACGGTTGGAGGTCTATGTTGAAACCGCCGATGGCTGGCTCGGGATCCGCCCGCCCGATGAAAGTTTCTCCTGGATCCCGGCTGATGCGATTGAACTCGCCGGCGACGGCGATTCGGGGACGGTCATCGAAGACCGGACGGTATCGTGGATTGGAACCCATCTCGGGCGGGCTCGGCGATACCGATGGCAGGTTCAGCTCGCTGAGGGAGAGCCGGTGACCGTCTTGGGGCGGAGTGAGCGAGACGGACCGGATGGCCCGCAACTCTGGCTTCGAGTCGTCCCCCCTTCCGGCGAGTTCCGCTGGGTTCATCAAGACCAAATCGTCGACTCCGCTGAACAACTGGTGTCCCTCGCCCGGCTCGACGCGACGCAGGGGAGCGAGGCGGAGTCCGCGGTCGAGTTCCTGCCGGGATCAAAGCGGAATCCACCTGAGCAGCAGAATCTCCCTGGACGTTCGGCCGCCAGCAACGACCAGGACCGGCAGCAAGACCGCCCGTCGGACTTCGAGCAAGATCTCGAACCTGATCCCCAACCCGCCCTCGATCGGGTTGCGGCCGATCAATCACCAGCCCACCAGTCGCCGGACGGACGCCCGCTGCCGAGTCCGGTTCGCCAGACCGCTGCGGTCTCCCAGGAATCGCCCGTGCCGGCGAGTTTGGCTCGCGGGATGGAGGAGTTACCGACCGCGTTGGAACGGGAAAATCCCCAGGTCATCGGCAGCGGGCTGCGGTCCGATTGGCGAAACGGTTCCCAACGAAAGAACGAATCGGAATCGATGGGCGAATCGCCGGGAGCTGAATCGCTGAGCACCGCGGCATTCACCTCCCGTCCCCGCTTGCAGGAGATCGGTGCCGGAGAGGTGCCGCCCAGTTCCGACCTTCAACCCGACGACGGGAACTGGGTCAGCGGGACCGCGAGGTCTGCCCCCTCGGATCTGAGGCCCAGCGGCAGCGAGGTCCTTCAAGCTTCCGGACAGGGTGAGATGCCGCGGACCCGGTCATCGGACTCCGATGAGGATCCGCTGGCGACAGGTTCCCAGGCCCCTGACGGACTGGCCCGCGACGGACCGTTGAACCCTGGCTCTGCACCGCTGCTGCGCGCGTTGCGGACGGTTTCCTCGGAAGCGATCGCGGCGGTGGAGGAGGAGACTCGCGGGGCACCGGTCGAGCGACTGCAGTTGGTCTTTTCGCGTCTGATGGCCGACCGCGCCTCATCCGCTGAAGTCGCACCGGTACTCCGCGCCGCCAAGAAGCTTGAATCGAACGCTGGGGACAACGTGGTCGCCGGGCGGGCAAGACTGCTCGCCGAACGGGTCGAACAGTACCAGCAGATCTCGCAGCGTCGAGACGGAGACTCCGTCGTCCGCACCTCCGCGACGCCGGTTTTGCCCCAGCGGTCCTCGGGCTCGGCGGTCGTCGATCCTGGCATGGTGGTCCAGGCAATCGTTCCCTCCGATTCGCCGCGTGCGGAGAACGGATCGGGTGACCCCAAGTCAGGTGATTCCCCAGCAGACGCGTCATCCCCAGCAGACGCCTCGTCGGCCGAAGGCGGTGAGGTGATGGAGACCGGGGTGCTGGCGGCTCTTTATTCGGTTCGCAAACAGAGCCCGCCGTATGTTTTGATCGACCGAAGTGGTGAAACGATCGCCTACGTGTCCCCGGCCCCCGGGGTCGATCTGCAACGACATCTCAACAGCCGCATCCGGGTGAGCGGCAAGTCGAGCTACCTGGAAGGAATCAACACGCCCCACCTGCTGGTCTCGCGCGCCGAACGGACTCCCGAGTCCTGACACTTGCCCGCTGGTCCGCCGCAGCTCGGGGCATTACGATTATTTCCATGAATCCCTCCGAGTTGCACAAACGACAGCGTCAGCTCCGGAACATCGTCGTGATGGCGATGGCGGACGGCCAGATTAGCGAGCGGGAAGTGAACCTGGTCGCGGACCGTTGCGCCGAGTTGGGGCTGAACGAAGACGACCTCCACCAGGCGATCCTGCATGGGCTCGATGACGAGGCGGCGTTGGAATTGCCGCCGAGCGAACCCGACCGTGAAAGCTTGATGGTGGATCTGATCCGGATGATGGGTGCCGACGGTCGGTTGGATGAGAGCGAGAAGCGGCTGTTTGCCTTGGCTGCGGCGAAGATGGGGATCTCCCAGGAAGGTCTCGACCGGCTGATCGATACAGCTTTGAAGTGAGTCGGTCTCTTGGCACGCATCCTGATCACTTCCGGGCCAACGCGACAATATCTCGACCCGGTTCGATATCTGACGAACGCTTCCAGCGGCCGGATGGGGGCAGGGCTCGCAGCGGCAGCGATCGAACGGGGCCATGACGTCGTGGTCATCAGCGGTCCGGTATCGATCGACTATCCGCCCGGTGCCGAGGTGATCGACGTGGTCACCACCGATGAGATGCTTTCAGCGGCCCGCACGACCTTCGCCCGTTGCGATGGGGCGATCGGAGCCGCGGCGCCGTGTGACTACATGCCCCACGTGGTGCGGAGCGACAAGATCGCCAAAACGGGAGCCCCGCTCCAGATCGAGTTGATCGAGACGCCGGACGTGGTCGCGACGCTGGGACAAACCAAACGGAGCGATCAGTGGGTCGTGGGGTTTGCACTGGAGACCGAAGACCGCCGGTTCCGGGCGATCGTCAAACTGGAGCAGAAGCACTGTGACTTGATGGTCAGCAACGGTCCGCAAGCGATCGACTCCGATTCCAACCAAGTGGAGTTGCTCGATCCCGGTGGCCAGGTTTTGGAGACGATCTCGGGGAGCAAGTCGGAGGTTGCCCGGCGGTTGCTTGCCCAGATCGATCGGCGGTTGATCCGCACGCCTCAAACAGCCGATGGGCAGCAGCCCTGAGCGCGCGGCCGGAATCGGAGCGAGTGGAACCAAGTTGGGGACGACGAAGCTGATGGATCTGGCCGTTTCATTGGGCCGTTTGCGGTTGAAGAACCCGGTGCTCGTCGCCTCGGGGACGTTCGGTTACGCGCGGGAGATGGAGCAGATCGTCGACCTGCCGCGTTTGGGCGGGATCCTGCCCAAGACGATCACGGCGGAACCGCGGATCGGGAACGAGCCGTGGCGGACGGTCGAGACGCCGGCAGGGTTGCTCAACGCGATCGGGCTCGACAACGACGGCGTTGACGCGTTTCTCGAGCATCACCTGCCGTACCTCCGCGAGATCGAAACCTCGATCATTGTCAGCGTCGCGGGGCGGACCGCGGACGAATTCGTGAGTCTCGCCGAGCGGGTCGGAGACGAGAGGGGGGTGGCGGCGATCGAATTGAATCTGTCGTGTCCCAACGTCAGCGGCGGCGTCGACTTCGGCACCGACGCGGAAGCTTGTCGCCGAGTCGTGCAGGCGGCGCGGGAACGTTGTGCCGTACCGATCTTGGCGAAGCTGACACCCAATGTGACGCGGATCGCGGAGATCGCGCGGGGGGCGGCTGATGGAGGGGCCGACGCGGTCTGCTTGATCAATACCGTTCTCGGCATTGCGGTCGACTGGCGAAACCGCCGCCCGATGCTCGGCAATGGCATGGGAGGTTTGAGCGGACCGGCGATCAAACCGATTGCGCTGCGCTGCGTCCACCAGGTTCGCGCGGCGGTCGAGATCCCGATCATCGGGATCGGCGGCGTCGCCTCGATCGACGACGTCATGCAGTTCCTGGTCACCGGGGCGTCGGCGGTGCAGATCGGGACGGCCAACTATTACGACCCGACCGTCTCGATGCGGATCCTGGACCAACTGCCCGGGGCGCTCGGGGAGCTTGGGGCCTCGACGGTGCCGGAGGTCTGCGGGACGCTGCAGTGTTAGGCTTCGTCTGAAAACCCTGGATCAAGCCATTGAGGCCGGCGGGAAAAGGTACCGGACACCTTTCCCCGCACGATCCTTAGGCAAAACGACCGTGCAGCCTCCATGCGTGGTTGTGAGAGACAGATTGACCGTTGCTGCCGGGGGCGAGCTCTCGAAAGACCCACCAGCATTCGCCGCGATCGGTGAGCATCCGAAAATAATCGCGGCGAATCGTGGGGCCGTGCCACCATCCCGTTTCGATCCGCTCTGGCCCCCAGGCCTGCACGATGTGGTGGACCTTGCCGCCAAGCCGAAATCGGTTCGGGCAGTCCCCGGGACGTTCGCCCGCGGTCGGGTCGAGATCCGCCAGGGGAAGCGGTTGGTGGAGCAGCGTCAGGGGCCGCCGCAATGGATCGCCGGGAGACGGACCGGGGTGGCAAGAAGGGCGTTGGTTCTGGGAAGACGCTGGGGCCTGGGAAGACGCTGCACTCGGCTGCGTTGAACTTGGCTGCCTCCTGCGTCGCGGCCGGGGGCGACCGGTCAGCGGAAACGAGGTGAAGGCATTTTCGGGAAGGGGGGTTTTTCGGAGCCGCACTCCGACCACCGCGTCTGGTCCTAAGCGGCCGCTGAGGGTGTCGACCAAACGGCCGACCGCAACCCGCTGAGCGGCGTCTTCTTCGCCATCCGCTTCGGTGCCGTGGGGAAACAACGCGGTTTGAACATGGCGGAGGGGAGCGGTGAGGGTCACCATGAGCGTCAACCGGGTGATTGGGGCGGAACAACGTTTCGATTCCAAGCTGCCGCTGAGTAAGCGTCCCAGGTGAATCGCATCGGCCGTTGGGGCGAACAGTCCGATCTGCAAGCGGCACGGTTCCTGATCGGCCGAGTCGAGCCGGCACTCGAGTCGCAGCGCCCCCCGTTGGTGCTCGGCCAGCTGCCGGCAGGCACGCTCGACCAAACGTTCCAGGCGGTCTTGCAGAATCGCGAGCTCAGCGGTGGGGTATTCCAATTCCAGCTGCTGCCGATTCTCCGGTTGCGAATGGTGAAACCGCAACGGCTCGTCGACCTCACCGAAGGCTTGGGCCATCCGCTCCAGGAGCCGCTGGCCGAGACGCGATGCCAGCCCATCGCGGGGGAAGCCACGCAGCGCCCCGACGCTCGTCACTCCCAGACGTCTCAGGGTGGCGGCGGTCGAGACGTCGATGCGTAATGCTGCGATTGGGAGCGGGTCGAGAGCGTCTGGTAGCGCATCGACGGGCAACACCCGGGCGTCCTCCGCCCCCCGCTGCTCCTCCGGCTGCGTGTCCACCGTTGGCTGCCGGTGGTGGTGGCCGGCGCCGTCGGGCGGATCGGGACTCTGGCTCCGGTAATGAGCCCACCCCCATGCAGCCCCCGCGGTCTCAGCGATCGCCATCTGCGGCTTCAGCCCCCGACGGCCCAGCAGCGATTCGGCCGCCCGCAACAATCCGGCTTCACCTCCAAACAGATGCGAGACGCCGGTGATGTCGCACAGCAGCGAATCTGGCTGATGCAACGGCTTGCCTGCCCAAGGCTGGGCATCGAGTGGCTCGAGGGCGACCAGGGGGCTGAGCTCCGCTTGCAGTTGTTCCGCCAACTGCAACAGCGCCGCGTGGTCCAGCGAGGCGTCGTGGGGTTGAACCGATCGGCATGTTTTGGCGGGAGCCTGCGGGGGTGAAGGGACGCGGTGGAGCAGTTCCGCCGCTTCGACCAGCGGCATTTCGAAGCGCACTCCGACGGCGGCCGCCTGCTGGCAGCAGGCCGCCACGACTCGGCCCCGCCGCGGATCGTCCCGCCACAGGAGCGTCGTCGGGGGCAGGCTACGCGCGCCGGCGTTGGCTGGGCTGCTGTTGGCTGGGGGAATTGGCGGCGGCGGGGGGGGGACGGAATGGTGCAGGCGTTGGATCGGCCAATTGGGTAGCCAGATGCATAACAGCCGTTTCATGTTGCAAGCTCCCTTGGTCATCGATTCCGATACGAACGGAACGCCCAACTGCGCCGCCCCGTGCCCGCTCGAGCGTGACCTCCATCCACCACGGACACGCAGGCCGTCCGGGCTGACCCACCGCGACGTGAAAGCGGGTCTCGGCAAAGCTCGGTTTGCCACGGACCGTGGCGGGACGGATCAGACAGCCCAGCGTGTTCCCCTGTTCGGCGGCAAGTTGAAGCCGCCGGGCGTCCCGGTCGTCGAGCCAGGCGCCAAGATGAGCCCACACGGCGGCGACCGCCTCACACCGCAAGGCTTGATCGATCGACCAAACCGTCTCGGGGCGGGATCGCGGGCGGCACCAAACGATCTGCTCCGCCGGAATCCCCAAAGCCACCGCGGCGGGCGGATAAAAGCTTCCCTCGGCGTCGACCACCACCAGCGGCCCTCGTTCTCCGCCGCCGCGTTGGTTTCGCAAGCCACGGTGGCGACGGGCGAGAACCGCCAATGCCAGCGCCGCGGCGCCACAGGCCTCGTTCTCGGCCACCCATTCGGTCAGCGCCCCGCTCCGCAGCCCGCCGTGGGGCAATAGGGCATCGAGCGGCGGGCAACCGGTCGAGAACCACTCGGAGTCCCCTGCGGCCGAATCGCCCCCCGCCCCGCCGACTTGGGCACGCAATCGACGCACGATTTCCCGGCGATCGGGTTCTTCCCGGCGATCGGGTTCTTCCCGGCGATCGGGTTCTTCCCGAGCAGGCGTTGCCGGTGTTTCTGGCGCGCCGGAGCCCTCTGGCGGATCGAGAAACGAAAAGGTTGCTTGCGTCGCCATCTTCAGCGCCCTCGATCGATCAAGGTCGTGCCGTCACACTGGGGGAGCCGGGGGAGAGGGAACGAAGGACAATGCCGAGTGCCGCGGTTCCAAAGCGACCCGGTGAATTCCTGTATAGTACTCGTTTCAGTCGACCGGAGAAGACTCCATGCTCCAGAAAATTCGTTGGCTTTTGCTGCTGGTGGGGGTCTCGCTGATCGTCATCGTGGCCTTTCAGAACAGCCGCAGCGTCGAGCTGCATGTATTGTTTTTCAGTGGCCAGTACCCGCTAACGCTGCTGCTGTTGGCCTGTTCGGCGGCCAGTTTCGTGCTGGGGGCGTTGACGACCGGTTGGATGCTCCGCAGTCGCGGCAGGATGAAATCGAAGGGCGATTCGACCCGCCCAGCGAAATCGAGCCAACCGGGCAAGTCACCCTCCAAAACCAGTTAGACTCTTGTTTGCGAACTGGAGACCTGCCCGCCGAGAGTGGGCCGTCACGACCACCACTGATTTCCCCCATGCGCCGGAGTCCCGTGATGCAGATGAAGACCAACGGTCCTTCCCGACCGAGCTCGCGCACGATGTTCCAGGCAGCGATCGCATCCCTGGCGGCGATCGCTGTGGCGCCGTTGATCAGTGGCGGGATCGCTGAGGCCTGCACCACCGGGGTGATCAGTGGCAAGGCAACCGTCGATGGCCGGCCGTTGCTGTGGAAAAACCGTGACACGTCCGCGAAGAACAACCAGGTCATTCATTTGGACGATGGCGAGTATCGCTGCATGGCGGTGATCACCGCCGGCGGCTCGAAGTCGATCTGGATGGGGGTCAACGAGGCGGGATTCTGCATCGAGAACTCGTCCACTCGCGATCTGCGAGAGAAGGGGGCGAGCGGGCCCGGCAATGGACGATTCATGCGGCGTGCCCTGCAGAGCTGTGCAAGCGTGGAGGATTTCGAGCGGTTGCTCGAGGAGACCGATGGGGAGCGGACAACAGCGGCGAATTTTGGGGTGATCGATGCCGCGGGCGGTGCCGTGATCTATGAGTCGACCGCATCGTCGTATACCAAATTCGACGCCAACGACCCGGACGTTGCTCCCGCGGGCTATGTCGTTCGCTCCAACTTTTCCTACACAGGAAGCTCCGACGTCGACCCGACCGATGAAGACCAGCTCGCCGAGATCTATTCCGGTGGCCGTTTTCTCCGCGGATGTGAATTGGTCGACATGGCGCTGGCCGATGGCGGAATGTCGGTCAGCTACATGCTTCAGCACAACACCCGCGACTACGCCGACCCGGCGGGCGAGGCGATCCCGGGATCGGTCAACGGTGAATCGGGAACGCTGCCGGAGACGCTCGATACAAGCCACACGATCAGTCGCAAGACCACTGTCTCCGCGACTGTCTTCCACGGCGTGAAACCGGGTGAAGACCCGTTGCTGACAACGATGTGGGTGATGCTGGGCGAGCCGTCGTTCACTGTCGCGGTTCCCTGTTGGGTCGGCACCGAAGCGGTCGCCGCGGAGCTGCTGGGAGAGGAGACGAGTCCGATCTGTGACGTTGCCCGCTCTCTGCGCGATGCGTTCTATGTGGAAGCAGAGACGGAGGAGGGGGACTCAACGTTGCTCCTCGACACCTCCGCGTTACCGGAAATTTGGGCGCGGACCCTGCCGGCCGAGCGAACGAATCTGGAGCGGGCAACCGACGCCCTGCAGCGGTGGCGGGACGACCGCTTCGATGCGGCAGAAGCGTTGAAGCTGCACCGTCAACTCAGTCTCGAGGTGCACTCGGAGCTCAGCAGCATCGCTGCGGCACTGGCGGTCAGTCCCTGAATCCTTGCAGGAATCTGTATCCTTGCAGGGGTCCGAGTAGACTGGCCGGTCGGTTCGGTTTTTCTACGCGAAGAAGCTGGATCGAATCGATTTGCGCAGCGGTGTGAATTGAAAACAAAGAGCCACCGAGCGCCGGATGCGTCATGCCCTGTGTGCTACGAACATTTCGTGTGCTACGAACATTTCGTGTGCTACGAACATTTCGGAACCGCCCTTTCCTGAGTGCCCCCCTGATGATCTCGCAACTTGAAGGGCGTCGACGCGGCGCCATCGTTTTGTTCGCTTTGCTTCTGGGTCTGTCTCCCGGACAGCATCTCCTGGGGCAACAACGCGACCGGCCCATTGATTCACCGATGTCCGATTCGGTGGATTCGCCCGAAGCGTTCTTGGGGCGGCCGGTGGGGACCGACTTCGAGTTGGCCGATTGGGACCAGGTCAGCGGGTTCTATCGGACGTTGGCAGATTCCAGCTCTCGGGTGCAGTTGGAGTCGGTCGGTGAAACCACGGAGGGGCGTGATTTTTTGATTGCGGTCATTTCGGACCAAGCCAATTTGGGGCGACTGGACGAGATCAAGGGGCACGCCAAAACGATCGCCGACCCCCGGGGCACCAGTGCTCAGGATCGCCGGCGGGCCATCCGGAATGGCAAAGTGATCCTGTTCGTCACCCCGACCATGCATGCCACCGAAGTCGCGGCGACTGAGATGGGCATGCAGTTCGCTTGGCTGCTCGCGACCTCGGAGGAACAGCCCTGGAAGGCGGCCCGCGAGAAAATGGTCATCGTGATCACCCCGTCGCTCAATCCCGATGGCGTCGACCATGTCGTGCATTGGTACCGCGAGCATGCCGGGACGAGTCTCGAAGGGAGTTCATTGGACCGCCTGTATCAGTTCTATACCGGCCACGACAACAACCGGGACTGGTTCATGCTGACCCAGGCGGAAACACGGCATCTGACCCGGTTACTGTATCAGGAGTGGTACCCGCAGGTGTTGTGGGATGTTCATCAACAGGGAAACCGGAAGGAACGGTTCTTCGTCCCGCCCTACCGTGATCCGTTGAATCCGAACCTGGATCCAGGGATCGTGGCGGGGATCAACTTGATCGGGACCCGAGCGGTGTTGGACATGACTCGCGAAGGGTTCACGGGGATCGCCACCGGGGTCTCTTACGACCATTGGTGGAACGGCGGGAACCGGAGTGTTCCCACGCGGCACAACATCTTGGGAATCCTGACGGAAGCTGCCTCAACGAAGCACGCCTCGCCGATCTTTCAGCAGCAGTCGTCGCTTCGAGATCCGCTCGGTTCCGACCGTTATCAGCCGTCGAACCAATTCGTCAATCCGTGGCCGGGAGGTTGGTGGCGACTGTCGGACATCGTGGATTATGAACTCGCGTTCGGCCGCTCGTTGCTCGGCAGCCTGTCGCGCGAACCGAGGTACTGGTTGAACAATGCCATGGAGGCGGCTGAACGGACCGTGGAAGCGGGCCGGGAGGGCGGACCTCGCGGCTGGCTGGTCACGATCGACAACCGGGATCTGGGGGCGACCCGGCGACTGATCGATGTGTTGCTGGCGTCGGGAGTCGAGGTACATGTCGCCGAGGAACCGTTTGAAGCGGACGGCCGCCGTTATGATGCCGGAACGATCGTGATATGGCGCGATCAACCTTATGGCAGCTACGTGAAGGATCTGTTCGAGTTACAGGATTTTCCTTCGGGGACAACTCCCTATGACGTTACTGGTTGGACGCTGCCGTTGCTGTTGGGCGTACGCCGCGCCGAGGTCAGCCGCGATTTCTCGGCGGTGACGCGTGAGGTGACGTCGCCTGAACAGGCGGTTGCATCCTGGGCGGGTGATCCGCGACTGAAGGACAAGGATGACAACGATACTTTTCCACTGTCGACCGACGATAGCGACAGTTGGACCGCGGCGGTTCAGGCGTTGGGTGAGGGTGATTCGATCGAGTTGGTGACCAGGGGGGCGAATGCCGGATTGCTTGTCGCGGGAGACTCCGAGGCGTCGGATCGATCCGAGCGTATCAGCGTCGGATCGCTGCCGCGGATCGGTCTCTATGCGCCTTGGTCGGCAAGCATGGACGAAGGTTGGCTTCGCTGGGTTTTGGACCACTTCGAGATTCCCTTTCAAAGGATTCGCAGCGAGACGATCCGTGACGGTGGTTTGAACGAATTGGTTGACGTTCTGATCCTGCCCAGCGTTTCCCCGCGGGGGATCAACGACGGCCGCAGCCCCGCCAGTGCTCCGCGAGAGATCTCCGGTGGGCTCGACCCGGAAGGTTCAGTGGCGGTGGAGAGTTTCGTCCGCGGCGGGGGCAGATTGATCTCAATCGGACGTTCGGCGGCGTGGACGATCGACCTGTTCGAGCTCCCGTTGACCGACGTCACCAAGGGTTCCGACGCGCGCGACTTTTCCTGTCCCGGGAGTGTGCTTCGCGGTGTCGTCCACCCACATCGAATGACGGCCGGGTTGGACGATGATCTGGCCTTGTTTTTCTCCGGCTCCTCGGGCTGGAAACGGATGGATGAATCGGACCGCAAGTCGGCTGGCCGTGAGGACCATTCGACCACGTCGTTGCTCAGCTACGCTCCGACACGCACGCTGTTGTCGGGTTTCATCTCCAGTCCCGAGACGCTGCAGGGGAGCGACGGCTGGGTGTTGGCGGAGTACGGCGAGGGGCAGATTCATCTGTTCGGTTTCTCCCCCCACTATCGCGCCTGGTCCCAGGCGACTTTCCACCTCATGTTTCGGGCGATGCTGCTCGGTTCGCGGTAAGCTCCCGTCGCGTTCAATGAGGCGGCCCTCCCCGGGCACCAGCGTCAGACCCTCCCGCGGGGAGCGGGAGGTTGATGATTGTCGCTTCGCGAGCGTCGTTCGCGTTTTCTGACAGAGCCTAGTTCGACTGTCCCAAATCGCTCTTGTGCTCGCAACCCCTTTGCTGTCAACATGTTGCTTGCGTTTTCACATGTCCAAGTGAGGTCATCGGAGGTCGGG
>CAYWXT010000137.1:0-14761 GCA_964462125.1 uncultured Pirellulaceae bacterium | reverse complement strand
GCCCCACGAGCGGCCCCACGAGCGGCCCCACGAGCGGCCCCACGAGCGGCATCGAGTCGAAGGTTCGCAGCGCCCGCCGCCGGCTGGTGCTGGGCCAGTTCGGCCGGGCCCTGGTCTGGACCACCTGCGGGGCCTTGTTCGTGGTCATTGTCGCCGGCGTGGTTCCCGCGATTTGGGCGTTGGACGTCGGTCTGGACCTCTGGCTCAGCTGCTGGCTCGGCGGATCGCTCCTGGTCGCCCTGCTGACCGCGGCAGGTTACACGATACTCAAAGCACCGTCGCTGGCGTCGGTTGCGGCGGAGGTCGATCGTCGTTTCGGGCTGCGGGAGCGGCTCAGCAGCGCCATTGCGATCCGCGCTGACGACCATGATTCAAAGTTTCGTCAAGCACTCCTGGTCGATGCCCAGCGGCGGGCTGGACAGTTGGTGATCGCCGAGGCGTTTCCCCTGCGCCCCGCCAAGGTCGGCTGGTTGCCCCTGCTGTTCATTCCCCTGGTCGCACTCGTGTGGGTCTCCGTGGAACCGGTCCCGCTGGCCGGAGAACCGGCGAAAATCGATGCTGAGGAACTCCGCCAGGTCAAAGCGGCGGCGACGGAACTCAAGAAACGCGTCACCCAACAGCGGCGCAAGGCGGAGGCGGAGGGGGTCGAAGAGTCGCGGGAATTGTTCAAGCGGGTCGAGGCGGATCTCGATGAGATCACCCGGCGGAATGATCTCGACCGCAAACAGGCCTTGATTGCGGTGAACGATCTGAAAAAGCAGCTTGAGCAACGCCGCGAGGAACTCGGCTCCGAGGACCAGTTCGGCAAGGCGATGTCCCAGATGAAAGGGTTTGAGTCGGGACCGGGGGAACAGCTCGCCAAGTCGATCGAGAAAGGTGAGTTCGGCAAGGCAGAACAGACACTGAAGGATCTCGCCCAGAAACTACGTGAAGGGGGCCTGAGCGAATCGGAACGCGAACAACTGCAGCAGCAGCTCGACCAGATACAGCGTCAATTGGAACGCAGCGTCGCATCGCACGAGCAGAAAAAGCAGGAACTTGAGGAACGAATCGAACAGGCCCGCGGCGAAGGCCGCTCCGACGAGGCCGCGGAAATGCAGCGCCAGCTCGATCAGATGTGCCAGCAGGATGGTCAGATGGGATCGATGGGGGCGATGGCTGATGCCTTGGAGAGTGCCGCGGGATCGATGGAGCAAGGCAATTCGGACGAGGCGGGCGATGCGTTGGAACAGCTCGCCGGGCAACTCGGCCAGCGGCACCAGGAAATGTCCCAGCTGCAAGATCTGGATGAGACCTTGGGTGATTTGGCGCAGTCCAAGAACCAGATGCGGTGCGAAAGCTGCAGCGGCGGAGGTTGCCAGCAGTGCCAAGGCGGCGGTGCAAATTCCGCGGCCGCGGCCCGGTCACAGCGTTCCGCTGCCGGCGGCGGCAGCGGCATCGGCCGGGACAGCGCACTTGGCAACCGGTCGGAAACCGAATCGGAAAGCGAAGGTTATGAATCCCAGGTGCGCGGCGACGTCCAGCAGGGGAGGGCGGTGGTGTCAGGAACCGCCGATGGACCCAACCGCAAGGGAGTGACGCGGGAAGACCTCAACGACGCGATCGAGGCGGCCCTTTCGGACGAGAGCGATCCGCTCGAGAACCAGACGCTTCCCAAAGCCGAGCGCGAACAGGCCCAGCAATACTTCGATCGATTGCGCGAAGGTTAAAGCCCTGCGAAGGCGGCGTCCATCAGCTCGGCCTGTTCCAATTGGTGGGCGGCCATGCTGCCGGTACTGGGGCTGGCCGATTCGACCCGGGAGATTCGCTGGAACCGGAACTGGGTGTTCAAGTCATCCCCGAACTTGAGCTTCAAATAGGGCCAAGCGCCCATGTTGGCGGGTTCTTCTTGGACCCAGAAGATTTCGGTTCCTTCGGCGAGGCCCTGCAGGGCGGCGTTCATCTCCTCGAGGCTGAGCGGATAGAGTTGCTCGATCCGCATGATCGGGACGCCTTCGATTTCACGCTCGGCGCGGGTTTGGACCAGGTCGTAGTAGACCTTGCCGGTACAGAGCAGCAGCCGTCGGCAATCTTCCAGGGGGACTTTGCGATCGGGGAGGAACTTTTTGAAGCTGCCCGCGGCGAGCACCTTCAGCGGGCTGGTGACCTTGGTGTGCCGCAGTAGGCTCTTGGGGGTCAGGACGACCAAGGGCTTGCGCCATTTGCGGAGAACCTGGCGGCGCAGCAGGTGAAAGTACTGGGCGGGGGTGGTCGGTTGGCAGACTTGAATGTTGTCTTCGGCTGACATCGCGAGGAAGCGTTCGATGCGGGCGCTGCAGTGCTCGGGGCCTTGGCCTTCGAAGCCGTGGGGCAGCAGCATCACAAGGCCGCTGAGCCGGCTCCACTTGTCTTCCGCACTGGCGATGAACTGGTCGACGATCACCTGGGCCGCGTTCCAAAAGTCCCCGAACTGGGCCTCCCAGAGGCAGAGCCCGTCGGGGCAATCGAGGGAGTAGCCGTATTCGAATCCGAGCACGCCGGCTTCGCTCAAGGGGCTGTTGTAAAGTTCGAGCGGGGCCTGGTCGGGGGCGAGATGGTCGAGCGGACGATAGGTCTGGCCCGTCTTGGTGTCGTGCAGCACGGCGTGGCGGTGGCTGAACGTCCCCCGCTCGCAGTCTTGGCCCGTCATTCGGATCGGGTGGCCTTCGACGAGCAGGGTGGCGAAGGCGGCCATTTCGGCGGTGGCCCAATCGAGCCTCCGATTGCTCTCGGCCATCTCCCGGCGCTGCTGCATCGGTCGCTTCAGCTTCTTGTGGGAGTACATCGACTCGGGCAATCGCGTGAGCCGGTCAATCAACTCGCTGAGCCGTTGCTGGTCGAAGGTCGTGTCGGTCGGCTCGCTCGGTTCGCGGGCGCCAAAGTAGTCACTCCAGTTTGCCGCGAGGGTCTGGGTGTCGGGGACAAAGGCTTCGTTCTTGCTGGCCTCGAATTCACGCTCGAGTTTTTCGGTGCGGGCCTGCCCGATCTCCTCCGCCTCTTCGGCGGTGATCTTGCCCAATTCGACCAGCCGGTTGAGGTACTGTTCGCGAACACTTGGCCGTTGATCGATTTCGTTGTACATCCGCGGCTGGGTGAAGCGGGGCTCGTCCCCTTCGTTGTGCCCCCAGCGGCGGTAGGCATACAGGTCGATGACCACATCGCGGTGGAATTCTTTGCGGAAGTCCATCGCCAGGGAGACGACCTGGGCGACCGCTTCGGGGTCTTCGCCGTTGACGTGGAAGATCGGGATCTGCAGCATTTTGGCGATGTCGGTGGCGTAGGTCGTGCTGCGGCCCTGCTGAGGTTCGGTGGTGAAACCGATTTGGTTATTGATCACCACGTGCAGCGTCCCGCCGGTCCAGTAGGCGGGCAACTGGCTCAGGTTGAGTGTTTCCTGCACGATCCCTTCGGCGGCGAAGGCGGCATCGCCGTGGATCAGGATCGTCATCACCTCCTGGCGTTGGGAATCCCCGCGGCGATCTTGTTTGCTCCGCGTCCGTCCCAGCGCGACCGGGTCGACAAACTCCAGGTGGCTGGGGTTGAAGCAGAGGGAGATATGGATCTGGTCCCCGGAAGCGGTGGTCCAATCGCTGCTGTAGCCAAGGTGGTAGCGGACGTCGCCGCCGCCGCGGTTGAGTTCGGGGCTGGGGTCGTCGAAGGACCAAAAGATGTTCATGGCCCGCTTTTTGAGAATGTTCGCCATCACGTTCAGGCGGCCGCGGTGGGCCATTCCCATCACGACCTCCTTGACCTTGTGCTGACCCGCCTTCTCCAGGGCCAAATCGAGCATGGGGATCAGGCTTTCGGCCCCCTCGAGGGAGAAGGTCTTGGCCCCGACGAATTTGCGGCGAACGAATTCCTCAAAGATCGATGCATCGGCCAGCCGGGTGTAGATCCGCCGCTGGACTTGATGCGACAGATCAAGCCGATTCTCGGTCGTCTCCATCCGCTTTTGAAGCCAATCGCGGATGTTGCGGTTGTCGATGTGCATGAACTGCGCACCGATGCTCCGGCAATACGTGTTCCGCAGCTTGGTCAGGATCGTCTCCAGTGTCGTGCCGCTGACGTTGTCCAGGATGCTGCTCTCGAACGGCCGCTGCAGATCACCGTCACTGAGCCCGTACGCTTGGGGGCTCAGCTCCGGACAGACGCGGCTGGAGAGGCCGAGCGGGTCGAGTTGGGCGACCAAGTGACCCCGCACCCGGTACTCCCGAACCAGCTGGTCGATGCGGTCCTGGACCCGGGCCAGCCAGAGCGTTTGGTCGGCCCGCTCATTGCCGGTCGAACCGCGACGATCCAGAAGCGTTTGCGCCGCTCGGCCCGACGCTGTCGCCCCGTTGACCGAAGCCGAGGAAACCGCGCCGTCCCTCCGCGGGGGGCGGTCGGACTGCACGGTCGCCCCAGCCCCCACCAGAAACTGCTCGAAGTACTGACGCCACGTCTCGGAAACACTCGAGGGGTCGCGAACGAATTGGACGTACAGGTCGTCGATGTAGTCCAGGCTGTAACTGTTCATGTCAATGGAGTGGGCCGGTTACGGTCGCGGACAGCCGATCACAGACGAACGGGATGACAACGGGGAAGGGCAGGGTGGGTGGGCTCGGCGAATAAAAAGTCCCATCGTCGCCGGTCCCATGCTTTCGCAAGACCAACACGGAGAAATCGGTGAAACAACGGAGGGTACGGCACCGTGGGCAACGTCAGGACGCGTGGGGATCTCACCACAAAATCAATTTAGAGAATCAGCCACCACGTTGGTAGTCAGGTATCGCTCAAAGTTCCCTTAAAGTCGCCAATTTATGCACGGCGGCTGACCCGCTGGCCGCCGAAACGCGAGCCGGTCGGCGGGGAAACGGGGGCCTGCCGCCCACGCGGGGAGCAACTCCCGTTGCCAGTGATTACTCGCCTGTTACGCTCTGTTGAAGCAGGGCACCACGCTGTGGGTGCCCCTTTCGATGCCTCGATCTTGTTCGTTTCATGTCGGTTTTGATTCAGGTTCGCGATGCCCACAAGCAGTTCGGCGACCAAGTGCTGCTCGACGGCGCTGAGGTCTCGCTCGTCGATGACGTGAAGGTCGGGTTCGTTGGCCGCAACGGCTCAGGCAAGTCGACGTTGCTGCGCGTCTTGCTCGGCGAAGAGGAACTCGAGAAGGGGGAGGTGATTCATCATCCGACCCTGAGGATCGGCTACCTGCGGCAACACGACCCGTTTCGCCACGGCGAGTCCGCCCTCGACTTCCTGATGCGGGACAGCGAACAACCCGATTGGCGGTGCGGCCAGGTGGCGGGTCAGTTCGAGATCAAAGGGGCCTATCTGGAGGGCCCCGTGCGGGCCCTGTCGGGAGGCTGGCAGACACGCGTCAAACTCGCCGCCCTGTTGCTTCACGACCCTAACCTGTTGATGCTCGACGAGCCGACCAACTTTCTCGATTTGCGAACCCAGATCCTGCTCGAACACTTCCTCCGGGAGTTCAACAAGGCGGCCCTGATCGTCAGCCATGACCGGGCGTTCTTAAAGGCCACCTGTTCGCAGACGCTGGAGCTTTCCCGGGGGAAGCTGACGATGTATCCGGGACCGATCGACCAGTTCCTGGAGTACCGCGAGGAACGTCGCGAGCATGACCGGCGGGTCAACGCCACCGTGATCGCCAAGCAAAAGCAGTTGCAGCAGTTCATCGACCGCAACCGCGCCAACGCCTCCACCGCCAGCCAGGCCAAAAGCAAGGCCAAGCAACTCGCGAAACTCAAAACGGTGGAGATCGACGTCGACGAACCGACCGTCCACATTCGCCCACCGCAGGTCACCCCCCGCCGAGGAACCGCCCTCCGCTGTGAAGCACTGGCGATCGGCTATCCCGGACACCGCGTCGCCGACGACATCCGGCTCGAGATCGAGCATGGCCAGAGGGTCGCCTTGGTGGGGGACAACGGCCAGGGCAAGACGACGCTGCTGCGGACCCTCGTCCACTCCCTGGAGCCGCTTGAGGGGGAGATGAAATGGGGCCACGGCATCGAACTGGGAACCTATGCCCAGCACGTCTACACCAGCCTCGACGAGCGGCTGACCGTGCTGGAACACCTGGAACAGGTCTCCGACAGCGACACCACGCGCCAGGACCTGTTGGCGATGGCCGGGGCATTGCTGTTCCGCGACGAGCAGATCCAGCGGAAGATCAAGGTGCTCAGCGGCGGCGAGCGGGCCCGGCTCTGCATGGCCGGTTTGCTGCTCGGTACCGCCAACGTCCTGGTGCTCGACGAACCGGGCAACCACCTCGATGTCGAGACCGTCGAAACCCTCGCTGCCGCCATCGATCGCTATCAGGGGACGGTGGTCTTCACCAGCCACGACCGGCACTTCGTGCGCCGTATCGCCACCCATGTGATCGAAGTCCGCGATGGGACCGTCAAGACCTACATCGGGAACTACGACAGCTACCTGCAGTCGGTCGAAGCCGAAGTCGATGAAGGCGAACGTCAGCGGGCGGGAGACGCCGGCACGCAAGAATCAGCCGGCGGGGGATCAGCCGGCGGGGGACCTCCGAAATCGTCCTCTGCGGACCAACGCAACGACCAACGCAATCAGCGGCGGCGGCAAAAGGAGATCAAGAACCTGGAAAAGAAGATCGCCAAGCTCGACGACGACAAACGTGACATCAACGACAAACTACTGCAAGAAACCGATCCTGATGAAGCGGTCCGCCTCCACGAACAGCTGACCAAGCTGGCCGAGGAACTGGCCGAAATCGAGGACCGCTGGATGGAATTGGCCAGCGACGCGTGAGGCGGGGAGCGACAAAGAAGGTCCGTTACGCCGCGGCGCGGCCGTTGTGTCGCAGTCGCAGTTCGTCGTTTTCGACCAGGTGCCGGAACGACGCACCGGCGTGAACCGCCTGGACACGCCGCGCGACGCTGCGGCGCATGGCGCTGTGGTAGCCGACCGACGCCGCAAACAGCGTCAGCATGTCGACGAACTGTGTGTTGCCCGCCAGCTCATGGGGTTGCAATCGGACATAGCTGTCGGAACCGAAGCTGAGCAACTTCCCGTCGACCTTTCCGATCGGTTGGCCGTCGGCTTCCACCGTGAAATCGGAGCCGAGGCTGACCCAGTGGCGGCGGAGGGTCAGGTGCCAGATCTGTTGGTCCTCGACATACCCCATCGTGAACAACGAGGGGACGCGGAAGGTGCGATGGTTCTGCTGGATCTGCGTGACGAATTCGCGGCGCGGCAGCACCGCGGCAAAACTCAATAGACTGCGTTTGGATCCGATCGAATTGTGGATCTCGTTGACCGTGGTTTCTTCCAACGTGCCGCACCAGCGGGTTCGTTGGGTGTTGGTCTTGAACAGTTTCAACACCAGTCGCCGTTTTTCAATCTCGTTGGACTGCAAATTCATGACGTCGTCCTCTTCGATCTCCGCCTCCAACTTGGCGGTCTGCTTGGCGTTCAAGCGGCCGGAGCGTTTGATTCCCTGCTTCAGCTCCTTCCGCCGTTGCCGCTTCAACGCCTTCAGCGCACTGGCCATCTCGGCTTCATCGGCCTTCCAGACGTCGGTGCGCAGGCCAACGAGGTGGGTCTCTTCCCAATCCCCTGTCCCGAGATCCTGTTCTGAAACCTTCCCTACCGTATCCATGTGGGTCGTGAAGTGCTGTGTGTCCGCCGTGGTCAGCTTCTGCAGCAGTTCCACATTGCTCAGGTGCATCCCGGGTAGAGCCCACATGTCGACGAAGCGGTGACAACCCAGTTCTGTTTCCTTCGCCATCGTTCGCCCTTCATCTGTTTGCGTGAGAAACGCCCCCGCCTCACTGACTTTCATCGGACGGAGCATTCCAAAAATTCACCCCAACCAGCAAACTTTGCCTTCCCCGCAGGCTTTCTCGAACAAGCGGGTTTGCACGATTTCGGGCCGCTGGTGACAATCCGGTCTCAGAGCCTCGCCGGAACCCGCTCCCCCGAACCCTCACCCCCACAAAACCGGGGAAGGAGGGAGCAGAAGGCGTTCATCGAGTTTCCCTGTTCCCGTTGACGAGAACCGTTTCCCCGTGATCCGACCCATTCCGCCAGCTCCGCTGCGCATCGCTGACCTGGTGGTCGACCCTCCGATCCTGCAGGCGCCGATGGCGGGGTTCACCAACGCCGCGTTTCGCCAGATCGTTCGTCAATTCGGCGGGGCGGGGTTGCTTGCCACTGAGATGGTCAATGCTCGCGGCTTCGTCTGGATGGATGAGCATGAGGCGGAGCACCCCGATCGGCTGTGGGGCGTCGCGGACGAACCACGGCCGCTGGCGGTGCAAATCTGGGACAACGATCCGGGGACGATGGCCAAGGTCGGACGGCGGCTGGTGGAAGAATATGACGTCAGCGTCGTGGACATCAACTTCGGCTGCCCGGTCAAGCAGGTCACCGAGAAAGCTCACAGCGGAAGTTACCTCCTTCGCGAGCCGGTGCGGATGTTTCACATCATCCGCCGGCTGGTCGAAGCCTGCGCGCCGACACCGGTGACGGCCAAGATCCGGCTCGGCTGCAGCCGCGATTCGGTCAACTGCAACGACGTTGCCCGCGTGGTCGAAGAGGCGGGGGCAGCGGCGCTGACCGTTCACGGCCGCACGGCCCAGGACATGTTCCGTGGCCAGGCTGACTGGGACCGGATCAGCCAAATCAAAGGGCAGTTGCAGCGGATCCCGCTAATCGGCAACGGCGACCTCGATTCCGCCGAAAAGGTCGTCGACGCGTTTCGTCGCTATGACGTTGACGGGATCATGATCGCCCGGGCGTCGTTGGGACGCCCCTGGTTGTTCGCCCAAGCCGCCGCCGCCTTGCGGGGTGAGCCGATCCCGCCGGAACCGTCGCTGAAGCAACAACGCGAGGTGATGCTTCAGCACTACCGTCTCGTTGTCGACCGGTTTGGCGAAGCGAAGGGAACGGTGTTGATGCGCAAGTACGCCTGCTGTTACGCCCAAGGCAAGCATGGTGCCCGCTACTTCCGCACCCATGTCGCGAAGGTTTCGACCGCGGAGGAATTTTTCCGCGTCGTCGACGAACATTTCCCCACCGAGCGACCGGCGGATGTGTCGCGATCGACGCCCGCAACGCCAGGGAAAGCTCGTTCGAGGCCGGACGGCTTGCGCCGTGCCGTTACAAAGGGGACGGCCTTGGGTTAACGCCGTCGGGCAGGCATGAAATCAAATCGTGCGCGAGCAAAGTCCGCGAACGTAGGCTTTCAAGCCGCGCATGTCGTCCGGGATGGGGCCTGCCGCCGAGTCGCTGGGGCCAATGATCAACGGTCCTTCGTCGGGATCGGTTGCCGCCAGACCGTGGCTGCCGTGGACGAGGGTTGGTTCAAGGGGGATCACGTCCATCTTGTAGCGAAAGCCGAGTTTCTTCTGCGCCAAGCGCGCGGTCGCGCGGAGCTTGCTCGTCATGAACAGCTCACAGGGGTCGTAGCCCGGCTTGCGGTGGATATCGACCGTGCGGGCAAAGTCGGGGGCCCGATCGTCGTCGAGCCAGTAGTAGTAGCTGAACCAGGCATCGCGCTGGGCCAAGGCAATCAGTTCGCCGCTGCGGGGATGGTCGAGCTGCAGCTCGCCGGGGTCGACCACCGCATCGATGCCGGGGGTTGATTCCAACAGACTTCGCACCTCGGCGATCCGGTCGGGACGGCGGACGTAGACATGGGCGACTTGATGATCGGCCACCGCGAAGGCATCCGACTCCCCCGGCATCAGCATCTCACCGAACGGCCCCTCCCGGACCGTCAGCCACCCCGCCTCCCGCAGCCGGCGGTTGATGTGCACCGGGCGGCTGACCGGCACCAACCCGTATTCCGACACCACGACGACCTGGGCACCGATCGATTCCGCCGCGTCGATCACCCGACCGGCGGCAGCATCCACCTCGGCCACTCGAGCTGGGTCCTGGACCGGCAGTCGCTGGAAGTCGTAGTCCAGGTGCGGCAGGTAGGCCAAGGTCAGCTGCGGGCGCTGTTCTTTCAGCACCATCGCGGTCGCGTCGGCAATCCAATCGCTGCTGGGCAACCCCGCGGTCGGCCCCCAGAAGGTGAAGAAGGGAAACGGACCGAGCCGCGCCGCCAGGTTACACCCGGTGTGATCGATGATGTCGAAGACTTTCGAGCCGTCGCAGCCGTAATGGGGTTTGGGGGTGCAGCTGTAGCGGACCCCGGATGACTGGTTGAACCACCAGAACATCTTGGCGGTTTCGAGCCCTTCGTACAGCTTTTCTCCCTGCACCAGCGAGTTGGCCTGTTGCCAGAAGCGGATCTCCTGGGTGTCCCGGTAGAACCATCCGTTGGCGACGATGCCGTGCTCGCGGGGTGGCAATCCCGTCAGCATCGTCGCCTGGGCGGTGGAAGTGACGGCGGGGACAGGGCTGGTCCAACGGCGCGGCTCCCCCGCGGCAGCGATCCGCGGCGCGTGGGCCAGGAGCCGCGGGGTCAGTCCGACGACATTGATGACGCAAACTCGATTCATCTTACGGTGTCCGTTTTAATTCCCCGCGCCTGACCTTGCCCCAATACTGGTCGAGCTGTCTCCGCACGATGCCACTGAGCAGGAACACGCCGAGCAGATTCGGGAAACTCATGCCCAGGATCATCAGGTCGCTGAAGTCGAGGATCTTTCCACGAGTGACCACCGAGCCGAGAAACGTAAAGACCAAGAAGAGAACTTTGTAGACGATCGACGTGCGGGCGCCGAACAGCTCCACCCAACATCGTTCGCCGTAATAGGACCAACTGATGCAGGTCGAGTAGGCGAACAGCACGACGGCGAAGTACAGCAGGTAGCGGAACCAGTCGTGTCCGCCGGTGACAAAGGCGTGCAGGGTCAACCGGGCTCCTTCGTTGGCGCCGATCGCCTCCTGCATCTCAGGAGCCTGGTAGGCGCCGGTGACGATCACCACCAGTGCCGTGAACGTACAGACGACGATCGTGTCGATGAACGGTTCGAGCAGCGCCACGATCCCCTCGCTGACCGGTTCGTTTGTCTTGGCCGCCGAGTGGGCGATGGCGGCCGAACCGACCCCCGCTTCGTTGCTGAAAACGCCCCGTTTGATCCCGATCACAAGCACGCCGAGAAAGCTTCCATAGGCCGCTTGGGGCGTGAACGCCTCGCGAACGATCGTCGCCGCCGCCGCCGGGATTTCAGTGATGTGAAGGGCCAGAATGTAGAGCGCCGCGAGGACATACAGGACGCACATCGAGGGGACGATCCGGCTGGCGACCGCCCCGATGGAACGAATCCCGCCGATGATCACCAGCCCGACCGCGATCGCCATCACGATGCCGTACACCCAAGGGTAGTCGACCAGCAGCGGCAGGTCGCCGCCGCGGATCGCTTCGAGCGACTGGCCGACCTGGAACGCGTTGCCCCCGCCGAAGCTGGCACCGATGCACAGCAGCATGAAGGCGGTGGCCAGGACGGTCCCTAGCGGGGCCAACCCGAGGTCGCGCAGCCCGGTCTTCAGGTACCGCATTGGCCCTCCCAGTACATGGCCATCCTCGTCCTGGACCCGATACAGTTGCCCGAGCGTGCATTCGCTGAACTTGGACGTCATGCCCAGCAACCCGACAACGATGATCCAAAAGCAGGCCCCTGGCCCACCCGTTCCGATCGCGATCGCCACCCCCGCGATATTGCCCAGTCCGACGGTCGCCGAAAGCGCCGCTGAGAGGGCTTGAAAGTGCGAGACCTCTCCCGTTTCCTGCGGGTTGTCGTAGTCGCCCCGGATCAGCTTGACCGCGTGGCCAAAGGCACGCACATTGATGAAACCCATCCGCAGGGTGAGGAAAATGCCGCCGGCCAACAGCCAGACGACGACGAACGGAATCGACGTGCCGAGCCAGTGTTCGGTGCCGAAATCGAAAAACAGCAGAGTGGCGATCGGGTCCAGGATGTACTGCCCGAAGCGCTCGTCGGCCTGCTGCATCCAGCCCCCCTCGGCCGATTCATCGGACTCCGGCGCCTCATCGGACTCCGGCGCCGTCTCCTGCAGGGCAGCCGCCCCGTTCTCCTCCGCTGTCGCACCACGCTGCGGTGCGGCGGCGGCGGGGATGGACCCCAGGGCCAGGACCCCCAGGGTTAGGGCGGCGAGGGTCAGGGCCAGTGATCTCAGCAGCGGGCGTGATCTCAGTCGCCGTTGAACAAGGCGTTGTGTTACCGAAGGCATCGTCGGGCTCCCGCTAGGTTCGAGGCTCTGCGTCGCACCATGCTGATAGCGCACAAAAAAACCCGGCACCCCCGCGTGGGGAGAGACGGGTGGATCGGAGTCAGCCTCAGCGAGGTGCCAGGCCCCGAATGAGTGGTCAGGGGCGGGATCGAACCGCCGACACCGGCATTTTCAGTGCCGTGCTCTACCAACTGAGCTACCTGACCCGTTCTCGGAAGCTGCTGTCGTACCGCCCCAAGACAGCATGGACCTAGTAAACTGAAAAATTGAACCGCCGGAAATGATGGAAACCGATCCCGGTTGGCAATTCAGAAGGGACAGATCCTAGGCTATGATGCGGGGTAACGTCAATCGGTTCAGGGCAACTCTGTGGCGGGGCCCGGGTCGGCTCGGCGACGTCGCGAGTCGCCCGCAATCCTGATGTCGACATTGACCACAGGTCACCACCATGACTCGACCCTGACTCGTTTCCGATTCCCGGCCATGACTGCTTCGAGTCGTATGAACCGAACCACCACCGCACGCCTTGGTTTGCCGGCCCTGTTCGCCGTTGTCGGGGGGCTAGCGCTGGCTGCCTCGTCCCTGCCCGCGTATTCGCCCACCGATCCGGTCGTTCAAGAAATGGTGGCTCGCGGCATCGAGTATCTGGAGTCGCTCTCCGCCGACGAGGCCAACCAGGGGAGCTATAGCGAAGCGGGCTCGGCGATGCTGATCGCCTACGCCCATCACAAGGTGGAGGCCGACCCCGACAACCCCGTGGTCCAGCGGGGGATCGATGCCGCCCTGAAGTACCTGAAACGGCTCGAAACCGAATCGATCCCGGCGGGGGAAACCAAAGACATTTACGAAGTCTCCGTGGCTGCCTTGCTGTTGGCGGACATTGACCCGATCGCCTACAAGCCCCAGCTGCAACAGGCGCAAAACCTTTTGTACGAGGAGCAATTCTCCCATGGCGGGTGGGGGTACAAGGGCGAGAAGCACGGGGACATCTCGCAAACGCAGTACGCGCTGCTGGCATTGTGGACGCTCGATCACGTCGGGATCCCGCTGGACTACGAACGGGTGAAGCGGGCGGCCGATTGGCTGCTCCGCGTTCAGGATCCGGACGGTGGATGGCCGTATCATGGGGTCGACCCCGGCCCCGGCGCCGCGCTGAGGTCGCAGCAGAAGGTCTCGATGTCGATGGCGCTGGCCGGCGGCAGCAGCATCCTGATCGCCGGCGACGCCCTGCGGGCCTGGGGTGACACCAAACAGGGGGATGATCCCGAGATTGAAGGCCTGCCGAAAGCGTTGGCGCTGCATCAAGAAGAAACCGATCGAAGGCGCCCGCAGATGTCCAAGGAGCCGATCCTGAGGGCGATCGCCCGTTGCGAACAGTACCGGGCGCAGAATCCCTACAAACGCTCCGCCGGACGCGATTGGTATTACTATCAGCTCTATACGCTGGAGCGATACGAAAGCTTCATCGAGATCGCCAACCGCAAGACCGACAAAAGTCCCGCTTGGTACAATCGGGTGGTCGAGGAGTTGCGGGCGGACCAAGATCCCCAAACCGGCGGCTGGGGTGTACAGAAAGCCTCCCATACCCATGCGGCGGTCTCCACCGCCTTCTCCCTGCTGTTCTTGATTCGCAGCACCCAGAAGGCGATCGACACGATCAGTCGAGGAACATTGGCGGGGGGGCGTGACCTTCCATCGGACACAACCGACATTCGCGTCGACGGGACCGAAATCAAGGGCCGGCCGGTTGCCGAGGCGGTCACGGACCTGCTCGATATTTTGGAGGATGACGGGGCGGACGAACTCGATGGCAAGTCGCTCCCGGAAGACCTGCAGCTGGCATCCGCCCCGGAGGCGCGGTCCGCCCAACTCGACCGGTTGGAGAGACTTGTTCGCGGCAGCGAGTCGTGGCAGGCCCGGCGGGTCGCGGCCCGCGTGCTCGGGTCCAGCGACGAGGTCCGCGTCGCCCCGGCGTTGATCTTCGCCCTCAGCGACCCCGACACCCAGGTGCGGCGCTACGCCCGCGACGGCTTACGGTTCATTAGCCGCAAGTTTGATGGGTATGGGATGCCGGACGAACCCAATTCGGATGAGGTCCGTCAGGCCCAGGCCGCTTGGCGGAAGTGGTACCGGACGATTGACCCCACCCACGTGTTTGTCGACTACGACCTGTAACGGTCGCCTTTTCCAGCTACCTCGGACACATCCCGACATGGCTTCGGTCATCACCCCAGAACGATCCAAACAAACCGCCCCCGCCGGGGAACCGAGCCGGCAGGAGCGGTCGCGCGAGCGGGAGATGCTGCGCCCCAGCCGGTTCGATCTGGTGACCAGCTTCTTCATGGCGCTGATGCTGTTCATCGGCACGTTCGTCGTCATGATGTTCATCATCTGGTTATTGTCGGGGGATCCGGCCCCGCGGGCGATCCCGATCCAGCCCGAGCAGCCGGCGGGCCGGGGGGACAACCCGGAAGGCTTCGAGCGGGACTTCGAGCCGCCAGGGGCCGAAGAGGTCGAAGAGTTGATGGAGCCCACCCTGCAGGACACGATCGAAGCAGTCACC
>CAYWXT010000136.1:0-14763 GCA_964462125.1 uncultured Pirellulaceae bacterium | reverse complement strand
AGGTGACCGACATCGACGCGAAGTGCGCCCGTTACCTGTCTCTTTTCCCCCGGCTGTACGAGGGTTGGAAGAGAACTCGCGGACAGGGATGCGCGACATCCAAAGTCCGCGTCAATCTTGTTGAGCTTAAGCGTCTCTCTGGAGCGGTTCTCCACCGTCACGCTGAATGCGAGGTCCTGAGAATCGTTGAGCTTGAGTTGTTTCGTGTACGACGACAGGACTAACGGAGGCGTCTTCTGGGAAACGACCGTTGTTAGAGCTATCGCAGCAGATGCGACGAGTGCGCACGTACCGACCCATGCATAGGGGAATTGGTCCTGTCTCATCGGGACCCCGCCTGATGAAAATGAGGAGTCATGACCGGCGAGCAGCAAAGCTTGGCGAATGTGGTCCGCATCCGAATATCGGTCTGCCCGCCGGTCGCCGGTAAGCATACATCGGTCATGACGGATATCACCCCCCCACCCATTTTTTGTTCGGCACGCGGGGTTCTCGGCGGACTTTTACCCGTGTGGTGGCGAGTCAGCCGTCTTTGGCGGGAGGAGCCAATCGCTGTCGAAAAAAGACACTGGGAAGGTGGACACTTAGTTTCGCACCCGTGAGTCAGCGGGTTTGCCGCAATTTTCCAAGCGTCCGCAGTCGAGACATTTCACTTCCTACGCTTTGTAGCGCCTTTATCTGCCGCTGATGCACGCCGGAGGCGTCAGATCGAAACCGTGCCCAACACCTTTTCCAAAAAAACCTTGACTTCGACCGTGGGGCTGTGTCAGGGTGGAGGTTTGGCCGCGGGGGGGGGCGCCGACCGACGTTCGAGGAACTGGAGGGGCTCGTAATGATCATCGCCAAGCGTCGTCTGGGGCTCACGCTGATCGAGTTGTTGGTGGTTGTCGTCATCATCGGAATCTTGATGGCAATCGCTTTGCCCGCCGTGCAGTCCGTCCGGGAAGCCGCGCGGCGGATGCAGTGCGCGAACAACCTGAAGCAGATTGGGATCGCCGTGCAGATGCATCACGACGCCCATTCGCAGTTTCCCACTGGAGGCTGGGGCTATCGCTGGGTGGGCGATGCCGATGGTGGTTACGGGCCAGAGCAACCCGGCGGCTGGATTTACAACATCTTGCCCTTCGTGGAGCAGGATGCCATTCGTCAATTGGCAAGCGGTCCGACCGACAGCGAACGCGCAGCCAATACGGCCGCGATGCTTGCGCATCCAGTCTCGCTGTTTCTTTGCCCGTCGCGACGCGGTGCCGGTCCTCACGACTACACGGAGATGGATCACCTGCTGCGAAACAGCGATCCTGTACAGCGTGCGGGCAAGACGGATTATGCGATCAACGGTGGCGACACGTCCCTCGATGGCGGTTCAGGCCCCGCGAGCCTCGAGCGTAGCGACTTGCAGTCGTACGAATGGCCCGACTTGCAGATCGCCACAGGGATCGCTTTCGTACGCAGCCAATGGAGACTCCGCGATGTTCTCGATGGCTCATCGCACACGGTGCTCGTTGGCGAAAAGTACATTCCCATGGGCGGCATCGCGCACGGCTACGGCGACGACCAGACGTTGTACCTGGGTGACGATGCAGACGTCCGCCGCTGGTGCATGTCCGCGCCGAAGCTTGATGAGCCAAAATACGCCGATCCCGATCGGTTCGGCAGTCGTCATCCCGGTGGCTGTGAATTCGTGTTTTGCGACGGGTCGGTGCAGACGATCTCCTACGACGTCGATGAAAGGATTTTTCAGAATCTCGGGAACCGGTTCGACGGTCAAGCGTTGTCCGCAAGTGATGACTGAATCGCCTGGGGGCGATCGGCATGCCGGCTAGATTCTGTCCGAGTCGTGGTCTTTTGGTTTGCGAAAGTCGACAATGCGATGAGTTGTAACCGCCTCGCTGTCCACGCGGCGATTCTGACTTGCTTTGTCGCGGCCATGCAGCTGCAGACGCGCGCCTTTCGCAGTGCCAAGAGCATTACCTACGACGAAACGTTCTACTTGGCCTGTGCGACCAACACGGTCGTTGAAGGGCGCGTCGATGAGTCGCTCGTCCATCACGGCGCGGCTCCGCTACCGGTGCTCGTCAATAGCGTCCCGGCGGTCCTTGCCCACTCAGCTTTCGGCTTTCCCGTTGAGCAGCGTCGCTACCGCTGGGGACACGCGCAGGGAGACCCGATGCTGGTCAACACTGCGAGGCTGATCAACAGCTGGGTTGTCGGCACCGGGTTGTTGGTGACCGTGTATCTGTGGCTCTTTCTGGCCCACCGAACTACCGCCGCCGTATCGGGCGCGTTGCTGGTCACGTTTAGTCCCACGATTGTCTCGCATTGCTCCGTGGCAACCACCGACAGCTTGGCGGCGTTGTGTTGGTTGCTTGGGCTGATCGCGATCATGCAGTTTGGACGCGGCCCTTCCGTATTTCGCTCGGCGGCCGCGGGTGCAGTGGCAGGTCTTGCGGTCAGCGCCAAGTACTCCGCCGTGACCCTCGGCATCGTCTTTCTGTTGGTCTTGCTCCTCGCCGCTAGGAAACGCAGCCAGCAAACTGCGAACACGACCACCATGGATGCGGCGATCTGGCTATTCGTCTTCGGCTACGTCGCGTTTCTCGCTACCTGGGCGACGCATGGGTTTGCGATGGCGCAGATCGCACAAGCTGGCGTCTATACGCTGCCGGCCGACAGCTGGATGACGTTCTTGCAGGGCGTCCAGTTGCCGGCGCCGATCGCTGGAATCTTGAATCAGCAGTTGCACAACCTGGATCCTCAGCCGGCAATGCTTCTAGGCGAGGTCAGCAAACAGGGTTGGTGGTACTACTATCCGGTCGCCCTCGCGATCAAAGCGACACCGGGTGAAGCGGTGGTGGTATTGCTCGGGTTGGCCGTGGGACTCTGGCAGTTGGCCGGCAATCGTCGAGCGACGGAGGAGCGACTCGGCACGCCGTCCGAAGAGCAGCAGTACGACTCAACCGTTTCAGGCTGGACGGCAACTGTCTGGGGGCTGACGCTTGTCGTGGGTGCGGCGCTGATTCCGTTTGTCCGCGTTCAGATCGGCATTCGGTATCTGCTACCGCTGGCCGTCGTGGCCATTTTGTTTGGTTCGAGCAGGTTGGCGTGGTTGATGGACCGGATTCGTCACCGGGCGATCCGCCACTCAATCGCGGGTGTGTGGGTGATCGCGTTGGTCGGTCAGATTGCCACTGCCGTCCAGGTTGCACCGCACTACTTGGCTTATGTCGCACCGTATTGGGGCGGGCCAAGTGAAGGCTACCGATGGCTGGCGGACTCGAACGTCGATTGGGGACAGGACCTGCCCGCGCTGAAGCGAGTATTGGATCGGTTGCCGTCCGACCGAGTCGTTCTTTCCTACTTCGGGACTGCGGATCCCTCGGCGTACAACATCGAGGCAACGTCGCTAGACCAGGTACGGCAGGATTCGCGAGCGACGTTGGCGGATTACGACTATCTCGCCGTTTCCATCAACCATCTTTACGGGCTCGACGGGAGCCGTGACGGCGGCGAGTCGATGCTTGATCACTTGCGCCATGAGACCCCCATAGCCCGCGCTGGCCATTCAATTTGCGTCTATGATCTCCAACGTCAACCGTAAGAACCAAACTATCGTCAACCGGAAGCGTGCGTCGCACGATGGCTTCAACAAACAACAGACCCGCACTTCGCCGTGCTATTTGACCCGTGGGCGTCGAAGCCGAACGAGTTTCTCTCAGATGTTTACGTAAGCCAGCCAAATGAGACCGCCGTAGGGGCTCCCAGAGCGGTTAGGGGCGGCTCAAAAGCAAGTTCCTTGATTCGTAACCGTACACCTGCACCGGTCTTGTGGCTGGTCTTGACTACTTGCTCAGGCGGCGGCGGGCGCGACGGGTGCGTTTGCGGTCGGCTGACTGGCGGCGTTCATCTTGGCGGTAGGTGCGAATCGATTCGGGATGCTCGGCCTTCCAGGCGTGCGGTGCCAGTGCCGACCAGTCCGTTTCCCCCTCAAGCGTTCGCTCCAGGACATCCTGCATGTAAGCTCCGACGTCCAGGTCGTTGCGGACCGCACTGACCACGATCGTCAGCAAGTTCGCTGCTCGCTCGCCCGCTTCCACCGAGCCTTTGAACAGCCCGTTCTTTCGAATCAGTGACTCCAGCTTGGCCACCTGGATCGGGAAGGCTCCGCGACACTCATCGATCTTGCGACGCGCATGCGCGCAACACGTCGCGAACGTAATTCGCGAGTCACTTCGAACGTTGATCTTTTGAAAACCCGACCAGCAGTCTCCCAGCAAGTTACGTTCAAAGTCGTATAGCACTTCGTCCGGTCCGTCGCGGTGACGACTCACCGTAAAATCGAACGCTACCACTGGCAGCCGCGAAGCGTAGTAGCCCCACATGTTTGCCGTGATGCTCGGCTTGCCATCGGCGATCGCTTTTTCAAGCACTTCCCCGATCCGCTCACCGCGAGGATGATTGGACAGGTCCGGCATGGCCGCCGGAGTGATCGATAACACGCCCGTGTCATCGCAGCCAACCGTTCGGTGTTGTTTTAGAAAGCTTCGCAGATACTCGGCCAGCGGACGCAGCGCGAACTCGACGGACGCTTCGATGTTTTGCAGCGTGCTGCGACTGGGCGTCCAACCGGCACCGGCAAACAGATCTTGTTGGCGGTAGAACGGCAAGTGATAGAAGTACTTCGCAGCGACGACTTCGACGCCGATCGAGGCGTCAAAGCGATCGCCTTCGACCCGTCCGATAGGCCGCTCGGGGCTGACGATGCCCTTGCTCTTGTCGGCCGGATGAGCGTACTTGGCATACATCGTCACCCGTACACGAAATTCGCTGCGAATCACCTCGAGCGTTTCGACTTCGTCATAGCCGACGAACTTCAAGCCTTCTCGCGCGTCCTCGGGTAGGTCGACGACTTTTTCATAACGCGAAAAGTGCCCGGGGAACTTGCGGTCGTCTTTGCGGGGGCGTTTGCGTCCGCGTTTCTTTCTCTCTTGCTCGGCATCTTCGACGACTTGCTCGGCATCGCGGATCGCATCCTCCAAAGCGCTGGCCACCGTGTCCTTTCGGCAAGCATGCATGAAGCCGATGAGGTGAGCGGGGTAGATTGCCGGTCCATTCTGCGCACCTTGTGAAGGAGGACCGATGGCCATGCATTTCTGCGGCGCTGGCGATCTGTCGCGGGCCAGGTACTCAGCTATTCACCGCCCGAAACACGCCGAGACCGAAGTGGCTTCCGTACCCGAGACAGATCGGGCCTTGCTGTGGCTTCGCGAAGCGGATCGTTGCCGACCAGGAGGTCGCCATCGGTGGCTGAGGCTTCCCGTCCGATCGGCAGATCACGAATCCCTTCAACCGACGCTGGAACGTCTCTTGGGGATTGTGCAGTTCGATTGCCTCGGGGTCGTCAAACCCCCGCCGACGAAGCTCGTCTCGGATCTGCGAATCGGGACGCTTCTTTCCCCGACGATGAAGGTACTTGGCGAATACGATTGGTGTGTCGGATTCGAAGCAGGTACTACGACGCAACGGATCGAGCGATCGTGCGCGGACCTTGGCGGCCCGGCTCAGTTGCCCCACCAGTTCCCCGACCTTTCCCAGCCCTGCCACGTTGATGTGTAGTTGCGAAATGTCTTTGGAATACGCGCGGCGGATTGTGGCGATCGCGTCGACCGTTTCTTGAGGCATCCCGGCAGGACACCAAGCCAAAACGTGATCGATCCGATCGCGACCGAACAGCGACAGGCCGATGTAGTGAACGTGACGGTGATCGCGAACCGGCGTGCCGTCGAGTTCTTTCCCCGTGACCTCGGGGACGTTCCCTTGCTCGAGGATCTGCGCGGATCCGCAAACAGCCGATCGGTGCAGCACTTCGGCCAACGGGACGATCCGCTTGATTGAAGGACGGATCGTCCCCCGCTTCCCGTCCCCGTCGACCGAGAGCAAGACGCAATCGTGGAGCGTCGGACGGCGGTCGCGGGCGATCGTCACCAGCGGCTGTTGCCGGATCGCGTCCTCCGGGATGACGTACCGAGACCAACATGTCCCCGGAGGCTGCGGCCACCCGTTGGCCTGCCAACGGCTTGTGTCGAGCCGCAGCGAATCGAGTGGCCGCCGCGGAAATTTTTCGGCAACCTTGGTATGGAGCTTCTTCCTGGCCGATGCCGTCATCGGCTTGTCGCTCCGTTTCTTCGCCGCCGCCTTCGCCTCGGCGATCGGCAAGGCACGTTCCAGCCACGCCTCCCGCTCCCTTGCAAAGGTGTCTGTCGGAACTCCCGCGAGACAGCGAACGGTCCGGCCGGAACCCTCGCCCCGCTGCGCCCCGTTGCCCACGCACCATAGTTCCGTCGCTAGCACCCGTTCCGCTTCGGGGCGATCGAGTAGCCGGGCGTCGACCCAGCTTTCGGCCCGGCCAAGATAACCGAGCGATTCGGCCAAGCGGCCGAGCCATTCGGTCTCGTCGGCGTCGAGTTCCAGGTCGTAGTGAACCAACAGCGACGCGTCACGACGTTCGAACCGAAGGAACGCGTCGAGCACCTTTGCGGGCTTGCTACCGACGGGCATGTAATGACGCGTGTGTGTCTCGAACGCGGGGGGCAACGAGTAGGCGGGTGATTGCGAGGCAAGCTTCTCGATCATCGAAACGGCCGCGGTGGGCGGTTCGTCGGGCCAGTGATGCTTCGTGTATCCCACTGCGACGAGTGCCCGCACCAGCCGCCACGGCGACGGCGGCCAATCGATTCGACCTTCGTTGACGTGGGCGTCCCAAGGCGTCGCGTGGTAACGTCCGGCGATGAACTGGATTTCAAGAACAGTCATGTCGGCGATCACTTTGTATACGTGACGGTCGTGGTTTCCATTTCTCCCGAGCACTGCGAGATCGATTCGCGGAGTTCGCTCGCGAGCGTCTCGGGCGACGGCAACTCAAAACCGTCGGGACGCCGAGCCACGACCGCCGAATCGGTGGCGAGTTGCAAGTCACATGCGGTCCGCAGCCGAAGGTTTCCGTCGAGCAATCGACGAATCTTGCACAAGGCGAGCGTCACGAGGAGCTGTTCGACCTTTTCGCCCAGCCCATACCCTCGGATTTGGGCGACGTCGATGTTGAAGTAGGCGGTGATTTTCTCTGCGGTGAACTCTTCGCGATGGAACGGGACGTTCCCAAAGCCTTTCGCCGTATCGCCTTGGGGGTCGACGTGGTCGTTCTTAACGCCGCCCGACGCGACGACGACGACCGATTCCGCCTCGATGAACGACGAGATCGCACGGGCGACGCGGAGCCGTCCACCCGCCAATTCTTTCTTGGCCAAGAACACGCCGTGCAGCAGGCTGTTGACGTCGTACTTGAGCAGCGTGCTGGCCAACTTGGCTCGGTCGATCGGCCCCTGCTCCATGACGGAGAACTCCTCGCGGAGCCGATTCGCGAAGCTCTTGTCCTTTCCTTCCAATATGTAGGGGCTATTCAGCCGATGCGCTTCGGTGATCGAGCTGGTGAGGTAATTTTGGTCCTTATCGACGACGCACACGTAGCTGATGCCGTCGGCGTCGGGGACGGGGCGGTTGGCCGCGTCGTCCCAAATCATCCGCTCCAAACGGTTCGCCATGCTTTGGGCACTTTCGACCAGCAGGCATGCGACACCGCCGGCTTGGTAGGCGGCTGGCCCCAAGTCGGGAAAACCTGTCGGTTGGAACCGGCGGCCTTGGACCGGCTGGAGCGGTACTTCGAATAGGATTCGAGTGTCACGATCAGTCAGGGTCAACGTCATGAAGGAGCTCCGAAAGGAAGCGGTCAACGGCGAGCCGACGATGGCGCCGAAAAGGTTATCTCGGGGGCGGCATCGCCATGGTCGTCGGCCCCCCTGTCGTCATCGGGTGGGTCATCGTCCGGGTCAATCACGGCGATGACGAGTCGGTCGAGCGTTGTTGGGCTGGTCGAGATCGCCATCGCCGCCGCGAGACGTCGCGCGAAGGCGGGGCTCGCCGTCGCCACCGTCAACCGCGGACGGAGACCGGCGACGGTTAAGCGGCGAACGGCCGTCTGGTAGGCGGCCGTGACGTCGCCGGCAACCAGGCGCTCAAACACGGTGGTGTCACAGCGGACGGGAACGGCGCGGCGTGATCGACCGTCGTCGTCCGTTCGAATGGCCGGAAAGACGGGCAAGGCGAGTCTCAACCCGGCAAATATCGCCGAGCCTACTCCGTGACCCGGTCGGGACGACCGCGGAGGAGAGAATTTGGTGGCGGAATGCCAATCGATCGCCATCAACCCGCGGGCGATCGCCAGGATTTCCGCGTCGTCGGTCGTGTGTGCCAGAAACGCGGACAAGTCCGCCCAACCGCACGCAAACCGGGGGGACACCGGACGCAGCGGCAGGAGTTTGTGTTCATCCGGGCGGTCCACGTCACGCGGCCGGATGAACACTCCTCGATTGAATGCCAACAGACGCCGCTGCATCACGGCGATCAAGGCGTTTTCCAACGGGAGGCCACGTGCTGACTGGTCCGGCCCGCTTTGAATCCCCCCTTCGCCTGACAGGAATCGGTTGGTGCGAGGTTGGTAGGGAAGCCAATGGAACCGGACGGGGACCCACGGTTCTCGGACGCTGTTCGCTTTCGGGTCGAGCGGGCCATGCTGGGAGGCGATCGCAGTGGCGATGCGAAACTCCGGCGTATCCTGGGCGACGACCGGCAACCAGGCGGCTGACATTCGCGGGATCGGCGACGCCGAGTGCTCGGCCGCGAACTTTGGCGAAGCAAGCAATTGGTCTTCGGCTCGCCCCATCGCGACGAGCAATCGCAGGAAATCGCCGCCGTGGCCGTGTCGGGCGCAATTGAACACCGCCTGTTCACATCCGCGATAAGCCAAGCCGAGCGAGTTGGGCGCCACCTTGTTTGTCGCCAATTGACGGAGGCGGTCGATCCATTCGGCCGCTTCATCCAACAGTCGCTGGTGTCCTCGAGGAGTGACGGAGAATCGCCCCAAGGGAACGGCGAGGTTGCTCAATCCATTGCGTTCGATGTAGCCGTACCGTTCGAAGGCGGCGATCCCGCGCGCGACACCCATTCGGGCGACGGCGCGGGCCATTTCGATCCCGCGAGCCGGATGGCGCCCGTTGATCTCGCACTTCCCCTCACGAAGTAAGCACCGCAGTTCGTGATACGACGCGGGCTGTGACCACAGCGGGACCCATTGTTCACCGCGCGGTCCGGTTTCGCTCGTTTCCGACGAACTGTGTCCACATCCACTGGCTCGGACCGCGAACGGGGCGGCCGCTTGTGGGAGCGATTGCGACCGGCAACGACGCGACAACCCGGCCGTGAAGAGGACGGCCCCTTCGAGCATTAGCACGAAATCCCAAGAATTGATCCCGATTCCCCCTTCCCATCCACTGCCGCCGTTGGGGCCGCCCGCGGCATTGGGAAAAAACTGCCCGATCGAGGAATGTTCGAGCTGATCCGATCGCTGTTCCCACAAAGCGGCCGAGAGCGACTCAAAGGCGTTGGCCCTTGGCGCACCGTCGGCCGACTCACAATAGAACAACGCCACGACATGGCTCATGAAGTTGATCGTGAAGTCCAATCGACCGTCGTTTCCGCCCGTTCCCAGCATCGCCGGAAACGCCGGCTCGCCTTCGAAATCGAGCGCGATAGCCGCGTCGAGCCACTGGAGTGCGGGCCCACGCCATGCTTTCCGACACGCGTTGATGATCCCGTTCTTCTCGGCCCCCTTGCTCGGTTTTTCGTCGAGACTCGCGATCAACTTCCGACTCGTCACGATCGCGTCACGGTACGTCCGAAATCGATCCGCCGTACTCTCCGCGATCGCCTCGATATCGACCGTTTTGTCTTTCGGGTAGAACCCACTTCCCCCGTTCCACGGTGCGAGCAACGGGGTCGGGGCGTAGTGATGCATGAAGAAATCGTCGATCTGGTCGCGGTCCAAACGCGTCGACAAATGGAACCGATCATCGTGCCACCAACCCCGCACGTTCATGTCGAGTTGTTCGGCGATCACTCGCAGCACGCCGAGTGCCTTCAGGTAATGTGCGAGAGGCGTCGGCGCGCAGCCCTCGACTCGGTGAGTCCGGACGCCGTCGTGGTAATCGGCAGGTGTCGGGTTCGATTTCATGGCGGTTACGGCGACGAAGTGAGCGTCGGTTCGGATGTTGGTGGGACGGTGAGTGTGACGTCGGCGAGCAAGGGGTCGGCCGTGTCGAGCTTCGACGCGGCGACATCGGCCGATCGGGCTACCGCCTCCAAGAACGCCAATTCGAACGCGCCATGCCGACGCAACAACCCTCCGACACGGTCGACCCAACTGCGTCCGTACATCGGGGAAAGTCCGATCGCTGCCGGGGTCAGGCTGAGCGTCAGCGGCGGCATCGCGACCGGGTTTCCGTCGGCGCCGGGGAGTGCGACGGAGGGAAGCGGATCGCCTTCGCGGACTCCCCGGATCGGCATCCCGGATCCGACCAGGTCTGAGTTCTCGTAGTCGAACTGTTGGTCGAGCGACGTTGCTTGGATCGATGCTCTCACCTTGCCGTGATGGGAAGCGATCAGGAAGACCAGCAAGTCGAACTCGTCGGGCGCCAAACGCGCGAGTTCGTCAAAAATCGGATGATCCTTGATCTCTTGAGCCGCCCACTCCTGGGTCTCCGTCGCTCGGTCGCCGGCAGCCGCTTCGTCGGTACTCTCTCCGCGTGCCTCGGCGCGTGAATCGAGATGGCCGGGATGCGGACCGCTGCCTTGTCGCAAGAGTTCGAGCGTCGCGAGGGAGGAGACCAGTTCGTGGCGAAATCCTCGGCGACGTCCCAACTCCGGCGTGTCGTAGAACGAAATTAACGGTCGCCATGCCTCCTCGGGCGCCTTGGCCAAGTCCGCGCGCGACGGCTCGACGCGGTACGTCCCTTGGGCGAACGCCGGGTGGGCTTTACCCCAATCGTGCAACCGCAGGGCAAGCGAGATCAGATCGCCTAGATGTTCCGGAAGACCGAGTGACGTCGCTTTCTGCCTCGCGACGCGTCCCGCTTCGGCCCCGTGGGTCGCGATCGTTTTCCAGGTGTGCGTTTGGCTGAGCCGCTCCGTCGTTTCCGCCCGTTCGTCTTCCGCCGGGCCGACGTTCGCGTCATCGATACCGGCCGAGTCCCCTTGCCGCTCCGTCAGATCGAGTGAAGGTGCCTTTCGGTCAGGCTTTTCACCGGTGAATCCCAGTTCCACGCTGTATCCGCCAATTTTCGCGTCCGCTAGGAGCATCATTCCTGGGCAGAGCGAATCGGCACGGGCGGGGATCCAACGGCCTTCGAGGTAATCCCAACGATAGATCGAACGCTTCTCACCGCTGTTCTTCTTGACCCACGGCTTGGCGTCCTGGATCGGAACCGCACACAGTTCATCGCGGTCGGGCTGGACCGTTGGGTCCGGCCGGGCCGAATCGGGAAAAGTTCGCCAGAAAACGACTAGGTCGCGATCGGCACCTTCCCGAATGAAGCGGCTGACGTCGATGTCGGCCCCGGACAGGTCCGGGCTCGTGTCAAACAGCTCGTCGATTTCGCGGGGCAACAGGACATGAGGCGGGGAATAGGGGTACAGCCGGCCGAGTCGGTCCGGGGCCGACCGGCTCAACGCTTGTTCGAAACGTTCGATCGACCGAATCGATACATCGCTGAGCTCATCGATCGCCTCTCGTGCCGCGTCGAGTTCTGTCAACTCGTACGGGGCGGCGGAGGACCGATCCGAGGGCTCTCGATCGAGGACGACGACCCGAGCCTGGCCGCCGTATCGTGCGGCGCGTCCAAACCGTTGGACAAGACTGCTCCACGGCGCGAGTTCGGAAACCAGAACGTCGGCCGAAATGTCGACTCCCGCCTCGATCACCTGCGTCGCGACGACGATTCGGTCACGTTCCCGCTTTTCCTGTCGGCGGAGGATGTCGGCCCAACTTCGACGTTCGGCCGGGCGAAAGCGACCGTGGAGCAACCGGATCTCTGCCGCATCGTCACCGTCGCCGACTGACTTTCGGAGAACCCGGTACAGCTTGACCGCCTCCTTGACAGTGTTCACCACCACCAGGGCTTGCCGTGCCTGCCCCGCCCCCTCCGATCGGCCGACACCCAACTTGGAATCCCCGGGACTTTCGTCTCTCGATGAGCCGATTGCGTTGACGATATGCTCGGCCCATCTCTCCGAGTCGCCGGTAACTCGCGCCAGGGACTTCGACGCGTCCCACACGGGCCCGACTTGGTCATTCGCGTCGACTCCCACCGCCGACGGCTCGATCGCGTCGATCAATGATTCGGTTTCTGGCGTTCGCAACCACTGCGGTTGGAGTGTTGCACTCATCCACCAGGTAAACCGCGGGGGAGCGATCCGGTCGCCCCGGTTGGCATCGACGTTGCCGGCATGCAGCGCCGACACGCGTCGGTCGGATTCCGTACAAACGGATTGAAGTTGACCGCTGGTCGTCAGCCCGACTCCCATCAATTGCACCTCATCCATCACCCATAGCGTGTCGGCGTTGATGAGTCCGAACGCTCGCGGCCATGCCGCACGTCCCATCGCGTACCCTCGGTTGAGGGCGCGTGACAGCAACATGTCTTGCGTCCCGATCAGCACGGCTTCGCGGTCGGGATCGTCGTACCATCGGCTTTCGTCGCGGCCTCCCATCAACGTCGTTACGAGGACCGGGCCTGAGGTGTCGACTTGCGAAAGAAAGCCGTGTGCTTCGCGTTCGGTCTGTTCGACGAGCGTCCGCATCGGGAGACACCACACCAGTCGCCGCGGCCAGGACGGGTCACGTCGGACCAGTCGATGAAACGACCAAGCCGCGAGAACGCCGAGCGTCTTCCCCATTCCCGTCGGGATCCGGATCAGCCGATTCTGGCAATCCGGATCGGACGCCAACACCGATTGCCACGGTCTCGGCCCATCGTGTCCTGTCGCGGCCGAGAACCAGGACGCAAACTCATGCAAGTCGGTTGCCCTCTCAGCCATCACTCCGTGCCTTTCTGCTTCTCGTGGCGTACACGCGGTGTGAACCGACGGATCCACGATCCCACCGAACGTCGACGTGCCGCCATCGCATCCGCAAACATCGGTTGGCGGAGGCCCACCGTTCCATGTTTCCGAAGAGGCCGCAGTCGAGCGACTGCGGAGGAAATCTCCGGTAGAAGCTCCCGCTTCTTTTCACGGTCAACCTTCAACGAGGCCGCACAGACTTTGCGGATATGGAAGGCCATCCGCCACCGACCCGCTCAGTATCGCATGCCGAGATCGATTGTCAAGTTATTGACAGTGAATAGAAGGGTTTTCACCCAATTCAATCCACGCTACTCTGTTGCAGTCGACCCCCCCCTTTTTCTCGTCCATCTCGAGTGACACATGCCAGTGATTACCCTCGATTCGGCCATCATTGCCGAGTACCGACTCTACAACGTGCCCGCGGATCAAATCCTTTCGGACCCCTCGCTTGCTGCAGAGTTTCACACCCGCGTCAATCGCCAATTGCCCGCGGAGACGCACGTCGATCGCGCGACGTTCAACAAAAGGCTGCTGAACCTTCGCCGTCGTGGCCAAGCCAATGGGGGGTTGCCCCGACTAAAGCGAGTCTACAACGGTCGCGGACGTAACAAGCCTCGATAACGTCGACCGCTGTCGTCACCTTCTCGCCCTGCCGTGTAACCTTGATGCGATTGCCGTGGGCTGAAAGCGACGCACCCGGGTTGGACTGACTTCTTTGGTGTCGTAATGAAGAACCTCTTCGTCAACGTGCCGACCGATTTTCCAGAGGAACTGATCGAAGTCCTCGTCGAGAACCAGCACGTCCGCATCGAACGAATCGTCTCCACCGGCCACGCCAGTCCCGAAGGCTTCTGGTACGATCAAGAGGAACACGAGTGGGTCGTTGTGCTCAAAGGCGAAGCCAAACTGCAGTTCGAGAACGCCGAGTCAGTTCACTTGAAGCCCGGCGACCATTTGCTGATTCCGGCAAACCAGAAGCATCGAGTGGAGTGGACAACGCCGAAGGAGCCGACCGTGTGGCTGGCGGTGTTTTACGACTGAGCAACTGGTGCAAGGGAAATAGACGATGTCCGACGCCAACGTGGAACTGTTCGAGGCGTTCACACAGGTGCTGTTGTACTGTTGGATTTTTGGCTTTCTGTTGCTGCTGGCTTGGTTCGGAATTTTTAGGCTGACACGCAATTTCGTTCAGCGGTTGCACGGTGGAATGTTCGGCCTTACTGCACACGAGTTGGACGTGATCTTCTACTGCGGGATGGGACTGCTTAAACTCGGTGTCATCCTGTTCTTCTTTTTTCCCTGGTTGGCGATCCGCATCGTGTTGGGATGACGGCCTATGGAGTCTCCGTCTTCGCTATTCAGCATCAAATCGAGAGACGTCGTCGTTACAACCACGAATGAACGCTGCAAACGACGATGGACCGTTTCGGCTTGATCATCGAGTGTCGTGCACCCGTCACCAGCTGCCGAGCGTGGTGTCTTGGTTCAGCGGGAAGTGGAATCTTCGGTCCGGCGGATTGAACAGGGCGGCGACATCCTGTCGGGGGTTCGCCCAATCGTGCCCGAAAGGTTTTTCGCACCCGCGGAAACAGCGAAGGGAAGTGGGTGGCGTCATGCGACACCGCCACCGGTCGACGTTTCGCTTGGCACGGCGCTCGCACTTGTTCCTCACCAGAGCTCTATCCTCCGACCAAGCACAATCAGTTTGGCACGTCAGCCCGCCATTGCAAGCGTTTGATCTCGACTCGCACCGCG
>CAYWXT010000135.1:0-14811 GCA_964462125.1 uncultured Pirellulaceae bacterium | reverse complement strand
GATCTCGCCTGCCGCGGCAGCAACCGTTTCCGCAACGGCCAGACTGGTCATCGTCGCCCCCGAGACCCCCTCGACCCCCGCCGCTTCGGGATCGAGTTCAGTCAAGTCCTCCGCCGCGAGTCCCGCGTAGCGCTGCCAAAACGAATCTTCCTCGCGGACGTAATCGACATACGGTTCGTTATCGAACGAGCTTCGAATGCGAGCTGATTCCACGCGCCGGCCGGCACTGAAGGTGATCAGCAATTCGGTCGGACCCTGGTAGCCGAGCCGATCATCGGAGAGCGGTCCGCTGCGAATCACCCAACCCAATCGCTCTCCCTCGGTGTCGAACACTTCGGCGATCGGGTCGCCTTCGAAATGGTCCGCTTCGGGAATCGACGCCAGCACCTCCTCGTGTCCGATCGGTTCGGAAAAAACAAGTGATTGCGGCGGCTGGTCCACGCCGATCCGTTTCAGCACTCCCTCGGCCAACGCGAGGCTCGTCAGGGTCGCCCCCGAGACCGCGTCGACCTGGGTGCTAGGCGGAGGACCACCCCAGGGCCAACCGACGAACTGCTCGAAGAACGCCGGTTCCTGCTCGAGGGCTGCGACGTGTTCCTCCGTGTCGCGGCTGGAATGCAGGGCAACCGCAACGATCTGCCGTTCGGGGTCGAGCAACAACAAGGCGTCGGTCGGGCCGCGGTAACCGACGATGTCGGCCGCGGCCGGCAATGTGCGTGCTGCGTAACCGGTGGCATTTCCCGACGCGTCACGGAGCGGCCAGAGGCCACGGGCGTCCTGTTCCGTGTCGAGAGTGTCGAACTCAGCGATCGCACCGCCGTCGCCCGTCTCGCGCGACCGTTGCAGCAACGCCTGCACCCGCTCGGCGCTCGGCGGCGCGGCGCCCTCGGTCCCGTCGGTTGGCGGCGACGGGACCAGGCTCAACAGCGCGAGCACCAACGCGACGCGTCCCGCGTGGACGACGCCAATGCGGATACGGTTTCGAGTTCTCGGAACCGGGACGGCCATCACAGCGGAAGCAATCGAACCGCGTCGACGTGCACCATCCCGGCGGCGCCGGCAGATCGAATCGTCACCTCGACCTCCGCCTCAGCGGACAGTTCGAATTCATCGAGCGTGATCCGTTTGTCGTCTTCAGCGTCCCGTTGATTCACGCGGTACTCGTGCCTCTGGTCGCCGATCTGCACGCTGACCGGCGCGGCGGTGGCGCGGTTCTCGTGCGGCTGGCTGAACAGTTCCAGCCGGTAGCGGCCGGTGCGTTCCGGTTGCAGGACAAACGTCGCCGAGGCATCCTCACGGGGCGAGGTGTATTGGTACCCGTAACCGACGTACTGTTTGAGTCCCTGTCCCTCGGTCCAATTCCCGCGCAACTTCGCATCGCGATCGTCGACGACGATCCCCTCCATCTGATCTGGATCGATGCCGGTCGGCGGCCCGAGCGGTCCGGCCAATGGCAGGGCATCGGCGGGGACCACGATCTCCGCCGTGGGCGTGCTGCGCCGGGCCTTGCCGGGCAGGTGCAACAGTTCCAACAACTCATCCAGGTGGTTCTCGTAGATGTCCCGCGGTGTGCAGTCATGAATGGTACATAGCGACGCGGCCTTGCCGACGACTTCGCCCATCATCCCGCAGGTCTTCATCACGCGAACGGTCCCGAGCGCCTCGTGGGTGACGCTGGCGCAGCGGCCAGCCATGAACAGATTGTCGATGTTGCGGCTGTAAAAGGAGCGGTAGGGAACCGGGTAGCCGTAGAG
This sequence comes from uncultured Pirellulaceae bacterium, assembly GCA_964462125.1. Taxonomy (GTDB): domain Bacteria; phylum Planctomycetota; class Planctomycetia; order Pirellulales; family Pirellulaceae; genus JAWLFY01. The sequence goes on along the minus strand of CAYWXT010000135.1, from coordinate 13,057 downwards.
TCGGTCGATCCGGCGGTCGTGCACGGCTTTGCTGATGAAGGGGTTGTTGGGATACTTTTCCGCGTATTGTTCTTTGGGATAGTGCAGGTCGATCGACCAAGTGCTCGGGACGCAGCCGTCGGGGAACTCGCGTTTCTCGACGATGTCGTCCTGGCTCAGCACCACATCGCCCAGCAATCGGCGGCTCTCTCGCGGCCCTCCGATGAAGGCGACCCAGGTAAGAATGGCATTGCGGTGTTCGTCGGCCCCGTCGCGGTTCTTCATCGCATTGAACGCGCCGTAGACGGCTCGGAAGTTCCAATCGCGAATCGCTTCGGCGTCCCCAATCGCGTCTTTGTCGAAACCGCTTTCCCAAAACCATTGGCCGTGGTGGTCGCGGGGATAGGGGAAGTCATCGATCATCAGGTCAAGCGCCCAGGGCGTCTCAGGGAACGAGGTCGGGGCATCGAGCTCGTCCCAAGCCCACATGTTCGACATCCCCATCCTGCCCTCCGGAGTCATCTCGAGGTCGGCTCCGGCCCAAGCCCCGACCCAGCCGTGGCCGGTGCAGTCGACAAAGCGGTCACCGAGGACGCGGATTTCCGCCCCCGTTTGGGTATCCAACGCTTGGACTGCCGTGATCGTGGTCTCCTCCATCTCGACCGTATGGGCATGATGATTGAGCATCAAATCGATGTTCGGCTCGGCCCGCACGACCTGTTCCTTCAGCTCGTCGCCGAACTCCTCCTTGCGACCCGGACTCTTCGTTGCCTCGTCGGCGAACTCCTCGATGATCTCACCGACCCGCGGGAACTTGCCGCGGCGGATGTTGCCCATCGCCCACACCCGCACCTCGCTGGAACCGTTGCCGCCGAGGACCGGTCGATCTTGGATCAACGCCACACGGCACCCCATCCGGGCCGCCGAAATCGCCGAGCCCATTCCCGAGTAGCCGCCACCGACGACAACCAGGTCATAGGGTCCCTTGGCGAGGGGCCGCTCGGGCAATCCCAGCTGCTCCCGCCGCCACTGGGAAAGGACCTCGTCGGCCGGCGGCGGTTCGCCTTCCAGATCGGTTGTCAAGTAAATGCAGTCGCAGCGGCCGTCGAAGCCGGTCAGATCCCGCAGCCGCATTTCGACCGGACCTGCATCGAGGGTGACCGTCCCCCCGTTCTGCCAACCCCACTCAGTCCCTTGGGTCCCGAAGCTCGACTCCAACGGGTTCTCGTCAATCCAAAGCTGGAATTGTCCCGGGGCGGGGCTGGCGTCCCAGCGGGCGACCCAGTCGATCGTACGGACCCAAACGCGATAATCGCCCGCCTGGGGAATCTCGGCCGTTGTCACCGCATCGTCCACCGGTTGACCCAGTCCGTGCGCGAGCAGGTAGGGCGACCCCATCTGTTGGATGAATTGCGTGTCGAGTTTCCACCCCCCGCGGTCGTCAAAACTCTCGGCTTCAACAAAGACCTCCGCGGCGCCGATCGGAGAGTTGCCGAACAGAAGCGTGAGCAGTACCGCGACGGCGAGCGAACCGGCCATCGGCTGGCGTTGGATGGATGCGGGCTTCATCGCTGCGGACTCCGAACAAACAATTCTGCGGTTCAAAAGCGTTTCAAAACAGGAGTTATCTTAGCTCACCGAAGGGTCTGTCCGGAAACCCCCGCCCCCTTCCAAGCATCGATCTCCCGTTGCGATTCTGGTGCACGTTCGTCCGCCGCGGTCGCACGTTATGCTTGTGCGAGTTCGTGACCCAACGGTTGTTCGCGTTCCCAGAGACGATCTTGAGCGACTCCCTGACCTTCCTGAAAACATTCCTCCGCCACCCGACCCAGGTCGGCGCGATCGCTCCCAGCAGCCAGGGGCTGGTCCGCACGATGACCGACTGGTTTGACTGGGAGAACGCTCGCGGTGTCGTCGAGTACGGCTCGGGGACGGGCGTGTTCACCCAAGGAATCCTGCAGCGGCTGCATCCCGATGCGAAGTTCTTCGCCATCGAACGATCCCCAGAGTTGGTCGAGGCAACGCGGACACGGTGTCCCGAGGCGGTGGTTTACGAGGAGAGCGTGACGAACGTTGCGGAGCTTTGCCGCCGCGAGGGGATCGAGCGGGTCGACGCGATCGTCTGCGGTCTGCCTTGGGCATCCTTTTCGGCGGAGCTGCAGGACGAAATCATGCGGCCGATGTTGGACGTTCTCCGTCCGGGAGGCCAGTTTGCCACGTTCGCCTACTGGCAAGGCAGGGTTCTGCCGGCCGGACGGCGTTTCCGTCAACGCTTGCGGAACACGTTCGGCACGATCGATCGCAGCCCGACGGTGTGGCGGAATCTTCCCCCCGCGTTTGTCTATCGCTGCATTCGCTGAGAGGCGCGGAGGCCAGCGAATCATTCCTGGTTGGCTGCTTCGGACGTCTCGGTGGCGGGTATTTCGGCGAGTCGATCTTGGGCCTGGGCGACCAGGGGGGCGACGTTGGCGTGGTTGCCGTAGAGTTCAACCACGCCGTACCAGATCTTGCGGGCGGCGACGACGCGACCGGCCTCGAGCTTGCGATCCGCTTCGTCGAGTTTGGCGCGGATGATCTCTGCCGCTTCGCCCTCATCAAGCCCTTCCCGTTCGATCTCGGCGATCTGCCGCCGCGCCAGGTTGACGAACGGCCGGTACTGCTCGTCGCCAGCGAACAGTGTGACCATGCCGCGGTACTGGTCGAGCGCAGTCGCGGCGTCGCCAAAGCGTTCGTAACGATGCGCCTCGGCGTACGTCCGTTCGGCTTCGTTCTTCAATGGCAGGTTGCGATTGATCTTGACCGACAGTGCATGTTCGGCCTCGACCATCTCGACGCGTTCGATCTGTTCCTCCGCCCACTCGGCGTGGGTCCCTTCGGGGAACTTGCGGAGCATCGGCTCGAGGTAGCTGATCCGGGCGCGGCTCAGCGCCGACCGCGTTTCCTGGGCCATGAGGGCTTCGGCGCGGCTCCGCATCGCGTCTTCGCTCAGCGGCCACGCGAAGTAAGCGAGGACGCTGACCAGGACCGCCAGGGCGGCGAACAGGAACCATGATTTCTCATACCAGGAGGTCGCGTCGGGCGCTTCCGTTTCCTCCGGCTCCAGGCGCTGGCGTCCCAACAACCGCCGCGCCTCCTCCTTCTGGCTCTGATCGGTCACCGCCAGGGGGCTGAAGCCGGAGGAGGCATGTTCGGCAACCCCTGACCGGGACATCGCCCGGCGCCGCACCTCGGCCAAAGCGAGACGGACGGCGGCGGCCCCGTGAGGTCTGGCCGTGCGGTCCTTTTCCAGCAACTGGCTGACCAGCCGATCGAGCCACACCGGGGTGTCCATCGTGATCGACGCCGCCGACATGGGAATTTGTTTCGCCGCGTTGGCGGCGACCTCTTCGGAAGTCGCCCCGTCAATCGGTGGGCGTCCGGTCAGGGCCCAGTAGAGCGTCGCCCCGAGGGCATACAGGTCGCCGCGGGGTGAGACAGCGTGGGAGTCGCGGATCTGTTCTGGGGGGCGAACCGCGAGCTCCCCTGGGGTGGCCGGTCTGCCGGTGCGGAAAGGGGTGTCGGGATCACAGGAGCGGACATCGATCAGGACGGGGCTCAGTCCGGCAAACAGAATCTTGTCGGGCTGAATCCGGCCGTGGACGATGTCCCGGCCGTGAAGGTATTCCAAGGCGTCGACGAGCGGCTCGGCAAAGTCAAGGACCGCCTCCCAAGGAAGCCGGCCGCGCCGTTCCAACTGCGACGCCAACGTCTCCCCCTCGATCAACTCATGGGCGAGATAGGCTTCCCCCTCTTCGAAACCGCCGCCGTAGCAGCGGGCGACCGCGGGATGCTGCACCTTCTTGAGCCGCTCCCATTCCTCTGCGAACGACTGACGGGCCTCTTGGGTGCCCCCGAACGGGATCGGAAAAAGCTTCACCGCGACGGCCCGCCGCTGCTGGACGTGCACCGCCCGCCAAACCGAACTCTGCGACGGGTGATCGCCAAGCTTTGACTCAACGGCGAGGGGTCCGAGTCGGCTGCCGGGCATGAAACGCGAGGAGTCCAGGGCGGGAAATGAGAGCGATCACGGTACCATCCCAGTATACTCAGCTGGGCCCGCGATCATGAACCGCCCCCTCAGCCTTGTTCAGCGTCGATCTGGTCTTCGAGATGGGCAAAGAAGACCGCCTTGTCCGCCTCGTAACGCTGCGGGTCTCCCTCACCCCGTTTCCAGCGGTCGACTTTGGCTTCCTCGAACCGGATCGCCGCCTCAGGGTGGCAGCGGAGCCAGTCGCGGAGCCGGATGGCGCGTTGCCAAGCGGCGGTGTCGCGGCGGACCAGCAGGATCCGGTGGGTTGGCTCACCGTGGCGGGGTTTTTGCAACAGGCGAGCCGGGCTGTCGGCAACCCACGGCGGCGGCGGAAGCGGTCGATAGTTCAACCCCTCGATCGAGATCGATGCCGGTTCGATCGCCTCGTCCCCCTCCACGCCCGCCAACAAGTCGACGATTGGACGGGCGATCAAGCCGGAGATCGCGGTGCTGCCGATGTGCTCCACCGCCGTCACCCAACCTTCGCATGACTGCAAAACGTTGCTGCGCGTCTGCTCGAACTCCTGCGGCCACCGAGGGTCGTAGTGCATCAGCCGGATGGTCAACTCGTCCATGATCACGGCCGCTCGGCTACTCCTTAACGAGTTGCGGCCATCGCGAGGCGGACCGCTTCGATCTGGGACCGCAGGCTTGCGACGTACGCCGCATCCGCCTCGCACATCCGCTCGTTGGGGACGGTGCAGGTGTTGCCGTTGGTCTTCAACAGTCGCACGAAACCCTCGCCGACCTCAATCAGGCGGCCCTCCGTTTGATATCGGCCGCTGTTGTCGATCCACACCCGGACCGGCGTGTCGGCCAGTGGGTTCGCTTTCACCACCGACTTCAAACTCACCACCCGGACTGCTCCAGCGGTCGACCGCACAGCACCGAACAGATCGTCCAAGTCATCGCTCCCTTCGGAGCTCTCTTCCCCTTCGGAGCTCTCCTCGTCATCGGCTGGGGGATCGCCGAACAGGTCGTCCAACCCTCCATCATCGGTTGCCTCGTCCTCCGTCGCCCCGTCCTCTGGCGACTCGTCCTCTGGCGACTCGTCCTCCGATGACGCACCGAACAGGTCATTCAACAGTCCGTCGTCGTCCTCCGATTCGTCTGGTTCATCCCGCTCGGCTGGTTGATCGGGTTCATCGGTGGGTGAATCGAACAAATCGTCCGCGTCCTGATCGTCCGCATCCTGATCGTCCTCCGGCATGTCTTCGGAGGGGGGATCGAGCGGTTCGGCGTCCGAGACATCAAAGGGATCCGACTCGGCGTCCAATGCATCAATGGGGTCATCCTCCGGCTCGTCAGTTGGATCCGGTTCGTCAGCTGGGTCAAAGGGATCGTCATCGTCAGCTGGGTCAAAGGGATCGTCATCGGGTTCGGGCTCCGGTTCAGGTTCCGGCATTGGCTCCGGGTCCGGCTCGGGTTCAGGTTCCGGGGCTGGTTCAGGTTCCGGGGCTGGCTCGGGTTCCGGGGCTGGCTCGGGTTCCGGGGCTGGCTCGGGTTCCGGGGCTGGCTCGGGTTCCGGCGCTGGCTCGGGTTCTGGCACCGGCTCGGGCTCTGGCATCGGTTCATCAGTTTCGGCCGGTGGGGGCGGTGCCGTTTCCGTATCATTCGGTTCCGGGGGGGGTGGCACAGGTTCCTGGTGTGTGGCGTCGCTGGGAGCGTCACAGGCAGGAACGGGCGCACAATGCACGACCACCGGCTGGCAATGGACGACGACAGGCCCGCAGGGGGGCGCTGGCCGACAATGGGTGGGTGGCGGGGCGCAGTGTTGGCGACGCAACAACCAACCGGCCGTAGCGTGGCCGACTCCGAGGACCGTGACCAAGCAAAAGACGACCGTCAATTGAACGATCCGGCGGATCATACGCTTCATGATTTTCGGCTCCTCTACAGTCACCGGGGCTGCAGCTCAGGGGCGGGAAGGTTTGGCGGCTGGGTCGGCCCCCGCGTTCCGGGCCGCGATCTTGATTGACTGGCCCAACCGACGGGGATCGAACGACGGGATCGACGATGCAAGGAGGTCGAGCCACCATATCTCCGCCATCGTAGTCGCATCAAAAACGGGGAGCAAGAATTCAGGGGTGGGCAATTTGGGTTAAATGCAGCAAGGAATCGCCCGGATGGCGCTTTGTGGGATACCGTCTGGGAATTCGGCTCGTCGCCGCCGCCCGAATTCGTCACACTCGCCACTGTGGGGGACGGGGATATATTTGCCGGGAGCAGCTTGATGTTTCGCCTCTTTCAGGGCCTGTTCGCCTCGATGAGCCTGGAGCGGAAGTGCCTTCTGTTCTTCGGTTCGGCGCTGATCGCGTTGATGTGCGGTGCCTTCTGGGTGGTTCTGGTGTTGGCCAACGGCTTGGTGCTCGACAACACCCGCCAGCGGGCGGAGGACTTTGGGGCTGCCCAGTTGATGCTGCTGCACAACAGCGCGGAGTGGTCACGGGAGGTCAGCGGCCCGGCAGCGGCATCGACCGCGGACGTCCTGGAGTCATTGCGCGGCGAGCTGCTTCGCGAGGACATGGAATTCGAATTGCTCTCGCTCGGTGATGCCCCAACCTTTGCCGACATGCGGCGGGCGAGTCCATCAGCCTCTCCCCCTGAGTTGAGCCTATTGCAGGATCTGGAGTCCGACTTTCGCCGCGAGTTGATCCGCCGTTACGTCGATGAGCAGCCAGATTTGGCGAAGGATCTCGATTTGGGGGAGAACGAGGCGATGCGGCGGATTCGGGTGTTCAGCAAGCCGGTCTACGCCGAGCGGGGACCGATTGACGGAAAGTACATCCACTATAAACCGGTGTTCCCCAAACCGAGCTGTTTCACCTGCCATTACCGCGAGGGACAGGAGATTTCGCTCCAAGACCCGGTACAGCTGGCCGAGCAGGCGCCGTATCGGGTGATGAAGGTGAGCATGCCGTACGAGGAGACGCTGGAGACGGAGACCTGGATCCAGGCGATCTTGATCGCGATGGCGATGCTGATCATCGCCGTCGGCCTGTTCGTCCTGCACGCGATCGTGCGGTATTTGGTGATCCAGCCCCTGTTGCACCTTCGCGACGTCAGCGACGCGATCACCCACGGGGACACCAGCCAGCGGGCGACGATCGACACCGAGGACGAATTCCGCCAGCTCGCCGATGCCTTCAACCGCATGCTTCGGCACTTGACCGAAACGCAGGACCAGATCCAGGAGGTCAACCGGGAGCTCGACGCGCGGGTCGACCAATTGGCTCAGTTGAACCTGCAGCTGTACGAGGCGAACCGGCTGAAAAGCGACTTCCTGGCCAACATGAGCCATGAACTGCGGACGCCGCTGAACAGCATTATCGGTTTTTCCGAGGTCTTACAGGGGATCGACTCGCTCGACGAGAAACAGCGGCGATATGCCTCGAACATTCAGAAAAGCGGCCGGATGTTATTGGAAATGATCAACGACATCCTCGACCTGGCCAAGGTCGAGGCGGGCAAGATGGAGGTTCGCTGCCACGAGTTCGACCTCGCCCGCTTGGTTGCCGCCCAGTGCGACATGATCCACTCCCTGTCGGAGGAAAAGAACATCTCCGTGACGGTCAAGATCCCGGAAGACCTGCCGCCGACCCACCAGGACCAGAACAAATTGGGCCAGATCACGAACAACCTGCTCAGCAACGCGATCAAGTTCACGCCCGAGGGCGGGATGATCACCGTCAGCGTCACCGACCTGGAGAATGGCCGCTTTCGGCTCTCGGTCCGGGACACCGGCGTGGGGATTGCCGAAGAAGACCAACCGATCATTTTCCAAAAGTTCCGTCAGAGCAAAAAGGTGCTCGACGGGGAGGGGCTGACCCGCGAGTTTTCCGGCACCGGGCTCGGGCTGTCGATCGTCAAGGAGCTCGCGAAACTGCTCGGTGGTGAAGTCGACTTCGTCAGCGAACTGGGACGCGGCAGCACTTTCTTCGTAACCCTCCCCTGGCGGCTCGGTGACGCTCCCCCGCAACTCCCTTCGCAACGCGACGGGGTGCTGACGACCATCACCCCTTCCCGGGGAGCAACCTCATGAAGCCGGTGGAGCTCTATACCGACGGCGCCTGCAGCGGCAACCCGGGACCGGGCGGCTGGGGCTTCCTGCTCCGCTGTCCTCGCACCCAGAAGGAACTCGAACGCAGCGGCGGTGAGCCGAAGACGACCAACAACCGGATGGAGTTGATGGCGGTGATCCGCGGCCTCGAGTCGCTCCGCGAACCGTGCGCCGTCAAGCTGTTCTCCGACAGCAAGTACGTCGGCCAGGGCATCAGCAGCTGGATGGCGGGATGGAAGAAGCGTGGTTGGAAACGGAAAGAAGGATCCAAGCTGGTCCCCGTGAAGAACGTCGAGCTGTGGCAGCGGCTCGACGAACTGATGCAGCATCACCGGATCGAGTTCCGCCACATCCACGGCCACAGCGGGCACCCGGAGAACGAACGCTGCGACGAGCTCGCCGTGCAGGCCTGTCAACAGTACCTCCGCTGAGCCCAAGGCAGCGGACCATCTCTTCGAGAATCGCTGCGCGAGGACATTCGTAGGACCTTCGCGTGTCAGCCGACTGGCTCAATGACCACCCTCTGCTGTCTTTTTGCACGGTCACCCATTCGGCTTGGAACTCCTGCTTGAACTTCCCGGCGTGCGGGCGCGGTCCTATGCGATCAAGCTCGAGAGGGGGGACTCCGCCACCGGGCGGTCGTGGCCGTTTCCGAACTCGCCCGGAGCGGGCTGTTCGTGAACCAGGGGACGCAGAAATCCCCTGCGAAACGCAATCGCTGAGGTTCCCCGCCCACCGCCGATCCCGGATCGCGGCAGATGCCGTAAACGGCTAAAATCAGCGGGGCCGAACGTTCCCGTTCCGGCCGCCCCCTTTTCGTAGCCGAAGCAGGATTTTATGAGCGATACCCCCCTTTCGGATGAAGCGTCAGCCGACCCGCCGATTTACCTCGCCCCGGCCGCCAACGCCGAGTATACCGACAAGGACCTACAGCACCTGTCAGACCTCGAACATGTTCGGGAACGTCCGGGGATGTACATCGGTGACACCGTCCATCGGGGGCTGCATCACCTGGTCTACGAGGTCGTCGACAACTCGATCGATGAGGCGATGGCGGGGTTCGCCAAGAGCATCTCGGTCACCGTCCACACCGACGGCAGCGTGACGGTGGAGGACGACGGTCGCGGAATCCCGGTCACCAAGCATGAGCAGTTGTCCGAGGAGCTCGACCGCGAGGTCAGCACGCTCGAAGGGGTGATGACCGTCCTGAAGTTCGGCGGCAAGTTCGAAAAGGGGGCCTACCAGACCTCCGGCGGACTGCATGGTGTCGGCGTCACCGTGGTCAACTTCCTCAGCCAGTGGGCCGAGGTCGAGGTCAGTCGTGAAGGGTTCACCTGGACTCAGGAATACGAGCGCGGTGTCCCCACCGGGCCGGTCAAGAAAGGGCGGGCCACGAAAAAGTCCGGCACCAAGACGACGTTCAAGCCGGACGGCCAGATCTTCAACGTCACCAAGTACAGCTTCGATGCCCTTTTCAAGCGGCTGCAGGAACTCGCCTTTCTCAACAGCGGCGTTCACATCCGTTTCCACGACGAACGCAACGGCGAAGGGGGCGATTTCAAGTATGAACGCGGGATCGTGGAGTTCGTCGAACACCTCAACCGCGCCAGCGACGTGTTGCATCCCGACGTGATCCAGTTCGTCGGCGCCCGCGAGGGAGTCGAGTTCGAGGTCGCGATGCAGTACAGCACCGAGTACACCGAGAACGTGCAGTCGTACGTCAACAACATCCACACCATCGAAGGGGGGACTCATGTCTCCGGATTCCGGTCGGCGATCACCCGCACGTTGAACAACTACGGCCGAAAGGAAAACCTTTTCAAGAACGTCACCCCTGGCGGTGACGATTTCCGCGAAGGGCTCACGACGGTGATCAGCGTGCGTGTTCCGCACCCCCAGTTCGAAGGTCAAACGAAGACCAAACTCGGCAACAGTGAAGTCGAAGGAATCGTCAACAACGGCGTCGGGGAACAGCTCTCGAAGTACCTCGAAGAGAACCCTCGCGTTGCCAAGGCGATCGTCCGCAAAGGGTTGTTGGCTGCCGAGGCCCGGGAGGCGGCTCGCAAGGCCAAGGATCTGCTGCGAAAGCGAAAGGATGCCCTGGGCGGCGGCGGGTTGCCCGGCAAGCTGCGGGACTGCATCAGCAAGAACATGGAGGAGTGCGAACTGTACCTCGTCGAAGGTGACTCCGCCGGCGGATCGGCCGAAGGGGGCCGGATGCGCGACTACCAGGCGATTCTGCCGCTGCGGGGGAAGATCATCAACGCCTACAAGAGCCGGGAGGACAAGGTGCTGGCCAACGAGGAGGTGCAATCGATGATCCAGGCGATCGGGACCGGGATCGGGGCCGATCAGGACCTCGCCAAACGACGGTACAACAAGATCATCGTGATGACCGACGCCGACGTCGACGGCAGCCACATTCGCACGCTCCTGCTCTGCTTTTTCTACCGCCAGATGTACCAGCTTGTCGCCGCCGGACACGTCTACGTCGCCCAGCCCCCGTTGTTCCGGGTCCAAAAGGGCAAGACCCGCTACTACGTCCAATCCGACGAGGAGATGAAGCGGCAGTTGCTCGATCGCGGCTTGAACGACACCGCGCTGGAGGCGGAAGACGGCCGCCGGCTCGAAGGCGATACCATGCGGTCGCTCTGTACCACCTTGGCCACCATGGAAGACGCCATCCTGGCCCTGGAACGCCGCGGCACCAGCCTGCGGGCCCACGCCTATCGTATCGATCCGGTCAGCGGCCGACTCCCCGCCTTCCTGCTGACCGTCGGCAACGACGAGCATTGGTTTCAAGATCAGGAAGAGGTGGAAACCTTTCTCAATGCCAATCGGTTGCGGCTGGATAACGAGGAGGAGCCGGCTGAAGAGGAGGCGGCTGGGGACGTCGAAGCAGGCGGGCCGGAAGCAGCTGGGCCGGAAGCAGGCGGCGAGGGGGGACCGGAATCGTCCGTCACTGCCGGCCAGGAGCCAGGGGTCGGTGGCGACCCGACGCTGCGGGTCGCGCATCTCGCGGAGTTGCACGAGGTACGAACCATCAACAGCGGCTTAAAAGACATGCAGCCGCTCGGCTTCGGCGTCCAGGACCTGATCCCCATTGAGCGAACCGGATCAACCGCCCCCCGCTTCGAGCTGGTTCGGGGCGATGACATCCGCCGGCCGCTCGAAGACCTGCGCGAGTTGCTTCCTGAAATTCGTGCTGCCGGCGAGAAAGGGTTGCAACTGACCCGCTTCAAAGGACTGGGGGAAATGAACGCCGAGGAGCTGCGGGAAACGACCCTCGACCCGGCCAACCGGACGCTGATCAAGGTCAACTTGACCGATGCCGGGGCCGCCGACGAGATGTTCCGGCTGTTGATGGGCGACAAGGTCGAGCCCCGCCGTGAATTCATCGAAAAACATGCGCTCGATGTGCGGAATCTGGATGTCTGAATCTGGACGGCCGCCCGCGCGACGACGCGGTGACGGTTTACTATCTGAGCGGCGACGGCTACCGTGAAACCAACCCCGATTCCCAATATCGGGAGCCCATTTCCGCCTACTGACCGGCTTCCGCCTCGATAGCGCCTCTCTTGTTTCGCGACGCGCGCGCTCGATGACCGCGACGGTGTGAATCCGGTCAGTCGACCCCAACCGAGAAGTCACCGTGAATCGTCTCGCCGAGTCGCTCAGTCCATATCTGCTCCAGCACCGCGACAATCCGGTCGGCTGGTATCCCTGGTGTGACGAGGCGTTCGACGCCGCCCGCCAGAGCGACCGGCTGGTGTTTCTTTCGGTCGGTTACGCCGCCTGTCACTGGTGCCACGTGATGGAACGGGAGTGCTTTGAGAACCAAGCGATCGCGTCCTACCTGAACCGCCATTTCGTTTCGATCAAGGTCGACCGGGAAGAGCGTCCCGACATCGATCAGGTTTACATGAACGCGGTTCAGGTGATGACCGGTCACGGCGGTTGGCCGATGAGTGTGTTTCTGACGCACGACCGCCAGCCGTTCTATGCGGGGACTTACTGGCCGCCGTCGCCGCGCGCCGGCATGCCGAGTTTCCCCCAGGTGCTCGAGGCGCTGGTCGACGCCTGGACGAACCGCCGCGAAGAAATCGAATCGCACGCTGGCGAGATCACCGCTGCGCTGGCGCAACTCGCTGTCGGCTCCGAGGCGACCGCGAGCGAGCTCCCCGGTGATGACGTGATCACCAACGCGACCGAACGTCTGCTCCGCGTCCTGGATCGTCACGACGGCGGGTTCGGCACCGCGCCAAAGTTTCCCCATGCGACCGATTTGGAACTGCTGATCCGCCGCGGCTTGGAGACGGACGATCCGAGGCTGCTCGAAGCAGCCGAGTTGACGCTGGACAAGATGGCCGCGGGTGGAATCCGCGATCATATTGGCGGCGGATTCGCCCGCTACAGTGTTGATGCCCAATGGCTTGTCCCCCACTTCGAGAAGATGCTCTACGACAACGCGCTGCTCGGAGAACTTTACGTCCGCGGCTATCAAGCGACGGGTCATCAACGTCACGCAGCTGTGGCGGCGGAAACATTCGAGTACCTGTGCCGCGAGATGGTCGATCCCTCGGGCGGGTTGCACTGCAGTGAGGACGCCGACAGTGAGGGAGTGGAGGGCAAGTTCTACGTTTGGACGCCTGCGGAAATCATCGATGTTTTGGGCGCCGAACGCGGCCAAAGGTTCTGTGCGATCTACGACATCACCGACGCTGGGAACTTTGAAGGCAAATCGATCCCCCACCTGCCGATGTCGATCGAGCAGTGGGCGGATCGGTTGACGATCCCGGCGACACAACTGCAGGAGGCGTTGGCGGAGGACCGCGAGCGGCTTCGCGTTGCCCGCGAGGGACGGGTTCGGCCCGGGAAAGACGACAAGATCATCACGGGCTGGAACGCGCTGGCAATCCGGGCCCTGGCAGTCGGTGGCTCGGTGTTGG
>CAYWXT010000134.1:0-14816 GCA_964462125.1 uncultured Pirellulaceae bacterium | reverse complement strand
CGGAGGGCGAGTCCCTCGCAAAAGGTACCGGACACTTTTTTCCCGCACGATCCTACGTGTTTAGGCTACGAGCCGGTCGATCTTCGCGGCGACGATGAAGTCGTTTTCGCTCAAGCCCCCGATGGCGTGGGTGGTCAGTTCGACCTGCAAGTGGCGGTAGCCGGTCAGGTGCAGATCGGGATGATGCTGTTCCTGCTCGGCCAGCTCGGCGATCTGCTGGATCAGCTTGACCGCTTTGACAAAGTTCCCGCAATTGAACTTGCGGCTAATGGCGGTTGCCGAGTCGGAGAGTTCCCAGGCGGGGGTCGCTTCGACATAGCGGCGGCCGGTCGCGGCGTCCAGGGGGGTGACGCCACCTTCGCACGGGGCGCACTTGGACTCGCAAAGCGATTCGCTGGTGACGGACATCGTCGGGGCTCCTGGCGGGGTTCAATTGGGCGGGCGGAAATCGGGAACCTCCAGCTGCCTCTCGTCTTCATCGCCCTCCCCGAACTCGGTCTCGGGCAGATCGGCCGGGTCGATCCGCCCGGTGGGGGACCTGAGGATCATTTCGAAGGCGTCGGTGCGGATCCGACCCCCTTCTCCCATCAGGCTGACGAAGTCGTGGAGGGGAAAGTCATCGGGGAGCTGTTCGCTGTCGATTGCAACTTGGTAGCGCTGGATCGAATCGTACAGATCTTCGCCGGTTTCGTCGATGACGAGGATGGGGTAGTCATCAAAGATCTCCGCCCAAATGGCGAAGGCTTCTTCGTAGAGTTCGATTGCCTTGTCGATTTCGGCTTCGGCGTTGGCCTGCTCTGCCTCATAGACGAGTCGCCGGGCGTGAACGGTTCGCTCCTCCTGCTCCGCTTCGGTCAAGGTTCGCCAATAGGGATAGTTGATTTGGTTGCGGTAGCTATTGGTCTTGGAGGCACGGCTGGCGAGGTCGCGGATTTCGCCGGCGATCCGGATCGCCCGTAGCCGGACGGAGGGATCGGATTTCCGGGCGACGGTTTGGATATCGGGCTGCAGCCGCGACTGAATGTCCTGCAACTCGTTTCGTTCGTCGTCGGTCATTTCGGACTTCGGCTTGTCGAGCAGCGCCCGTTCGCTGTCGGACAACCTGCCCCGCAACCGTTCCACTTCGGCGTCGTAGGTTTCCCCGGTCAGCTCCTTGAACTCGTCGAGCCGTTGATCGGTTTGCCGCGAGAGTTCTGCGAGTTGATCGAGTTTGATCGTGAAGGGGGAGGTGGTGGGGATGCTTCGATTGCCGAACTCGATCCACCCTTCATAAGCCATCTGCCACGCGTTCTGGGCCCGTTCGTCGAGGATCCCTTCCCGTTCGATCGCTTCGGCATGTTTGATCCGCCACTTGGGTCCTGTCTCAAAGAAATTCAACGGCGTCTGGCGCCGGATCTTGACGCCAGAATCGACCAATTCGTAGCCGCGGTTGAGCCACAGTCGGCCGACGAGCCAGTTGTCTGGTTTGCCGAGCGGTCCTCGCGCTGCGGGGCTGTCGACGGCGATGCGATCTTCCAGCAGTCGCTGATGCAGCACGCTATCGTCGGCAAACAGTCGCCGGAACTGTTTCTTTTCGTCCGCCACACCGATCTTCTGACCGTAGAACCAGCCGGTATACCAGATCAGCCGGGGTGCACGGCGGTTTTGTTTGACCCCTCGCGTCAGGAACTCGGTCCCTTCGCGGACCATCTCGTACCGTTGGCGGTAGTCGTCGAATTCGCTGGAGACGTTGTATGCGAGGTTATGGGCTTGGAATTCCCAGACCTTGTCGAAGTGGGGCTGGAGCAGGGCGATGTTGTTCAGTGCAGCCTTCAGGCGGTCCCACTCGTGCCGCACCTTGTATTCGTGCGCCTTGCTCCACAGCAGCGTGGCGGCGACGCCTCGGAGTCCGAGGGAGGCGAGTTTCATCGTCTCGCTGGCGGGGCTGATTTCTCCCAGATCGCTTTCGGCGATGTTGAACTCTCGCCGCATTTCGGTCAGGCGACCGCCGGCGTCCCCTTCCCCCCCGGAGGGCTGGCCGAGCAGGAACAGGGGGACGAGCATGGCGACCAGCACCAGCAGGTAAATGATTTTTCGTCCAAATGCCGTTTGAAAGTTCATGCCGCGATCTCACGCGATTTCAAAAAGAAGTAACTGACCATGAACGCCAGCAAGCAATAGCCGAGCGTAGCGGTGGCGTGTCGGGCGAGCAGGGCACCGAAGACGTCAAACCCGGACGCCGCATACTCCGCGGTCTCCACCATCTTCGGCAGGTTCGGCAGGGCGGTGGCGACCGCATCGAGCGAGTAGACGATCCCCGCATCGACCGTTTGAATGACCCTGGCCGCCACGGTATCGACGTCGAGTTGGGTCGTCATCGCATCTTGGCGTACGATCCGTACGATCGACTCCACGGGCCCGCCTCCCCGATCGATGCCGACATCGATGTAATGCCGGGTGTCGTAAACACGCTCGGCCGAGAACCCGAGCAGCACGCAGACCGCGGTGGCGACCATCGCGACCGGGCCGCTCAGGAAGGTGCTGAACATGACGCCAAAGGCGATGATCATTGTCATCTGCAGCCAGATCGAGGCGTAGGCCTTGGCAAAGTTCCACTCGAACGTGTTCTCCCCCGGCTTGAGATAAACGCCGCTCTTGGTCATTCCCAAGTACTGGCCGCGATCGGCACACCGGATCTCGAGTTGCAGTCGCCCGTCGTCGCTGGCTAGGTCTTCGAAGACGTCGAGCATCCGTGTCTGGCCGTCCGCGGTACCCTCGATCTCCAGCGGCAGCACCTTTTCGTCGATTTCATACTCGTCGACCACGAACACGATCGGGTTCGATTCGATGTTCCGTTCGGGATGCTTCATCGTGATCGATCCCCGCAATCCGGTCTCGATGTCTCCCTTGTGGGCACGATAGGCGCGGAGGGACAGGTCGACCGGGATGCCGTTGGGGTACCGATCCGGGGTCACTTGATCGAACGTGTAGATCCCTGCCGCCAGGGTGCCTCCCTCGACGTAGCCGTGGTTGAATTTTCGGGGTCCTTGCGACTGCCCGACCAGCCGAGAAATCCCGGCGCTGCCGTAACCCCCGGGGAGCTGTTCGTTGCCGATATCGATCCCCGACTCCTTGGGGTCGCCCTGACGGTCCAGGAACTGGATCTCGCCGTACTCGGGAATCCGGGCCCGCAAGGCGCCGGTGGGCGGTCCGATTTCGAAGCTGCCATCGTCGTCGCGGGTGACCAGATGCCGGTGGCCACGAACGAGATCGGTGTAGCCGCGGCCATCGGCTTCCAAGGTGAACTCGTGCTGGTGAAAACGGACGTAATCGGTTTCACCGGCCAGTTGTCCATCCCCGATCTCCTCGACCTCCACGACCTCCAGATGGGCGTGCCGCAGCCCGCGTGTGACGAACAGGTAGCTCGCCAATCCCATCGGCACGAGCATCATGGTGCCGACGGCCACGAAGCCAAGCATTCGGCCCAGCACGATCTCGGTCGGGCGAACCGGCTTGGTGACGATCGTGTAGATCGTGCGGTTCTTGATGTCGGCCGGGATGGAGAAGGTGCTGATGAACAGCGCCAAGGCGAGCAACAGGTAGTTGGTGGCGGTCAACACGAAGCTGATGTAGAGCCGGGCCGGATCGTCGCTTTGGGGGTTGAGGTACCATCCGGCGAGCAACAGGCCGACGATGAACAGTCCGATCACAAACAACACGCGGCGACGAATCGCTTCTTTGAACGCCAGCCCGGCCAGCGCCAGCACTCGCCGGCCGCGGGTACCGGGCAGATCGAAGCGGACAAGTTCCCGTACGGCGCGGGCGACCGCGTAAAATCCTTCCCCCGGTCCGTAGCGCACCGCAGAGATGATGTAGCCGACCGTCAGCCCCAACACGATCGCAAGCACAAACAGCACCGCCCCTTGCAGCAGCGCGCTTTCCAGCGGCGCGTTGGGGCGGATGAGCCACTGGTAATACGACCAGAAATCTTCCGGCTGCAACGTCATCGGTCGCCACCCTCCGGCGAATCCGTCGAGGTATCTTTGTTCGCGGCGTTATGCTTCGCGGCGTCATCGCTGATCGCCTCTCCGGCCGGCTTTCCCTCTCCGGCGTCCCCCCCGGCCGACACCCGCCGGGCCCCGGGGCGGGCTTCACTTTCGCGGACGATGTTCAGAAACAGATCCTCCATCGTGGCGGTCGGATTGTCGATCGATTGCAGCTCTCCGTTGTGACGCTCGATGACCTCGGCGATCTCTCGTTTGGCATCCTCGCTGAGCCCCCGCGCGTGGACCTCGGTGATGTCCTGGACCTTGAGCAGGTCGCTGACTCGGCCGAGTTCCTTCAGTTCACCCTGGTGCAGGATCGCGACGCGGTCGCAGACGTCCTGAACATCGGCAAGTTGATGGCTGCACAGCAGCACGGTCTTGCCCTGGTCCCGCAGGGCCAGGATCAAGTCCTTCATCTCCCGCGTCCCGATCGGGTCGAGGCCGGTGGTCGGTTCGTCAAGCAACACCAGGTCGGGGTCGTTGATCAGGGCTTGCGCGAGCCCGACCCGCCGGGCCATCCCTTTGCTGTACTCCCGCAGTTGGCGGTGTTTGGCCCCCTGGAGTCCGACCAACTGGATCAGCTCGGCGACCCGCCGCTTGCGGTCGGCCGCCGACATGTTGAATAACCGGCCATAAAAGTCGAGGGTCTCCTCGGCGTTGAGGAACCGGTACAGGTAGGATTCTTCGGGGAGGTAGCCGATCCGTTCGTTCTTCTGGGTCTCCGAGGCGTCCTGGCCGAACACCAGCACCCGGCCGCTGGTCGGGAAGAGCAGCCCGAGGATCAGCTTGATCGTCGTCGACTTGCCGCTGCCGTTGGGGCCCAGCAGTCCGAAGATCTCCCCGGGGCGGACTTCGATGTCGAGCGACTTCAGGGCGTGAACTTTCTTTCGGCCCCAAAAGTCACGATAAATCTTACTCAGGTTACGGGCCTCGATGACGACCCCGGCGTCGCTGCGGTCGGTCTCGGTGGTCGGCGAGGGGTTGCTTTGGGGGGACTCGGCGACCGCGGTCGAATCGGTATCCACGAGCACGTCCAGATTGGGTAACAGGAAAAGACAACGAATGCTAACGTTACGGGCACCGGTCGCGAAAGGTTCGAGCAAGAAAGTGGCGTGGAGAATCTTCTGCCAGGGCTTGCCAAGCCGAATACCCGCGGGGTCAACTTCAGCGGACGACATCCCCTAGCACCGGGATCCCCTAGCACCGGGCCTCGATCGACCCGTGAACCGACTGTGCCAGAACCCCCTCGTGAGCTGAAGGCGTCCCCTGTTGCGGGCTTGCCCCCGAGCTCGGACGTCCCGTCCCCAGGGCCCGCCTACGTCCGTGCCCTGGACTATTTGTACAGCCAAATCGACTACGAGCGGCTGGCCGGATTGACCTCCGGCTACCCCTTTCGGCTGCAGCGGATGGCGGAATTGCTCAAACGGCTCGGCTTGGCGGATTACCTCTACCAGCCTGACGCCCCGCCGCCATCGGTTCCCCTGGTTCACATCGCCGGCACCAAGGGGAAAGGCTCGACCGCGGCGATGGCCGCTGCGATGCTGACCGCTGGCGGTTTGCGGACCGGCCTCTACACCTCGCCCCACTTGGAGCGGCTGGAGGAACGGTTTCGTGTCAATGGCGAGCTCTGTTCCGAGGAAGATTTCGTTGCTCTGGTCGATCAGGTCCGTTCGGTTGCGGCAGCGCTGTCGGCCGAATCGAAGGGAGAGGCCTCCTTCTTTGAATTGACCACCGCGATGGCGGTACTGCACTTTCACCGCGAGCGCTGTGACGCCATCGTCCTGGAAGTCGGGCTCGGCGGTCGCTTGGACAGCACCAACGTCTGTCTGCCGTCGGTCACGGCGATCACCAGTATCGGGCTCGACCACCAGCACGTCTTGGGCGATACCCTCAACGAGATCGCAGCGGAGAAGGCGGGGATCATCAAGCCGCATGTCCCGGTTGTCTGCGGTGTCCCGACACGTTCCCCCGGCGTTGAAGTCGACGCCCAGCGGTCGATTTCTGCCTCCAAGCCGGTGCCGGCGGAGGATCCCGCCGGGGTGATCGCGGAGGTGGCCCGTCAGCGGAACGCGCCGCTTTACCAACTTGGCGTCGACTTCGACTTCACTGCCTTCCCAGCAGCCGAGTGGGGCAATCGGGTCGAGTTTCGTGGCAGCCCCGGTCCGCTGGCCGAATCGGTCACGGCGGAACTGTTGATTGAGGGAGAACACCAGGGACGGAACGCGGCGATCGCGATTGCGGTCCTGCAATTGCTCCGCGACCAGGGGTGCCCACTCGAGTGGTCCAAGTCGGTCGCCGCGCTGGCGAAACTGGGCTGCGACGCCCGGATCGAGCGGTTCCAGCTCCCCGACGACGTGGTCGGGATCATCGACGCGGCCCACAACGCCGATTCGGTCGCCGCGCTTTGCCAAACGTTGGAGCTTCGACTTCGCGGCCGTCCCACGGCGATTGTGTTCGGAACCAGCATCGACAAGTCGGCCGAAGGAATGCTATCGCAGCTATCCCGCTTCGCGGACCAAATCGTTTTGACACGGTTTCACGGCAACCCCCGCTACCTGGCGCCCGACCGGATGCGCCCCCTGGTTCCCGGTTCGATCGCCGACCGAGTGCAGGTCTGGGACGATCCGCGGCAGGCCTGCCAAGCCGCTTGGAAAAGCGTGGCTCCGGGGGGCGCCGTGGTCGTGTGCGGTTCCTTCTTCCTGGCGGCCGAAACCCGACCCTGGATGCAGCGGTTCCGCTGAGCTGGCTTATTCGGGCGGCTCCAGGGTGCCGAGGATCAATTCCACCTCGCCGATCGGCAGCCCTGTTTGCTCGGAGACCTCGCTCGCGGTCAGCCCGCTTGCTGCCAGTTCAGCGATGCGGTCACGGGCGTCTCCGGGGAAATTAGATTGGGAAACGGGGCTGTCTGTTCCCTTTCCTCCGGCTTTGCAGGGGCGAGGGTCTGGGCAAGGGGGCTCGGCGCCCTCGGCCGAGTCCAGCTGGCTCAGTTCCGCGATCCGCTCGTCGACTTGCTGGATCCGCTCGTCGGCTTGCCGGATCAGCGCCTGGGTGATGGCGATGCGAGAGTCGAGTTCCCCTTTGAGTTCCCGTTGCAGATCAAACATCGCGATCTGCCAACGCTGGGTTTCTGGTGGGGCGTCGCACAACGGGACTGCAGGGGTCTTGGGTTGACGCATGGCGCGAAGCGACTGATCCGCCTGCCGGCCCTCGCGGATCATCCGCTGCTTGGCTGCGATGGTGCGGCGAATGAGAACCCAGCCCAGCAGCACCATTCCGGCGAGCAGCAGCAACTGGGGGCGATCGAATTGGGCGAGCAACAATTTCATTCGATCAAGATCGGTTGCCAGCCGCCGAGGAGAACATGGGGCTCCTGAAGGTTTCGGGTCGGGCCAGCATTAACGGTTCTCGGGAGTGACGACTTCTGAAGAGAGGTGCTGCGTCGCCACCGATTTCTGTCTGCTCCGGCAGAGCGTAAGATTGACCGGTTCGTCCCAGGCCGCCGTTGCCATATCGAGGGATCCGTCGCATCGACGAGGTATCCATGTCGCCCCCCCATCCCCTATCGAATTCGCTGCGGGACCGGTCCCGGCAGAGCGAACTGTCCGGGGCGGGCGAATCCCAGGCCGTGATCCAGTTGTGGCACGCCATGGCCTCGCCGGGGCCGCCCGGTCGGCTGGAACGTTCCTGTGAGTGCTGGCTGGTTGCCGACGAGCGGGAGCGTGCCGATCGCTTTGTCCAGCCGACATCGCGGAACCAGCATGTCGTGGGGCGGGGGATGGCCCGTCGATTGCTCGGCGGCGATCGAGTCTCCCCCCAGGCGATCTGCTTTGAGTATCTGCCGCAGGGGAAGCCGTTGGTACGGTCCCCGGAGGCGGCGCGGCGGCCGTTCAACTTGGCGCACACCGATGGTCTCGTGGTTTGCGGGATCGGCGCGGACCCGAATCAGTGGATTGGCGTCGATATCGAGCGCCAGGACCGCCGGACCGATCCGGGCTTGGCGGAGCGGTACTTTTCCGCTCCGGAGGTCGCGTTGCTTCAGCGCGTCGTCGGCGAGACCGCGCGGCGGCGTCTCTTTTTGCGGATTTGGACGTTGAAAGAATCGTTCATCAAAGCGATCGGGACGGGGCTGCAGACGCCGCTCGCCGACTTCACCTTCGTCGATGTCGACACCGACACCCCGCAAATCCGCTGGATCCGTCCCGGACTGGACCGCGGGCGGCAGTGGCGATTTCGGGCGATCGAGCCAAGTCCCGGTTACATCGCGGCGGTGGCGGTGGGGATGCCCGGAGGCAGTGAGGGTTCCCTACCCGAGTCGTTGCGCGTCGAGTCCCACTCGTTCGACCGGTGGCTCCGCGGCTACGGTCCGATCGAATAGGGGATCGGTTGCTCTCGCAGTTCGGCCAAGGCGTTGGCGGCGGCCCGCTGTTCGGCATCTTTTTTGTTCGATCCCCACGCCGGCGGGAAGACGCGTTCGGAGATGACCGCTGCGATCAGGAACGACTTGCGGTGATCGGGACCCGATTCGCGCATCAGGCGATAGATAGGGGTGTTGGCGAGTTCCCGCTGGGCGTATTGCTGCAGCGCTGACTTGAAGTTGCTTGAACCTTGGCTCTCGACCGCCTGATGAACCTCTTCGGCAAGCCACAACCGGAGCCGGTCGCGGACGATTTCGGGACCGCCATCGAGGTAGACCGCTGCGACGATCGCTTCGAAGACATCGCTGACGAGCGACCTCGGGAAGCTCCGGTTCCGCGAGACGCCGCGGCCCACGATCAGGCATTGATCGAGTTCCATTTTACAGGCGATGCGGCCGCAGGAGCGGCGGCTGACGACCGACGACTTGATCTTGGTCAAATCGCCCTCGTCGTACTCCGGGTACTCCTCGTAGAGCCACTGGCAGACGGTCAAGCCGAGCACAGCGTCGCCGAGAAACTCCAGCCGCTCGTTGCTGGCCAGGCGGTGGACGGCTCCTGAGGCGTGCGTCAACGCCGCGATCAACAGCGTTTCGTCCTGGAACTGGTAGTCAATGATCTCCTGGCAACGCTGCAACTTGGCCCGTAGGTCGAGCCCGTCGCCCCCGAGCTCATCATCCACCAGATGCACGTCACCCGGACCGGGTGGCGAATAGGAATCCATTGAATTCACGGCATGGTCACGCATGCACGAACCGACGGTCTTGCACCGCGCGTCCGGTGATATCGACGGTCCGAAGCAAGGAACAAGAAATAGACGGGTCAAAACAGACGAGTCACATGCCGGCGAGCGGGGAAATCCCGCCCGCCGGGATGCGACGTCACTAGATTAACGTGCTGAACGGAAATTGACCAGCTTCATTTTCCTGTCGCTTCGCAAGCCCCTCAACCTCACTCCCGCAACGCCGGGGGGAGATCACAGCAGGGGGCTGAACAGACGGAGAGTATTTTCGAAAAAGCGTCCGGCGAAGGGGCGGTTGTGCCAGGCTTCCGCATCGATCCTCGTGGCGCTGCGGAGGTAGCTCTGGTGCAGCTCGTACAGCCGCGATGCGAAGTTCGTGTCGTAGATGAACAGGGAGACCTCGTAGTTGAGCCAGAAGCTTCGCATGTCGAGGTTGACGGTGCCGAACATCGAACGGGCTCGGTCGACCATCATCGATTTGGTATGCAGCATCCCTCCTCGGTACAGGTGGATCTCGACCCCGACGGCGAGTAGTTCGTCGTAGTAGGAGCGGCTTGCATAGCGGGTCATGAACGAGTCGACCTGTTCGGGCACGATCAGCTGCACGGTGACCCCCCGCGCCGCGGCGCCGCGAAGCGCCCGGATGATGGCATCATCGGGGACGAAGTAAGGGGTGGTCAGGATCAACTCGTCTTCGGCGGAATTGATCAGGGCCAAGAACATTTGGACCAACCCGTCGGGGGCGATCTCACCGGGGCCCGAGGGGATCACTTGCACGTCGGAGGAGCCACGAGGTTTGACAAGGTGCAGTGGTGCGGCTTCGACCACGTCTGCCAGGGTTTCTTCCGTTTCCACCGTCCAGTCACCGATCATGGTGGTGGCCAGTGGCACGATGGCGGAGCCTTCGACGCGGAGCATCGCGTCGACCCACTCTCCCACCCCGATGTGCTTCTTGAAAAGTTGGGGATCGACGAGGTTCATACTGCCGGTCCATGCGGTGACCGAATCGATGACGACGATCTTGCGGTGCAGACGCAGATCGGTGCGACCGACCAGCGTGCGGAAGAGTCCGACCGGCAGGGCAGGACGGACATCGACCCCGGCGTCCCGCAGTTTCTGTGGTTGGTCACCGCGCCACCAGGGCCGGGCGCCGATGGCGTCGAGCAAAAGCCGACAGGCGACGCCGCGCTTCGCGGCCCGCACCAGCGCCTCCAGGACCTCGTCCGCCACCCCTCCCTCGTGCCAGATATAGAACTCCATCAGCACGCTCGACTCGGCTCGGTCGATATCGGCCACGATTCCCCGCAGGACTTGGTGGGCGTCGCACAGCAATTCGAGTTGGCTGCCGTGAACCGTCGGACTCCCGATCATCGATTGCCCCAGCCGGTCCATCGCCCGAGCGGCGTTGCCGTGACGCGACCAGTCGACGTTGGTGAGTCCTTGATCGATGGCGGTGTCGTAGAGCGCCTTGTAGTCGCTCCTGAGCTCCTCGAGCCGCAGCATCCGCCGGCGCCCGATCCGCCGCTCCCCGATCATCAGATACAGCAGCACACCGACCGCGGGGATCGAGGTCACCAGCAGGGACCACGCCAGGGCAACCCCGGTGGCAGGGCGGTTCATGATCACGCGAATGAGCACGACAAGCACGACCAGCGTGTGCAGAACCACGATCAGGCTGGGATGCGACAGGGGGATATCGTCCGGCATTGAGACCTACGGTTCGAATTGCTGCTTCCAACGGTCGATCTGGGCGCGAACCTGGCTCGGCGCGGTCGATCCGTAGCTGGTGAACGCGCTGACCGCGTTGCGGCTGCCCAGCACCTCGAACACCGACCGGTCGATCTCCTCGGCGTAGGACCGCAGCACCTCGAGGGGCAATGCGGCCAGCGGCACGTCGCGTTGGATCGCCTCGGCAACGATGGCACCGACCAGATGATGGGCGCGCCGCTGGGGCATCCCCTGACGAATCATCCACTCCATCAGCGTCGTGGCGTCGAGGTAGCCTTTCTCCAACCGACCGGCGATCGATTCTCGCTTCAGGACACTGCCGGCCACGATCGGTGCGGCCAGCTCCAGCGACGCTTTGACGGTATCGAACGAATCGAACAGCGGCGGCTTGTCCTCCTGCAAGTCCCGGTTGTAGGCCAGCGGCAGGTTCTTCACCAGCAGCATCAAGGTTTGCAGATTTCCCATCACACGGGCCGACTTGCCTCGGATCAATTCCAAGGTGTCGGGGTTGACCTTCTGCGGCATGATGCTGCTGCCGGTGCAAAACGTTTGCGGCAGCCGGAGGAAGTCGAACTCGACAGTGCTCCAGAGGATCCATTCCTCGGCCCAGCCGCTGAGGTGCGAGGCGATCATCGAGAGCACGAAGGCGGACTCGAGAACGAAGTCGCGATCGCTGCTGGTGTCCAAACTGTTGGCGGTGACCTCGGCGAACCCCAAGGCATCGGCGGTTTGTTCTCGGTCGATCGGCAGGGTGGTCCCAGCAACCGCCGCCACCCCGAGACTGCAGCGGTTGACCCGCCGCCGACAATCGGCGAGCCGCTCCCGGTCGCGAGCGAATTTCTCGACGTAGGCGAGCCAGTAGTGGGGGGCGAGCACCGGTTGTGCCCGCTGCAGGTGGGTGTAGGCCGGCAGGATGACGTCGAAATCGGCATCGCAGCGCTGGATGAAAGCGCGCTGCAGATCGGCGAGGCGAGCATCGATCTGGTCGAGCGTCTCGCGGATCCAGATCCGCAGGTCGGTGCTGACCTGGTCGTTGCGGCTGCGCGCGGTGTGCAGCTTTCGACCCACGTCGCCGATCCGCTCGACCAACGCCTGCTCGATGTGCATGTGGATATCTTCCAGCTCGACCCGCAGCGGCAAGCGACCGGCGTCCAGTTCGGCGCCGATTTCCTCCAAAGTGTCGCGGATCTGGGAAAATTCTTCGGCGGTCAGCAAGCCAACCGATTGCAGCATCTCCGCGTGGGCGATCGACCCCTGAATGTCCTGGGGGTAAAGTCGCCGGTCAAAACTGATGCTCTCCGCGAACGCCTCAAGACGCTCATCGGTCCCGGCCTGAAAAACGCCACTGCGGGAAGGGCTGTCCACGATGCGATGTTCCCCAAAAGGAGGCTGCCAACCGGTGCGATACCATCGGCGGCTATTATCCTCCACGGCGACCGCGTGACGACCCCCGGTGCCGGCAGTCCCGTTCCCGATGCTTCGCCCTTGACTGTTGCCGGGGGTGTTGCGGATCAATAATGCAGCGGGCCGTTTCGCCGGCTGGTTTTCATTCACGCTCAAACCTCGATCGGTGCGATGACGTTTCGCAAGTTGGCTAGCCGCCGCTGGCCCGTTTTTCTGGTTACCTTGCTGTTTGGCCTTGCGCCGGCATGGGGGACCGACATCTTAGCGACCGCGGCCAAAGGGGACCCGTACGGGGTCGCCACGATCGAGTTGCCACTGGACCGTCCGGTGGTCGGTAACCCGTTGCCGCCGCTGCAGGTCAGTGACGCTGCGGGGCGAGTGCTCTATCCGATCGCGCGTGACAGGCGAGTCCAGGTTGGCCAGCGGCCCTCGGAGCGTGCGGTTCCGCGTCCGGGGCGGGGAAGGTTGCTCAGTCGTGTCGGGGAGCTCATCCGCGAGTTGGCGAGTGAAGAGGAGGAGTTGGAACAAACGGTCGCCCGCCAAGTGACGTTCTTGTTCCGTGGCGAGGAGCCCCTTCAAGTTCGGCTGGCCGATTCGCGTGGGGAAATCGGCATCTATGAGATCGTCCCGGCCGACAACGCGGACGATCGAGAAGAATTGCTGGACCAGTGGTGGGGTACTTACACCGACGCGGCTGAGCGGCAGTTGGAGTCGTCCGACTACCCGCCATGGGTAGAAACGTATTTGGTGGCGATGTTCTCAGGCCGGACGGGGCTTCCTTTGCCGTCCTGGTATCCGGCGGAGGATGCCGACGGCGACCAGGTGTTGGACACGCTCAAGCTGGTCGCCGGTGCGGCGGAGGTGGGGGACGAAGTCTTCGCGATCTCGGCTGCCGGAACGGCGCGGTCGAGCGGGCCGGCGACTTTGCCGTTGCCGGAGCCTCCAGCGTGGGCGCCGCCGCCAAGTCGGGACGGATTGGATGACATCGCAACCGAGCCGATCGCCTCCCGCGTTCCGCCTGAATTTTTCTATATCCGCTACGGATCGTTCACGAATTTCATCTGGTTTCGGGATCTGTCGGATGAATATGGAGGCGACGTCTCGCGGATGGTCTCCCTTCGCGGATTTGTCGACGACGCCGCGGCGCGGGTTGAAGACCAGTTGAATTTGAAGACGACGGAGCTGTCCCGGATCCTGGGCCCTTCGGTGATCGAGGACCAAGCGTTGGTCGGGCGCGACCTGTTTCTTTCCGACGGCGCCTCGATGGGTGTGCTGTTCAAAGCGACGAATGCGTTCGTGTTGCGGTCGTCGCTGAATCAGGAACGCCAGACACGGGCTTCCCGCGATGAGGCGGTCCGGCTGAGCGATGTCGAGATCCTCGGCCGCCCGGTGACGTTGCTCAAGAGCAGCGACAACCGCGTTCGGTCTTACCTTGCCGAGGATGGAGAGTACCTTTTTGTCGCGAACAGTCGAGCCTTGATCGAACGATTCTTTGAGGTTGGCGAGTCGGGGGAATCGCTGGCGGCCACCTCGAGCTTTCGCGTCTCGCGGCAGTCGATGCCGCTGGAACGCGACGACACGATCTTCGCCTACCTCTCCCCGGAATTTCTGCAGGGGTTGCTGTCGCCGGGGTCCTTGATCGAACTCCGCCGGCGACTCGACGCCAAGGCGGACATTGCGTTGGTCCATTTGGCGCGCTTGGTTGCCGCGTCGGAAGGTGAATCAATCCGTGGTGTCGATCGATTGGTCGACGCCGGCTATCTGCCCACCAACTTCGGTCAACGGGCCGACCGCAGCGGTGTGGTGACGGTGGGGGATCGGTTGATCGATTCCCGCCGCGGCGCCCGGGGTGTCTTTCTTCCAATCGCCGATGCGGTGGTCGAGGAGGTGACCGAGGAGGAAGCCGAGTGGTATCGGGAGATCGCGGCCGAGTATGAATCCCGGTTTCGCGGGCTCGATCCGATCATGATTGGACTCCGCCGCGAGGACGTCGCTGACGCACCAGGGATCGAGCGCCTCACCGTGCGTGCCGAGATCTCCCCGTTTCAGCCGGAAAAGTATGGAACAATCGCGGAGCAACTCGGACCGCCGACACGGGTCGCCATGCAATTTGCCCCCGATGACATCGTGGCGCTGCAAGCGCACGTCGCCTTGCCGGAACTCGGAGCCCCGACCCATCTGTTCGCCGCAATCAAGGATACGACCCCGCCCGACCCACAACAGTTCGACGGGATCATCCGCAGTTACCTCGCGCTGCGCGAGATTCCGGGATACTTGGGGGCCTGGCCGCAACCTGGGGCGCTGGACCGACTGCCGCTGGGACTCGGTCAGGGGCAGCCGGTCGGTCCAGGGATGAACCGGTTGATCGGCGGGGTCTACCGGTATACCGGGGGCGGCTTCAGCATCTTGTCGTTTTGGCCGGAGTTGCTGCAGGCAACCCTACCCCACTTGTCGGCCAACGAGGTCGACGATGCGGCCCAGATTCGCGCCCATGTCGGCAACCTC
>CAYWXT010000133.1:0-14866 GCA_964462125.1 uncultured Pirellulaceae bacterium | reverse complement strand
CTCCGCGGCGCCGATCTGCGACGCCCTTCGGGGTCGGCGGCGCGCGGGGCGCGACGCGTTCCGGCGGTGCGCTACGCGACTGCCGGCTACTGGGCTGGTGGAGCGAGGGCGGGGGACTTTTCTTCCGCTTCCGCCGTGGGCGTTGTATCGACATCAAGGTCCCCAATGGCGAACTGGATGCCGTCGAGCATATGACGCAGCACCTCGGGGTTCCAGAATGTCTCTTCGCGGTGCCCAAGGTTCGTCACGAAGACCCGTCCATCGCCGAAGTCGCGAACCCAAGAAACCGGAACCTCCCGCGGACCGTCGCCGTAGTCATCGTTGCGCCCGCCCTCCTTGATCTGCGCTCTCACCGGCTCCTTCGACATGTCGAGCGATACGAGCAACCGCAAGACCTCCGGACCAACATAGCTGTCAGGGCGGTACTGGTAGATCTCATCCTGGTGCCAGAACCCTTGGCCGTCAAAGGCCCGGTTCAGTGTGTGATCAGGGTCGTCGAGTTTGAACGCCCAGGTGCCACCGGCGTTCCAGGGATGCCCGTTGAACTGGCCGCCGATCATCGCCGCCGATTCGGGATGCTCGTAAAAGTTGTCGCTGGCGGCGTGGTAGCCAACCAGCCCTTTGCCGTCGGAGACGAAATCCAACAGCGCCTGTTCCTGTGCCGGGTCAGGGAATTTCAGATGCGTCGTGTTGTTCAGAATCACCGCGTCGTAGCGGCTCAGGTTCTCCGGGGTGAACACGTCGTACTGATCGGCCAGGTCGGTCTGGAATCCGCCGCTCTGGCGTCCCATTTCAACGGTCGCCAAGTTGCCGTGCGGGATCGACGTATGGATGAACCCTTCACAGCGGTAAAACACCAGCACGCGACGGGGCTCCGCCGGCGACGCAGCCCCCTCGTCCGGGACGGCTTCGACGATCGACATCCGCTGGGCATCGGTCACCGGCTTCAACCGCTCCGCCTTCCGCCGTTCCCAATCGTCCGGTTGATCCTGGGCGGCGACGGGAGAGAAGGAGAGGCTGCTGAGGCAGACGACCAGCAGACCGCAGGCCCAAGCGGGGCGGGATGGCTTCATAGCGTGCATGGCGGGATGGTTCAAACCGGTGGGGAAGGGATCGGGGGACGCTGAAGACGGGGAGCGGGGCACACAGGGGCGATCCCTGGCGGGACGCCACCGTCGGGATCAATCTTACCTGGCCGACGACAGCATTTCATCAACCGACATGTCATTTCATCAACACACGTGCCCTCCCCGAGCGTCAGCGCCCAATCGTGTCGAGTCATTCCGTTTCGAGTCGCCGCAGCTCTTCAAGCCATAGCCGGATGTCGTTGTCGTACTCGGTCGACATGTTGCTCATGATCAGCTGTCGATGAAACGCGGCGGCTCCCTGGTCGACGTGTTCGGCCGCCTCCGCGCTGGGGAAGCGTCGGACCGGGTCGGGAGCAATCAGCCCTTTGAGAAAGTTCATCAACAGCTCATTGACCAGGACGTCCTCCGGCAGGATCCGAGCGAGCCGATTGGGCAATTCGCGTTTGGCCTGCAGCAAATCGCGGAGTTGCTCCTTGCCGACGAAGGGATTCGTCCCGCTGAGCAACTCGATCAGAACGTAACCGACACTGGCCAAGTCGCTGCGGGGAGTCGACTGCTGATTCTCCAGAACTTCCGGCGCGGCGTACAAAGGCGTACAGTCACGGTCGCGGGGGGGATGGCGATAATCGAAGGCCGACCCCATGTCGATCAACTTGGTATGACCGCTCCGCTTGAGCATAATATTGGACGGTTTGACGTCCCCATGCACGATCCCCTCACGATGCAACGCCGCCAGGGCCGCCAAGCATTCCCGCACGATCGCCACCGCCACCCCCGCCTTGAAGCGACACTGGTCCGGTCCCTCCGTGATGATCACCTCGTTGATGTACCGCCAACGGCTGCCAGCGATTTGAGACTCCAAAAGATCCAAACAGAGGGGGGCGGTCAGTTCGCGGAGGTCGTACCCGTCGACCCACTCCATCATCATCACCCGGATGCGGTGCCGCTCGAAAAAGTTCTGGACGTCCAGCAAGTTGTCGTGCTGGATCAACGCGACCCGAGCCGCCATCGTGGCGACGCAATGCATCGCCTCCTCGTAGGCCCGCGAGTCGGTGTACCGCTCCGGCGAAAAGATCTTGATCGCTACCGGAACGGTGAACCCGTCGGTCCCGCGGTACTCCGAAAGATACACCTCCCCCTGTCCACCCCGCCCCAGCAGCCGCAACAAGTGATAATGCCCGGTCCAGCTCAGCTTGTTGCCGCGGGTGATGTCGTCGTACCGAGCCAACAGGGCAGGGTCGGTCTCCCGGACGGGCGAGCCCGATTGGGTGATGGTGGGACTCGGTTCGAAGCGTGTCGTCGATTGCATCGGTATTTCGCCGTCCTTGAAAAGGCCGTCGGTCGACGCGCCACCAGCATCCAGGCTAGGTGAAATGGGAAGAATAAGACAACAACAATGTTTGCGACCGTCGAACCGACGGGGTCCAAGTGTAATCAACGGGCGGCCGATTGGGCGATGGGACTTTCCCGGCCAGCACAAAATCGAGTGTTGGGCTCCCTCGGACGTCTCTGAGCGACGGCGCTAGCGGCGGGCCAGCCGTATTCCCTATTCTGGGTGTTTCGTGGGAGCCAAGTGGTTCGCCACGCCCCCTGACCGCTCTCCGAGTGGGGAGGAAGTCATGGCACCCGCGCCGGAGGAGCCCGCGGGGGTGCCGTTGCTAACGACAAAACTCCCATTCCTGGCTGGCAACCTATTATCCCCTTTGGTCATTTTGGTCGATTCGCATGAACGATGTCATGGCCCCGCCGCTACCACAGTCAACGTCGAACATCATCCGGGAGATCTACGGCTCGGTGCCGGATGAGTTGGCACGCGGGGTCGGCGAACTGCTGCACGCGGGACCGCTGGCCCGCAGCAACCGGAGCTCGCTGTGGGATGAGCGAGATGTGGTGCTGATCAGCTACGCGGACCAGATCCACGAAACCGGTCGCCTCCCCCTGCAGGCTCTCCGGCGTTTTCTGCTCGAGCACCGTTGGCAGGAGGTCCTGCGGTGCGTTCACCTGCTGCCGTTTTGCCCCTCCTCGAGTGACGACGGATTCTCGGTGATCGACTACCTGACGGTCGATCCGGCGCTGGGAAGCTGGGACGCCATTGCACAGCTGGGGCAATCCTTTGACCTCCTGTTCGATCTGGTCCTGAACCATACTTCCCGCCGTCACCGTTGGTTCCAGCGGTATCTGGAGGACGATCCCGCCTATGCCGATTTCTATCACAACGTCGATTCGGCCACCGACCTGTCCGCCATCGTCCGTCCCCGCAGTGTGCCGTTGTTGACGGAGGTCCGCGCCGCGTCGGGAAAGCGGCATGTCTGGACCACTTTCAGCGAGGACCAGGTCGATCTGAACTATGCCAACCCGCGAGTCATGCTGGCGATGCTGCAAACCTTGGTCGCCTACGCCCGCCGTGGCGCGCGGATCATTCGGCTCGACGCGGTCGCCTATCTGTGGAAACAGATCGGCACGCCCTGCATTCACCTGCCGCAAACCCACGCCACGGTCCGCTTGATGCGAGACATCCTCGACCGCGTCGCCCCCGGAACACTGGTCCTGACCGAGACCAACGTCCCGCACACCGAGAACATCAGCTACTTCGGCAACGGGCGGGACGAGGCCCACATGGTCTACCAATTCAGCCTGCCGCCGCTGCTGCTCGATGCGGTCCATAGCGGCGAGACATCCATTTTGGGGGAGTGGATCGCGGAGTTGCGCCCCCCCTCGGAATCGACGACATTCTTCAACTTCACTGCATCGCATGATGGAATCGGCGTCCGTCCGTTGGAAGGGCTGGTGCCCGAGGAACGGGTGCGGCGGTTGGTCGACACCGTGCAGCGGCACGGCGGGCGGGTCACTACCCGTCGCGCGGCCGATGGCGCCGACCAGCCGTACGAATTGAACATCACCTACCTCGACGCCGTCGCCGATCGCACACGCGTCGACGCCGCCGAGCACGCGCGCCGTTTCCTGGCCACGCAAGCGTTCATGCTCGCGCTACAAGGCGTGCCTGCTGTCTACTTCCACAGCCTCGTCGGCTCGCCCAATGACGTCGCTGGCGTCCAGGTGTCGGGGCACAACCGGCGGATCAATCGACACAGGTACCAGCGCGACGAACTGGAAGCTTCGATCGGGTCGGCCGACTCATTGCCAGGACGGGTCACCCGAGGTTACCGCCGACTGCTGGAGACCCGTCGGAACCTGGCGGCGTTTCATCCCTCGGCACCCCAGCGATCGATCGATCTGCTCGGCCCCGGAGTGGTCGGGTTCTGGCGAGCGCCCGAATCGGAAACCCGGTTGGCTGTCCTGGCCAATCTTGGTCCTCAACCGCGAACGGTTGACGCAAAGCGGCTCGACGGAGTGAAGGCCGATCGAATTTCCGGCGAGACGTTCCAGCCGGGACAGCCGATTCCGATGCTCCCCTACCAGGTTCGCTGGGTGACCGACCGCGAATGATGGAACAGCCCGACCGGTAAGGCCCGCTCCTTGCTAAGTTCTGTCGCTCAATCGATACAGACCGACTCGATCGCCTCCACCGTCGTGTTGACCAGCACGTCGAGTTCATCGTCAGCGATCACCAGGGGGGGCATCAGGATCACCACGTTTCCCAGCGGGCGGATCCAAACTCCCAGCTCCGTGGCGCGTTGGCATACCCGCCGCGGCATCCCGAGGCCCGAATCGAACGGAGCCTTCGTTTCACGATCCTGGACCAATTCGATGCCGACCATCAGCCCCCGCCCGCGTATGTCGCCGACGTGGGGGTGATCGGCCAGGCGTTGCGTCAACGCGCCCCGGAGCCGTGCCGATTTTGGTTCCACCTCGTCCACCAGACTGGTTTGCTGAAACAGGTCGATCGAGGCCAAGGCGGCGGCGGCGGCCAAGGGATTGCCCCCGTAGGTGTGCCCGTGAAAGAACTGGCGGTTGGCGTCGACCGGGGCGAGGAAGCTGTCGAACACGTGCGGCCGAGCGACCGTCGCCGCCATCGGGAGGTAACCACCGGTCAGCCCTTTCCCAAGACAGAGAATGTCGGGCGTGACGGTTTCGTGGTCGCAGGCAAACAGGCGGCCAGTGCGCCCGAAGCCGGTCGCCACCTCGTCGCACACCAGCAATACCTCATAGCGGTCGCACAGCTCGCGGACGCGGCGCAACAGTCCGGGCGGATGGGTCACCATCCCCGCAGCCCCCTGAACCAATGGCTCCATCACGACCGCTGCGAGCACCTCATGATGCGCCTCGAGCAACGCTTCGACGCACCCGGCGTAATGTTCCCGCGCTGTCTCTGCCGAAACCCCGTCGGGAAGCCGGTAACTGCAGGGAAATGGCCCCCGCACCGGGGAGAACAAAATGGGGGCGAAAAGCTGGTGAAAGTAATCGATTCCCCCCAGCGACACCGCGCCGGTGGTGTCGCCGTGATAGGCCGAGCCGAGCGCCAAATAGCGAGTCTTGTTCGGCCGCGGGTCGGGCCGCTGCTGCCAATATTGAAACGCCATCTTCACGGCCGCTTCGACCGCCGAGGAACCATCGCTGCTGAAAAATGTGTGGTGAAGATCGCCGGGGGTGATGTCGGCGAGCGCTTCCGCCAGCTGTTCGGTCGTCTCGCACGACATCCCGAGCGTGGTGACGTGGGCCACGCGATCGAGTTGCTCGCGGACTGCCTGGTCAAGCAGCCGATGGCGGTGGCCGTGGACGTTGCACCACAAGCTGGCGACGCCGTCGAGCAAACGCCGACCGTCGACCGTTTCCAGCCAACAACCCTCCGCTCGCCGGATCACCAACGGCTCGAAGTCGGACATCTGCGTGAACCCGTTCCAATGAAACGGACGTGCGGCAGTCGAGGGAGGCATGGGGCTCAGGGGCTGAAGCGCTGAGGGAAGGGAGCGGAACTCGGAGAGCGTTCCGGTGACGAAATCCGTGCTCGGTGCGGCCAACCAATCGGGTGAAGGGGAAATTTGAGCTTCGCTTCGTCGCACCGGGGCGATAGATTAGGCGGAAAACCGAAAACTTGGAATCGGCCGAGAACCATGGCACGGGAAGCAATCTACCAGCAGTCGGACCCGGAACCCGCCGCGGTGGCGGAGTTGCCGCGGGAGCAGGACCTTCGGCTCCGGCCGCGGCGGATGGACGAGATGGTCGGCCAGCGGGACGTGATCGAGCGGCTGCAGATCGCGATCGACGCGGCTCAAAAGCGGGGTGAACCGCTGGGGCACATCTTGTTCGACGGCCCCCCCGGATTGGGAAAGACGACCTTCGCGACGGTGATCCCAGCCGAAATGGGGACGACGGTCCAGTTGGCCAACGGGGCGGGACTGAAGGCCCCCAAGGACCTGCTTCCCTACCTGACCAACGTCTCCGAGGGTTCCGTCCTGTTCATCGACGAGATCCATCGTATCCCCAAGGCGGTCGAAGAGTATCTTTATACGGCGATGGAGGACTATCGGATCGACATCATCCTTGGCGATGGGGTCAGCGCCCGGACGTTGAACTACGAGCTCAAGCCGTTCACGCTGATCGGGGCAACCACACGGGCTGGGATGCTCAGCGCGCCGCTTCGCGACCGCTTCCAGATCCGCGAGCATCTCGGCTGGTACACCAAGGGAGAGCTGTGCGAGATCGTCGCCCGCAATTCGACGAAACTCGACATCGTGGTCGATCCCGACTCGGCCGAGATCATCGCCGGCCGGAGCCGCAGCACGCCGAGAATGGCGAACAACCGTTTGCTGTGGGTCCGCGACTACGCTCAAAGCAGGGCGGAGGGGAAGGTCTGCGATGCGGTCACCCTCGCGGCGCTCGAGATGATCGGAATCGACGCGCTGGGACTCGACAAGCAGGACCGCGCGTACCTGGATACCTTGCTGCGGATCTTCGCCGGCGGCCCCGCCGGTCTGGAGGCGATCTCGCACACGATGAATGTCAGCAGCGACACGCTCGAGGACGAGGTCGAACCGTTCTTGCTTCGCAGTGAACTGATCGTCCGCACCCGCCGGGGCCGAATGGCAACGCCCAAGGCGTTTGAACATCTCCAGGTCGCCGGGCCGGAGGCGACCGGGTGATGAGCGTTTCGGCCGCCAAGGGTTCGCCTGCCGGTGGTGTGGTGCAGCGCCCAGCGATGCGCTGGTAGGCTGGCCGCGATGAGCGAAATTGACCTCTACGATTATCAATTGCCACGCGAGCGGATTGCGCAGGAACCGTTGGCGACCCGCAGTGACGCGCGGTTGATGCTGGTCGACCGGTCGCGCGGAACGATTGATCACCACCACGTCCGTGACCTGCCCGAACTGCTCCGCGCCGAGGACGCCTTGGTGCTGAACAACAGCCGCGTCATCCCGGCGCGCCTGGTCGGCTATCGGTCACGCACCGGAGGCCGTTGGCAGGGGTTGTTCCTCCGCGCCGACACCGATTCGGGCGTGTGGGAAGTCTTGTCCAAGACCCGCGGCAAGCTCGAACCGGGCGAGACGCTCACCGTCCAAGACCGCGAAGCGAGGGACGGAATGCGGTTGACCGTCGTCTCACGCACCGGCGACGGGCATCTGCTGGTCCTGGCCGAACCGCCGGCGGGCGCGATCCCGCAGGAATGGATCGACCAAGCCGAACCGAGCACGCCGCTGGAGTGGTTGCAGCGCTACGGCCGCGTCCCCTTGCCCCCCTACATCCGCGATGGCCAGATGGTCGACGCCGATGTCGAACACTACCAAACCGTCTTCGCGCGGGAAGGGGGCAGCATCGCGGCGCCGACCGCCGGATTGCACTTCACCCAGCCGTTGCTGGCGGAGATCGCCAAAGGGCAAACCGCGATCCAGGAAGTCACGCTCCACGTCGGCATCGGTACCTTTCGGCCGATCGAAACGCAACAGCTTGCCGAGCACACCATGCACTCCGAATGGGGCCAGATCGACGCCGATACATGTCGTGCGATCAACGAACGCCGCGCTGCGGGAGGACGCTGCGTCGCCGTCGGCACCACCAGCGTCCGGGTGCTCGAAAGCGCCGCGGCGGCGGCTGGCGAAAACGCCGGGGGGGAGGACAACGCTGGGGGCGAACTGCAGCCCTGGACCGGTACGACCGATCTGTTCATCCGGCCTCCCTATGCCTTCCGCGCCGTCGATGCCCTGATGACCAACTTTCACCTCCCCAAAAGCTCGCTGTTGGTGCTGGTCAGCGCCTTCGCCGGGCGGGAATTGATCATGCATGCCTACCGCACGGCAATCGAACACGAGTACCGCTTCTACAGTTACGGCGATGCGATGCTAATCGTGTGACGCCACGAGTTTTCTCATATTCAGGAAGCCATTGATGACGAACGACGAACACATTCTGGTCATCCCCGAAGCCGTAATCGAGGAGATCGGGCCGCTGGTAGGATTCGAGCCCGACGTCGAGCGGTTCCTGGGGCCGATCCTGCAGAGCGACCAGTTGTCGTTTCGCCCCCGTAGCCGCATGGAGACCGACCCGCGATACAAACAACTGATTCCCTACGTGCTGCTGCAGTGGACCGATGAAGCGGGCGAGATCCGGCTGTTTACCTACACGCGAGGCGGCGGATCGGGAGAGACCCGTTTGCATGCCAAACGAAGCATCGGCATCGGTGGCCACATCAGCACCGAGGATGCCGCCGACGGGGCGGACCCCTACATGGCCGGCATGCGGCGAGAGCTTGAGGAGGAGGTCGAGATCGATTCCCCGTACACCGAGTCGCGAGAGGGTCTGATCTACGACCCCTCCAACGACGTCGGCCGTGTTCACCTCGGCGTCGTCCACCGCATGATCCTGGAACGACCCGCGGTCCGTAGCAACGAGGCTGACTTGGCCGATGGCGGATTCGTCAGCCTGAAGGAGTTGAGACGCAGCTTCGACCGCCTGGAAACCTGGAGCCAGCTCGCGCTCCAGGCATTGCATTGATCGACCCCCCGGTTTTTACCCCGAAGGGTTTTCAGACCAATCCTAGCTGCGGAGCAGGATCCCCATCGCGTCGAGGTACCGCTGCATCGTTTCCGGCGTGACCGACGTCCAACCCCCGGTTTTGTGCCGCAGCAGGGCCAGTTTCAGTTGCTCGATCGCATCGGCCAGATCATCGGGCAACTCCGGCAATCCGGCAAAGGGCTGCACCGGGGCCTCCCAGTGGTCGTCGACCTCGGGGCCGCTTTGCGCCGCTGGGGTGCCCGATTCGTCGTTCTCCGTCGCCGCTGAGCCCAGCGACATCAGTTCGTCACCTTCGCCGAAGTCGGGCTCTTCGTATGTCTGGCCCGCGTGAATCGCATCCGGGTCGCCGTCGCCTTGTGTGTTTCGGCCTGCCCCTTGGGCCGGCAACACGACATCCTCATCGGTGTCGACGTCGACGAGCTTGCTGGAGGTCGGACGCTGCGACTCGACCGCCCCGTGGGCCTGCCAGCGTTGCTCGCGCATTTGAGAAACGCTCCAGCCCTCCCGCGAGGCTCCCTCGAGCCAGAGCGGCGAATCGTCCCAATCGAGGGCGGCCAGAAAGTGGCTCCAGTAAAGTCCTTCGTACGTTTCAAACGTCGAGCCGAAATGGTCGTAAACGCGCCGCAGGCGTCCGACGTGGGGAGCGGTCACACCACCGACACGCTGCGCCCAAGCTTCATCGGAATACTCCGTCACGGCAGCCCCAGACTCGATCAGACGTTCGCGCCACTCGTGGATGATGCGTCCTTTTTCCCAGTTCGTCGTGCTGATCAGCTGGTTCCACTGGCCGACGAACGGCTCAGCCAACTCGGCCAGATGATCGTCCTGTTCAGGGGCGGCGGTGTCCGCGTCTGGTTCCGGCAGCTCCGCCTCGGGTTCAGGAAACGCGGCCTCGCGGTACCACGGC
Source organism: uncultured Pirellulaceae bacterium (assembly GCA_964462125.1). GTDB lineage: Bacteria > Planctomycetota > Planctomycetia > Pirellulales > Pirellulaceae > JAWLFY01. Next base: position 4,963 of record CAYWXT010000133.1, on the reverse strand, counting down.
TCCTCGGCAGCCTGGTCGGCGGCAGCGATCTGATCGGCATCGGTTTCGAACGGCGGTTGGTAATCGTCGGGCGTCATCGGCATCCGGTTCACGAATCGGGTCACGGGATCGTTGGCCGATACGCTAGCCGAATTCGGTACCGCTGGTGAAGCGTCACGCCCATTTTTGACTGTCGATACGTCACCGCCCGCTCCGCACGCAACGGCTGGAGAAAACGTGCGGTGTGGAAAGCGTGTCAAAGATGCTCTGGGCCGTGCAACGCCGCCTCGGCACTTACCACGACGGTGCCGTGATTTTCCCCACGTTGCTAACCATCAGTCTGGTCGATCACAGAGTCCCCCTCCGGCCCCGCCTCCCCGTCGGCATCCCCACTCCCGTCCACCTCCCGGTCCTTCGCTTCGTTCTTCGTCCCGTCGGGCTGCCTTTCGGCGCTCGTGGCACGATCTTTCGACTCGATCGCCTTCCGTTGCTTTTGCAGAATTTGTTGCGTTCTCTCCCAGGCCTCGAGGCGCCCCTTGGCAGAATCCAATTCGGATTCCGCTTGCGCAACGTCTGCCTCGGCGTCAAGCACTTCGGTAACCGCGACGGCGCCTTGCTTGTAAAGTGGCTCGAGTCGCTTCAATCGCGCCTGTGCATGCGAGTGTCGAGCCTCCAACTGCTTGATTTCCGCCGCAAGCTGCTCCCCATGACTCTGCCACTGGAGTTCGACGATCTGGAGTTTCGCCCTGGCGGCGGCTAACTTCGTTTGCAACGACGCTTTTGCAGGGCTGGATGCAAACCGAGACGTCATCTCCTGTTCGATTACCTTCACTTCACCCAACAGATCGATGATCCGCTCGGGCAGTCCCTGTAGAGTTCCCCTGCGGGATTCCGATCGATCCGCCTCGCGATCTTGCAACTCGAGTTCCAAGTTGTCCGCGCGACGCACGGTTCTGGGGGGCACCGAATCCGACGGCGGCGCGTCGAAGCCCCCCGTCTCCTCTCCGGAATCATGATCGGCTCGGGAGAATCGCGGCGGGCCCGGAGGGATCGACTCCGCCTGCGAACGCTCGCGGGTCGGCGGTGCACCATCCGCCGGCGGTGCCTCGGCTCTTTTCGGTCCCCGACCGGGAATCGGCGGCGTCCAAGTCGCCCCGGGTGGTCGTGGAGAGGGACCGGCAGAGTCCCGCGGCGTGTGGGGAGCCCAATCCAAAACATCGGGTTCGCCCAGCAGTTGTCGCATCCGCCGCTCGACGATCTCGTCCTTCCGCTCCTGGCGAACCGCGTCCAGCTCGCGCAATGAATCGAGCTGACGCTCCAGCTTTTCGATCTCTGCTAACTGCTGTTCACGGCGCTCGTCGAAGGCTCTTGAAAGCTGGTCGCGGAGTTCGTCTCGCAAATGTTCTCGTTCTTCCGCATCAGGAGTTTGACGCAGTTGCCGCGCCAACTCCATCGCCCGCCGTTCCGCCGGTCGGGGCTGGTCGGGTTGCACAGCGGGACGGATGTCGGATGGAACATTCCCCTCAACGGTTGTTGGAACGTACTTTGTTGTGACCCTGCCATCGGGCCCCTTTTCGGTGACCGGCTTCAAGATCACCCTCCGCTCCGTTCGGCGTTCCTGCGGAGCGTCCGGCCGGGGCGGCGCTGCGGGATACTGCGCCGGTGGCAAAAAGTTGTCACTTGAGGCAGCATCGCGCTCGACGCGGGGTGGATCCTTCCCGTCCTGCGCCGGAAGCTCCTGGCGGCCCACGATCAGGTAGAGCACGACGGCAATGATCGGCAAACCCAACATACCCAGCAGTGTGGCAAGGACGGCTTTCGCCAAACCGCCCCGGTGTCGTCGATGGTTATCACAAGTGGTTTTCTTACTCATCGATCAATTCCTGGTCGGGGAGGGAACGGAGGTCATCGACAATGGCGGCGCGAAGTTGCACGATTTGACGCTGAATTTGTTCAATCTGACGGTCGAGCGATTCAGTCTGCAACGTCGCCGCGAATGGTTCGGCCATGGGTTGGGGATCACTTGGGTCAGCTTGCGGCACCGAGGCGCGAGGCAGTCGCTCCTGGCGTTCCCCCTCCGCTGACATTGACGGGGCCAGCCACCAGTATGCGAACAGCGGCAGCGTCACGAGGACGAACGATGCGGCAACGGCCCTGCCCGCCGATCGCGTCAACGCCCTTCGTCCCCGCGACTCCTTCTCCGGCGGCGCATGCACCTCCTTGGGCAACGACAGCGATTCCGGGTTGCGGGCATGCGCCAAACACGACTGCAACATTTCAACGACTTGTCTAGCCGACTCCGGTCGCTGCTCAGGCAGCTTCCGCATCAAACGCTCGACCAGCCATTGGAGCCAAGCCGGCATCCGCTCGTTGATCGCGCGGATCGGCGCGGGGGCTTGTTCACCGATTTGCCGCAATACCGCGAGCGGCGATTCACCGCGAAAGGGTGGACGCCCGGTCGCCATGGCATAGATCACGCTCCCCAAACTGAACAAGTCACTACGGCAATCAGCCGTCTCGCCGCGGGCCTGCTCCGGGCTCATGTAGGGAGGCGTCCCCGCGATCACACCGCTGGCGGTCATGGAGGCATCGTCCAGCGCCCGCGCCAGCCCGAAGTCACTGATCAAGACGCGGTGGCCCCCTTCTTCCAGCAATACGTTGGCCGGTTTGATGTCGCGGTGAATCAACCCTTGACGGTGGGCCGCGGCCAACCCCTCGGCGATCTGGAGCCCAATCCTCAAACAGTCCTCCAATTCCAGTGGCCCCTCGCGATCGATCCGCTGCTGCAGATTCCCCCCACCGATCAACGGCATCACCAGATACGGAACGGGAGCTTCGGAGTTGATCGAATAGATTGGTACCACACTGGGATGGACGACGGCGGCAGCGGCTTGAGCTTCGCGGAGAAACCGTTGCCGTGCGGCACCACTGCTGGCCAGATGCGGCGCGAGTAATTTCAACGCCAGCGGCCGGTTCAGTTCCTCGTCCCAGCCGCGAAGGACGACCCCCATCCCGCCTTGGCCGATCACCCCGCGGATCGCATACGTTCCCAGCCGCCCCACCGCGCCCGATTCACACGGCTGTAGCAGCGAGCGCACCCAAGCGAATTCGTCGGCGATATCGGCTCCAGCGTCGGATCGTTGACTCTCAAATGCTGCAATGTTCTGGGAAGATGTGGTATTCCTGGAGGACGCAGAGGCTGGATATTCAACGTTACCGAGCGCGGTGGACGAAAGCGCCTGCCGCGCGGTCGACCAGTCCTCGCCCGCACCGGCCAACGATTCCAGATGCTGGCGACAGGCAGCGCAGTTTTCAACGTGTGCGGTCAGCTCCTGCGACTCGCGGGGGGGCAACCGATCGGCCAACAGCTCTGCCAGCCGGTCGTGGTCGCAGGGAAAGGTGCGGGCAATCATTCGATTGGTTCCCATCGTTGTCATTCGTCCGATTCGGCGACAAGCTCGCGGAGCCGCGCCAGCACGCGGCACCGCGCGACGTAGACCGCTCCCTCGGTCATCCCCAACTCCTCGGCGACCACCGACGCTCGTTTCAATTCCACAGCTGTGGACCAGAACGCTTGCCAGCTCGACGGCTGCACTCGTCCGCGGATCTGGCGGGCGGCCCAGCGAAACAGTTGCCGGCGGCGTTCGATCTCAAACACCGCCGACTCATCCGACTCCGGCTCGGGGTGCTGTTCCAGCGACCGAATCACGTCGGTGCGACCGGTTCCCTGTTCCCGCCGTTTGCGGATCAGATCGATGGCCGCGTTGCGGGTAATCCGGGCCAACCAATGGCCGAATCGCGTCTTCCTTTGCACGTCGAACCGCTCGATCGCTCCCGCGACCGCCAATAAGACGTCCTGTGTGACCTCCCGGGCATCGGCATCCTGGAGACCCCGGGTGCGGGCGAGTCGATAGATCACCGGCTCGTAGATGCTGACGAAATCGGACCATGCCGCCCCATCGGCGTGGTCGCGAAGCCGCAGCAGCAAACTCGCGCGGGTCTCGATCGACATATTAGGACCAACGTCCATGGACAGCGAGGAAAAGTCGGTTCTGCCAGTCTACACGTCGCACGCAGGGGTTTCCTTACACGGAGAGACGAAAGAAAATCGACGAAGGAAACCATCGTCCGATCGGGTAGGCACGTCATCGACGCCAGCCTGGTGTGACTCGCACAATGGAGTTCGATGGCGGAAACGATTGCCGAGGTGATCTCGATTGGTGATGAGATGACCGGGGGCATCCGAACATCCTGCATGCCCGCATCGCGAAAGCGGGGATGTATTGGTTCCGAACGATCCTCGTCCGCCGCCGGACCGTCGCCTAGCTGTCCTCCATTCGGTATTCTTAAACGCTTCACAATCCCATGGCGTTTTCCGTTTGTCGCCTCGTTCCGGAGCCCTGAGATGAGTCGTTTGTTGATTCTCTGCCTATGTCTCTCACCGCTTGCCGACTTGCAAGCATCGGCGCAATCCCCAGCGAATGCGGAGGCTGCTGCTGCCGAAACGGAAAGTCAGGAAAACGAGGGTTCGAAGAGCCGTGAGGAACGTTTGGCTGACTACCTCAGCGGTTGCAAGTTCGTCGGCCGGTTCACGGTCGACGGACGTGACGACCCGGATCCCAAGACTGAGGAATACACGATCAGCAAATGTGAGAAGTTGCCGGCCGAGGATATGTACCGGCTGACCGCGCGGATCCAGTACGGCGATGTCGACAGCGAAGTCCCCATGGAGCTGAAAATCCTTTGGTCGGGAGAGACCCCCGTGATCACACTCGACGCCCTATGGATTCCCGGCATGGGGAGGTTCACCTCGCGCGTCTTGATCCAGCAGGACCGCTACAGCGGGACATGGCAGCACGGCGACAAGGGAGGGCACTTGTTCGGGAAGATTGTGCAGGACGAATCCTGAGAACGAAGGTATCCCCACAGTCCGGCTCGGCGAGACAAGTACGTCCGTTTCGCCGAAACGGACGTCGCAGCGGCA
>CAYWXT010000132.1:12702-14872 GCA_964462125.1 uncultured Pirellulaceae bacterium | reverse complement strand
TGCGGGGGGGGCGTGGGGGATGGTGGGTTCTTGGGACGGCGGGGCAACCCGACCGCTTGGGTGCGACCGATCCACTGGGAATATGGGCTGGGCGGGTGGGGAGGACGAACGAGGAACCGACTCACGCGGGCCATCGCTCCAACATCCACTCTAGCTGAAACCGCAGGCAAACTCCAACGCCCGCCCTTCAGAACGCCTTCGGCCAACCCTGCCCTCGACGCTCCCACCGCGGTCCGAAAACGGCAGCGTATGTTTCGGTTCGCTCGCCGCTAACTCACCAACGCCTCCGGTCCCTCGCGACGGATCAGGCGGCCAATCTCCTGAAACTCCTCGGCCAGCAAATCGAGGACGTCGTCCAGACTCAACAACCCCACCAGCCGCCCGTCATCGTCCAGTACCGTCAAACGGCGATAAGGGCCCGACCGCATCTTCGTGATCGCAGCTTCAATGCTCGTCCCCTCATGAACCGACTGGGGTGGATTGCTCATCACCCCCCGCACCACCGTCTCGGTCGGGTCGAGACCTTCGGCGACCACCCGGACGGCCAAATCGCGGTCGGTCAAGATGCCGATCGGCTTGGAATCATTATCGACCACCACCAGCGTCCCGACGTTCCGACTGTGCATCCGCCTGCCAGCAATCTGGACCGTCTCTGCAGGCTCGGCAAGATCGACCTCCCGGATACAAATGCGACCAACGGACATCTCGAGTCTCCTCGTGTGGGTGCAAGTTCGTCTGTAAGCAAGGTTCGTCTGTGCCGAGACGAGCCACCGGGGCCCTCACGGCGCCGTGGCAAGCCACCTCATGAGCAAAGTGAGTGCCTGCCGTCTCAAATCAACAAAAAAAACCGCGGCGGTTCACGCTGAAATACCCATTTTTTTAAATGTGAACAAAAAAACCTCTTGAACACTTGTACCCAATCACTGTTCCCCCTATAACGGGGTCACGTCATCTTCGACGTTCACGTTGGAATCGAATTTTCCGCAGGGGTTTTCCCGCATGGGGTAAGGAGCGTTCGCGATGTTGGTGTTATCGAGAAAGACGGACCAGTCGGTCGAGCTCCCTGAACTGGGAGTGGTGATTCGGGTGATGGAGCTAAAGCGGAGCCGCGTGCAACTCGGAATCGAGGCTCCCCGCGCGATCCAGGTGATGCGGGGGGAGAAGGTCGAGCGTCGCGAGCAGACGTTTCCAGCGGTTCCGGCCGCTGCGCTCGACTCGCCCGCCGCCGCGTTCGACTCGCCCGCCGCTGCGCTCGACTCGCCCGAGGAGCTGAAGCGAATGGAGCTGCAGCTTGCAGCGTTGGCCGAACTGGCCAACTCGCACGACCGCCAGATCGCACGGCAAGTCGCCGGAGACGCAATCGACCGCCTGGCCGCCTTTCGCAACCGTTTAACACGGGGGGAACACCACCAGGAGCGGCATTCCGCGAGCGGCCCGTCGCAACACGCCCGCGATCGGCTCGCCGAGCCCTGGTCGCCCGAGGAAAACGAAACCACAATCTGCGTGCGGCAATCGAAGGCGAGTTACGGAATCGAATCGGCCGCCTGAGTCGCACAGCCTTCCCAGCGTACCTGGGTCGTTCAAGGCCGTCGCGCGGTCTTTCAAGCCGGTGAGGGCCTTCATGCCAATGGCTACAATGAACAGACCGCAGGTAAAACCGATCGACCGCTGTCCGAATGATCTCGCATGTCCAGCCGCCCCCTGTCGATGTCCTCCCGGCAAACCGTCGCGGATCTGACCAGGCCGGCCGCAGTGCTCGTCCTGGCCACCCTGCTCGCCGGCGGCCAGCTGCTGCATGGCCCCTCTGCGTTCGCCGAGGAGCTTCGATTCAATCGTGATATCCGGCCGCTGCTGTCGGAGAACTGCTTTCACTGTCACGGCCCCGACGAGGAGGCGCGGGCGGCTGGCTTGAGACTCGATCTCGCCGCGCAGGCCACGGATTATGCAATCGATCCCGGAGACGCCGAAGGGAGCGCGTTGATGGAACGGATCGCCAGTGACGATCCGGAGTGGCGGATGCCGCCTCCTGACTCCGAGCGGGCGTTGTCCGAGGAGGAGGTGGATCGGATCCGACAGTGGATTGACCAGGGGGCCCCGTATGAGTCGCACTGGGCATTCGCCCCCCCGCGCCGCGTCGAGCCTCCAGAGATCGAGCCTCCGACCGGCGAGG
>CAYWXT010000132.1:0-12602 GCA_964462125.1 uncultured Pirellulaceae bacterium | reverse complement strand
ACGTTGATCCGGCGGGCGACGTTCGATTTGACCGGTTTGCCCCCCACCCTTGCCGAGATCGACGAATTTCTGAACGACCGCTCCCCGGGGGCTTACGAGCGGTTGCTGGACCGTCTATTGCAGAGCGAGCACTTCGGCGAGCGGATGGCGTCGGACTGGCTGGACGTGGCCCGTTACAGCGACACCTACGGATACCAGGTCGATCGCGATCGCTTCGTCTGGCCGTGGCGGGACTGGGTCGTGCGAGCTTTCAATGACAACCTGCCGTATGACCGCTTCATCACCGAACAGATCGCCGGTGACCTGCTCCCGGCGCCAACCCGCGATCAAATTTTGGCAACCACGTTCAACCGATTGCATCCCCAAAAGGTGGAAGGGGGGAGTGTCCCGGAGGAGTTTCGTGTCGAGTACGTGGCGGACCGGACCCAGACCATCGCCACTGGGGTCTTGGGATTGACGATGGAATGTTGCCGCTGCCACAACCACAAATACGATCCGATTTCCCACCGCGAGTACTTCGCCCTGTCGGCATTTTTCGACAACATCGATGAGTCTGGGCTCTACTCGTACTTCACCGATTCTGTCCCGACCCCCACCCTCACCTTGCCGACACCCGAGCAGCAGCAGCAGTTGTCGGCAGCACGCTCGGCTTTGGAAACGGCGGAAGATCGATGGGCCGAAAGTCATCGGGCTCGCACGCCGCAGGCGCGGTCATGGGCCGAGACGGAGCACGACCCCACCGACGTTCCGTTTGCCGAACCGCTGCTCTCCCTCGACTTCGAACAGCCACCCGACCCGCCGAACCGAGCGGTCGAGGGCATCGTCGGCATGGCTGCCGAACTGACCGGCGATGATGGGATCGGAACCGACGCGGGAAACTTTCGGCGGCAGGAACCGTTTTCGATTGCTCTGTGGATCAAGACACCCGACGTGAAGGAACGGGCGGTTATCTTCCATCGCTCCCGAGCCTGGACCGATGCGGGCAGCCGAGGCTACCAACTGCTGCTGGAAGATGGCCGGCTGAGTTGGTCATTGATCCATTTTTGGCCTGGCAATGCGGTCCGCATCCGGGCGCTGGAACCGGTCCCCACCGATCGCTGGGTGCATGTCACCGTCACCAGTGACGGTTCGAGCCGCGCCGCCGGATTATCGATTTTCGTCGATGGCCAGCCGATCGACACCGAGGCGGTCCGGGACTCGTTGACGAAGACGATCACTGGCGGTGGCGGAGAGACGATCACCATCGGCGAACGGTTTCGTGACCGCGGGTTCACCGGTGGCGTCGTCGATGAGTTCCACCTTTTTGACGCCGAATTGTCACAGCTTGAAATCGGTTGGCTCGCCGCAGCCAAGGATCCGGGAAAGTGGGGGGAGCAGGCGGCGAGCGAGTGGACCACCTGCACCGCCGAACAACGGCTCGATCATTTTCAGAAACGGGTTGACCCGGTCCTGATCGAACGCACCGACGCGCTCCGGGGGGCGCGGCAATCGGTCAACGAAGCCGAGGATGCGGTGGCCGAGATCATGGTGATGCGCGAGTTGGACCAGCCGCGGCCGACGTATCGGCTCCAGCGCGGTCTTTACGACCAGCCGGCAGAGCAGGTCGAGCCAGACACGCCGGCTGCCCTGATGCCGTTTCCCGACGACGCCCCGCGCAACCGGTTGGGACTCGCCCAGTGGCTGACCGATCCGCGCCATCCGCTGACCAGCCGCGTGGCGGTGAATCGCTTGTGGCAAATCTGCTTCGGCCAAGGTTTGGTCAGCACCCCGGAAGACTTCGGCACGCAAGGATCACCACCGACCCATCCGGAACTGCTCGATTGGCTGGCGGAGGACTTCATCGACCATGATTGGAACGTCAAGCGGATGCTGAAACAGATCATGCTTTCGTCCGCCTATCGGCGGTCGAGCGTTCCGGTAGAGGCAAGCGTGACGGAAGCCGATCCCGATAATCGGTGGTTGGCCCGCTTTCCCGCCTATCGTTGGCCGGCGGAGATGTTACGGGATGGAGCGCTGGCCACAGGCGGCCGGCTCGTCCGCTCCCTCGGCGGCCCGCCGGTGAAGCCCTACGAACTGGAGGCGTCCTTCAAACCGAGCAAGCGAGATCAGGGACCAGGGCTTTACCGGCGAAGCCTCTACACCTATTGGAAACGAACCGGCCCGGCCCCGGCGATGCTGACACTCGACGCTGCCAAACGGGATGTCTGCCAGGTCAAGCGGGAGCGAACGTCATCCCCCCTGCAGACGCTGGTGCTGTTCAACGGGCCACAGTATGTCGAGGCCGCTCGGGGCCTGGCCGAGCGTTTGCTCGGGGAACATCCGGACGATCGGGAGGCGATCCTGCGTGATGCGTTCCGGACGTTGACCAGCCGTCACCCTTCCTCAGAACAACTCGATCTGCTCGATGCGATGCTGGAAGAACAGCGCCGCTATTTCGAGAATCATCCCGAGCGGGCTGAGGCTTACCTCCAGGTCGGCGATGCGGCGGCGGTGGCGGGAGAACGCCCCACGCGTCTGGCAGCGCTGGGGGCGGTCGTTCAGACACTGATGAACTTCGATTTGTGCGTCATGAAGCGGTAGCAGCGGTCAACCAACGAGAGCAACCGGTAGGGACAGAGATGAACATGCATGCCAGCGATGACCGGCGGGAGGCCGTTTTGCGGCGCGAATTCCTGCAGGGCGGCGGGCTGGGACTCGGTGCGATCGCCCTGGGAGAACTCTTGGGACAATCGCCCGCCGCGGCAGCCTCCTCCGCTGGTGTTTCCGGAGTCCTCGCCTCCCCGCATCACCCGCCCAAAGCCAAGCGCGTCATTTTTCTCTTTCAGGCGGGCGGTCCTTCGCAGATGGACCTGTTCGATTACAAACCACTGCTGAACGAAAAACATGGAACGGAGTTGCCGGCCGAGGTTCGGGGTGAGCAACGATTGACCGGGATGAGCGGTCATCAATCGAGCCTCCCGCTGGCTGGCTCCCCGTACAAGTTCAGCCAGCATGGCGGGACAGGGGTATGGATGAGCGAGTTGCTGCCCCATACCGCCAAGATCGCCGATGACTTGTGCGTCGTTCGCTCGATGCATACCGAAGCGATCAACCATGGGCCCGGTGTCACCTTCATTCAAACCGGCTCGATGTTCCCCGGCCGGCCGAGCCTCGGTGCATGGCTCGATTACGGACTGGGGACGGACAACGAGAATTTGCCCGGCTTCATCGTCATGGTTACCAAGGACAAGGGTGGCCAACCACTGGTCTCAAGACTGTGGGGTAACGGCTTTTTGCCGAGCCGGCACCAAGGCGTTCGATTCCGCAGCGGGAAAGAACCCGTCCTCTATCTTCAAAACCCCGCTGGGATCGACGCCGCAAGCCGCCGCACCGCACTCGACGGACTCCGGCAACTTCACCAGATGCAGCTGGCTCAAGAGTCCGATCCGCAAGTGGAAGCTCGGATCTTGCAACACGAAATGGCCTTCCGCATGCAGACGTCGATCCCCGAGGCGGTCGATTTCGCCGACGAGCCGGAACATATCCTCCGCGACTACGGTCCCGACGTGAACAGCCCTGGATCGTTCGCGGCCAATTGCCTACTCGCGCGCCGCATGTCCGAACGGGGCGTCCGGTTCATTCAGCTCTACCACCAAGGCTGGGACCACCACGGCGGTTTACCCCAGGCGCTGCCGCGCCAATGCAAGGAAACGGACCAACCCGCCGCGGCGTTGGTCAAGGATCTGAAGCGGAGTGGGTTGTTGGATGAAACGCTGGTGATTTGGGGTGGGGAATTCGGTCGGACCAATTACTGCCAAGGAAAGCTGACGGCCGACAGCTTCGGCCGTGACCACCATCCCCGTTGCTTCACGATCTGGATGGCCGGCGGAGGAGTCCGGGCCGGCAGTCTGTTCGGGCAGACCGATGACTATGGCTACAACATCGTTGAAAGCCCGGTGCACGTTCACGACCTGCAAGCGACAATCCTGCACCTGATGGGGATCGATCACGAGCGTTTGACGTTCAAGTACCAGGGTCGGCAGTTTCGCTTGACCGACGTCCACGGTCGAGTCCTTCGCGAAATGGTTGCCTGAGAGGCGTCGCCCAAGGCGCATCGAAGAGGGGAGCGCTGACCGCGCTGGACGAGCGGGGGCAAAGAAGTCAAAATTTTCGGCTCTGCCCATTGCCCCACTTTACACTCGGTTCAGGAAAGAAGAGATAGCGTCATGAGCAACCCCACCGTCCGTGGCCTGGTTCACTTGGTCGAAGAAACGAAAACGTACGGCCAAAAAGGCTTCCGAAAACGGCTGGTCGTCCTGGAGCAGGAGCTGGGCAGTTTCACCAACTACATCCCGGTGGAATTCACCCGTGATGCGTGTGACACCGTCGATGGACTCCAGGAAGGGGATGAGGTCGAAGTCACCTATCGACTCAGCGGGCGCCGGTGGCAGCGGGATCCGTCCAGCGAGGTGAAGTATTTCCTCAGCGCCGAGGCGATGTCATTCACGAAGCTTGGCGAGGCCGCTGGGGCGAATCCCGATGCGGTGAACGAGGCGTTTTCGGAATCGATCGACGATGAAGATGCGCCATTTTGAACCCCAACCGCTGGAAAAAAAGTCCTGACCCCTTTTTCTGCGCTGCGCCAGACCGCTAACGTCCCGCTGCGGACATCAATGTGCTGCTGTCCGACTCGGAGGCGAATTGCCCTGGCGTGAATTGACCACGAAACGGATCGGGCGGGGTGGGACGTCGAATCCCAGTGCGGCCTCGAGCCGCCAATTCGGCCGCGCGGTGGCTGATCGAGCGGCCCACGCCCTGGGGCTGAGCATTCAACTGTCGTTGAAGCATCGCCGTCTTGATCGCGGCCGGCAATTCCAGCTGGTCGATCGGCGTTGGTTCACCACCAGGGTCGACGAAAACCACGTGTAAATATCCGTTTCCCTCCAGCAATCGACGAACCCGTTTCGGACGGGCTTCCTGGCGAGACATGACAACGGTGCTCAAGGCGGTGCAGCGGGCGATCGCGTCAAACAACGGTTCGTCAATTGGATGTCCTGACACGTCAAGCAAGTCCAACAAACCCATCTGGAGGAGTCGGCACAGCGATTGTTGGTCGACGACGGCGTCCCGGAGCCGAAGCTTGCAGAGCTGGTGGCAATCCGCCAACCGTTCGCTGGCCGCCGCGTTGAGATGCACTCGGTTGATCGAGAGCGACTGGAGTGATTCGATGTTCGAAAGCCAAGCCATGGTCTCTGCGGAAATGCTAGTGTCATCCAAACAGACATGCTGCAAGTTTTCCAGCGGCTGCCAGTGTCGGGTCACCGAGTCGTCAATCTCGGCACCGGGAAGTTCCAATGTCACCAGCTGTTCGAAACGCCCCACTTCGGCAAGCATCTGTTTCGAAAGTGATCCATAGGCGATGCTGAGGCGATCCAGTTGGGCGCAATCGAGCAGGGAGCGCAACACGTCGTCGCCGGCCGAATCCCCGCCGATGGCCAGCCACCGCAACTGGGGGACGCCCTGAATCGTTGCGTTGGTAGGCCAAGGTTCTTCAATCATCAGCCCTTGCAGTTGCGGCATGTTCCGAATCTCGAACCGTTGCGGCGCCGTCACGAAACGAAGCGTCGTCTCGAGTCGTGGCAGATCGACCAGACGAACCTGTTCCGCCTCTCGAATCGGCGGCGCGATCAATGCAGTCAGCTGATCATTGTCGACGATGTCCAGGCGCGTCAGCTTGCTGAGGTCGAGCGAGAGTCGCTCCAAACTTGGACAAGCCTCCAGCAACCAGTTCAAGTCTGTCGCCGTCACTGGGCATTGGCCAAGAACCAGTTCTTCCAGTCCGCTTGAGGCGGCGAAGCTCTCGAGCTGCTCGAAGCTCAGCGAGGTATGTGCCATGTTCAGTCGGCGAATCTTTCGATTGTTCTTCAGCGGCGACAGGTCGACCCCGTCAAGCGAGAGACCGGAAAGCGTCACGCTCGACGGCCCCTCTCTCGCCCCTAGTTCGTCAATCCAAGTCTGACACCGCTTCGCGGAGGTCGACTCAAACTCGGTCGTGCCGTCTGGGCGTATCGTGCCAGCCGACAACTCGAGTCGCCGCAACCGCCGACAATCTCTGATTGACAGTGCCGCGAGGTCTCGGGTCCAGCAGCGGAGATGGGCGAGGCTCGGCACACGAGACAACGACAACCGCGAGAACCACAATGCACGGGGCAGCCGCTGATCCGCGTCCAAGCGGCTGACCCTCCCTTCGACATCGCCCGGTTCGTTCAGTTCGGTCAACTGTGGTAGGTCTTGACCGAAGAAGGCAATCTTATGAGCGCGATCGAGCACCAGCCTGCGGAGGCGAGGCAACCGCGAAAGCCGCAACTGCAACGTTGCCGCATTGGTGCGATGCTCCGGATCGAACAGGGTTAAATCGGTGAGTTTCGGCCACCGATCGATCGTCAGGCTGTCAGCCCGGCCCGGCGGTGGCAGTGGCAAGTGCAGGTGGCAAACTGATCTCGACCAGTCCGGCCGGCCCAGGTCTGAAAGTCGCATCGATGTACCGGTCAGGTCGACCCAACGGAGTCGCGGGAGCGAATCAAGTTGGCGCAGTTCGCCAGCGTCGAGATCGGCCTGCGACAGCTCGAGTTGCAGAAGCCACCGGCAGTCACCAATGCACCGCATCATCGTCTCACTGAACCCACCACCGTGCGCGATGAAGGCAGAAAGATGCACCCGCGAACGGAGCGGTGCCAACTGCCCATGATCGAACGCACCGGGAGCAAGCTCCAAGCCGACCAGGGTCGGGATCTGCGCCACCTGTCGAACCGCCTCATCGCTCGGTCGTAAAAACCGCACGTGCCGGATGCGGGCGAACTTCTTGGCAAACCCAAACGGGACGCGGTCGGCAATCGGCTCAGGCAACCAGCAGGCGAGATAACAATTCGCGTCGTTCGCCAGCCGCTGGGCCAGACGCTTGTCCTTCGCGGCCAGAAACCAATGGGACCCTAAAATGCAGACGGGCAACAACACAACCGCGATCGAACTGCCAAAATCCAGCCGGCGACGAGCTCGCTCCGAACGATTCGCCCCTCGGATCCATCGCTCGCGGTATTGGACGAGAAAATACAGCCCCATCGCGGCCCCCGCCGCAATCAATCCGTTGACCAGTAGCCTCGGTGTCGACCACCAGCGTGTTTCCAGAGGGCCTTGAACAGGATCTGCCCCGTTCCCAACGGAAAACCGCTCCAGCTCCACGTCGACGGCCCGATATTGGACCGAGTATCGAAACGGCCATCCAGCCATGACTGCAGTCTGGACCGAATCGAAATCAGCCCAACGAGGCGGATCGACCGGCGAGCCCACCACGTACGAGCCGCTCTCAAGGTAACGATACGGGGCGTTGGCAATTGCCATTGCCAACACCGCCAAGCCCCCGATCACAACACCGGGAAGACGCCGGCGGGCTCCCGAAACATGAACGATCCATGTTCGGTCGCAACTGCGCTCTGATTGCGACATGACGAAACCATCAGTTGAGGGGGATCCACGCCGGACCGTCCGAAGCGATCGGTATCCGAGACCGATCAATCCCGCCCCGCCGTACGAATCGCCATCAATCAGAAGGAACCAGAATCGCCAAGTCAAGCACTTTTACCAACAAATCACCTCCACAGGTCCTCAACAGCCTGATCGGCACCTTGAGGCTGCCGCGACGTCCGTGAACGTCCGAAATCGCTCACCTCCATACCCCCGCCTCGATCAATTGCCGCGTCGCGGCGTCGCCCCAGCCGCGATTGGCAACCGGCGAGGCGGGGCTGGGGTGGAGAATTCGCGTCACCGCCGCGCCGCCGTCAAGACGCTCCGACGCTCGCCGTAGACAGTCCTCGGCATACACCCCGACGCCGACGGCGAAAGCGGGACGCAATGCATTGAGCACCGAATCGAGATGGGCATCACAGACGGCCGTCAGTGTCTCCCGTTCGCTGGAAGCCAATTTGTCGGGCGTCCGGTTTCGGCCGGATGCTTCCATGAACAACAAGGGACAGTAGTTGGCAACGAAGTGGCGGGCGAAAAACTTTCTCGCGGTTCCGTATCGATCGCGAAACAGCCCCCACAATCGCCGGCCGCTGACTTCGCTGCGGCGACACCGCAATCCATCCACCGGCCGCTTGGGGTGCTCCGATTCCGGCTTCCCGATCTCCGCGGTGATGCCGATCCAATCGCGGACCGCCTCGACCTCGCCGAACGGTACCCCGGTTTGCGCCATCCCCCACGGCCCTGGGTTCATTCCCAGAAACAACACGCGGGTACCCCGCACCGGCAACTGCGACAGATACTCCCGATGCGCCTCCCAGGCATAACGCAGGGGATTGTAGACATGCGTCACGGGCTCGGAGAAGGACAAGTCATCGACGTCGTGGGCGAGCTCCGCCGCGGCGGTGATCAGCTGCTTGGCAGTCGCGCCGCGTTCTCGACTACGATCCATCCCATTCCTTTCGATCGAATTCCTTACTGGTGATTTCCGAAAATCCAACGCCGTCAATCTTGATCAACAAATCAATATGAAGGGTGTGGGACACTTTATTCCCGCTCTGAGGTCGAGACTTGCGTGCATTAAACGGCCATGTATTCGTCGATTGCATCTTGAATGATATCCGCCTCCGCCTCTTGGCCGGTCCAGTGCCACAGGCAATTCACCAGTGTCCCGACACGGCGTTCGTCGCTGGTCACCAGCCGGTAGCCTTTCGCTTCGATCATCTCGGCATCCGGGTGGCCCAGGTCGGTCAGATCGATCACCAACGTCGACGTGTCATCGGCCGGCCAGTCCCGTCGATCGAACGTGACCGTCCGATCCGACTCGGCGGTCAATACAATCACGTCGGCTGCCTCGATCTGGTCCGAATCGGGATCGATCTCGTAACGCAGCGGCTCGGCCCGTTCGATTCCGAAGTCGCTCCAAGAAACCTTGCCGCTGGCATTGGCGTTACGCTGGGGACCGACGCAGAGTCCCTGCTCCGGTGTGCGGCCGCGATTTTCAAAGTGTCTGCGGACCGCCTCGCGCAACCAGTCGCCATGGGCATCGGCCACCTGCAACGGTGCCGGGGCGGCGGGTTCGTCAGCCGTCCGGGGGCGAAACAAGCAGTCAACCGGCTGAAGTGGTGCGGATGCTGTCCCGTGCCGCTGGGCGTACCACTGGCCCGTCAGGTTCGCCGTGGCATGATCGACCACCGCGCCGTGAAAACGGAGGACCTCGATCGCGTCGAGTGCCGCTCCCAGCTGGTCCGGTGGGATCTCAAAGGAGAGCACACGCCAATCGAGTCCCATCGCCGCGAGAGCTCGTTCGAGCGCAAACTCGGCAGGGTTGTCGGCAATCGGGTAGCCGATCACCGCAATCAACGGTTCGGTGTTACCATCCATCGAGGTAGCTGACGATTCGGGATGCCGGAGAGAGTGCGGGCGAGAGGCATGACTTCATCACCATACATTAGTCCGCGAATTGGCCGAAGGACCATTGGCATCATGATCGCGTTCGGCGTCGGTATCTGGCTTGCCGTGTGGAGTTGGGAGCTTCGTTCTGACGGCACGTTGCGCATCCCTTGGGAGATTGGCCTGGCGATCGGCGCCATCTACGGATTGGCGAGTGCCAGCTGTTTTCTCGCCTCGGCACTTTCCCGGCGCGGCTACCGCATGGTGGCACGGGGGCTGACCATCGTGGTCGGCGTGGTCGCCTTGACCGCCACCGGGCGATGGTCGCTCGGGCTGCCGCTCGAACCGGAGCGTTATCTTTTGTTTCTGGGCGGCATGACGGTTGTTCAGGCATCCCTGGCTCCGCTGGCGGGCGTTCCCGATTGGACGCTTGCCCCGGCTGCCGACGCTGGCGGCCGACGCCAATTCCAGATCGGTGACCTGCTGGCCGCAACGACCCTCCTGGCAATCCTGTTCGCTGTCGGGGCACGATACCCCCCCTCAATCGACCCAGCCCTGTTCTGGATCGTCCTGCTGGGGTGTTGGATTTTGCTGCCTTTGGTGGCCTCACTCGCCATGGCCGCCGCGCTCCGTCGGCGTTTCGCCATGGGGGGGCTGCTCGCGGCGATGTGTCTGTTCCTTTCTGGCGTGGCGACGCTGGGGCTGACCGGTGCGGAACAAGCGATCAGCGGCGGGACCATGCCGTCAACTTGGCTGTGGAGCCTGTACGGGACCTTGCTCGGTGCGTATTGCTTCGTGGTCGGAATGATCGGCTTGGCCGGTAGATGCGACCGGCATTCATAGGGGCTATGATGCGGGGACGGATTCGATCCGCTTTCACTTTCCGACACTTGGAGACACCTATCATGCCGAAACGGAACCGTAGCATTGCCACCATCGCCATCGCGTGCTTGCTCCTTGGCCTCACACCACTGCAGGCCGACGAACACGAACATGAGGACATGCCGACCTTCGGCGTCGCTCGCGTTTTACCCACCCAAGGCAATAGCGTGCGGGGGATGATCCTCCTGCAACAGGACGAAGACCAGCTTCGGATCCGAGGTCGGGTCATCAACCTGACTCCCGGAAAGCATGGATTCCACATTCACGAATTCGGAGATCCCCGCGGGCCGGACGGGACGGCCACCGGAGGACACTACGATCCTGAGGGTCATGAGCACGGCGCTTTGGACGAGGAGAGCCACGCTGGGGATTTCGGCAACATCACCGCGGATGAAAACGGGGTGGCCCCGATCGACATCACCACCTCGAAAACCAAGTTGCATTTCGTGCTCGGGCGGGCTTTCATCATTCACGCTGAGGAGGACGACCTGAGTACCCAGCCGACCGGCGATGCCGGAGGCCGCGTCGCGGTGGGCGTGATCGGGATCGGCAATCCCGAATACGAGGTCCCTCGTCGCAACGGGCGACGGTCAAGGGATTAGGCTTCGAGACACAGCATCGGCAATCCCGAATGCGAAGTCCCTCGTCGCAACCGCAACGAGGCTCTGTTTTCAAACACCCCAGTTTTCAAACACCCCAGTTTTCAAACACCCCAGTTTCCAAACACCCCATCACCCCATCCCTCTCTCCCGCAAAGCCGGGGGAGAGGGAAAAAAATGGAGAGCTGGCCGCGATGGCGAAAGGCGATCATGTCTTTGTGTGGCGGCGCTATCGCGGCGTTCCCTTCCAGCACCATGCGATTGATGTCGGAGACGGCTCGGCGATCCATTTTTCGAGTTCCGACTCGGACCATTTGTCGAGTTCCGACTCGGGCATCGCTGGCCCGGAGGGCGACCCACAGCGGTTTCTCATCTTGCAAACCGAGATGAGCGTCGTGACCCGCAGCGGCCGCGACCGGCTCCACCGTGTGCGGCATGCCGAGATGTTCGGCCCGGACGAAATCGTCAACCGGGCTGAGCAACAGCTTGGGCTTCGCGGTTACGACCTGATCTGGAACAACTGCGAGCACTTCGCAACTTGGTGTTGTGCCGGCAGCGAGGAGAGTCGCCAAGTGGTGGTCGCTTGGGAACGCATGACGTCGGCGGGACTGAAAACGGCTGCCGGCGTCCTCGCCCGCCTCGCCCTACGGTCCGGGGCGCGAAGTTTGGCCCGCGGTGTCAGCCCCTCGCTCCTGCTCGCCGATGTCGCCCACTGGGCAACCGAGGCGGGGGGTCAGCACGTGGGGTTGGCCGATCCGCGGCATCGCCGGCAGGCCGGCCGGATCGTCGGTGGCGTGACCGCGATCGGCGTCGGATCGTTAGCCGGTCCGGTCGGCCTCGGGTTGGCCGGCGGCGTATGGGCAGCGAGCGAATTGGCGAGCCACGCTGGACGCCGGGCCTACAATCGGCTGCGAAAATCGCGGCCGGGATCAACGCCTCGCCTGGCTCTCGAGCCGGCGGATCAAGTCGTCACTGGGACGGTCGAGCTCGATCATTCGTGACCCCGCGTCGGGATGTTTCCGGTCGCGGATGATCACGATCACTTCACGATCACCCGCCTCACGGTTGTCTCCGCTGATGGCGGCCGCAGGAGCAGCCTCCGCAGCGCGATTCGGTGAAGGGGTTTCGCGCTCCGGTGCATTGAGCGCCGGCGACGTCTGCGGTGCCGCCTCCCCAGAGAGACTCGCCAACCGATCCGTCGCTCCCCCGTCCGGCGTCTCCCCTTGGGGCACTTGCCCGCTCGCCTTCGCGGGATCCTGGTACAAGTGGGTCAGGTTGGCGCGGTCGAGCTGCCAGTAGACGGAACCGGGACCCGTGTAGATGCCGACATCGCCTTCGTAGTCCGCGGCGTTGCAAACGCCGATCAACCGGCCACGCTGGTCGAACAACCCTCCGCCGCTTCGCCCGTCGATCGGGGCGCCCGCGATTTCCAGGTTCGACATCCCGAGGTGCTGATTGTACTTGTTGACGCCGGTGATCCGCGTATCGTGGCGCGACGGGTCCGCCCCCCGATCGCAGCCGAAGCTGAAGACGGCTTGGCCGGTCTCGATCTCATCCCCAGGTGCGATCAGCTCGACCGGCTCGACAGAAAAGCCAGGGCGGATGGCGACCAGCGCGATGTCGCGCTCGTCGGCGTCGTAGTCGATCACTTGACCGGCAACGGTCTTGGTCTCACCACCGACGAACAGCTCGATTTCCAATTCGCCATCGCCCTTCGTTTCCCGAAACAGG
>CAYWXT010000131.1:0-15001 GCA_964462125.1 uncultured Pirellulaceae bacterium | reverse complement strand
CGGTGCGATCCCGGACGTCCAGCCGACTTCGTTTCTCCGCTCCGCCACCCCGGAAATGTTGGCTCGATACCGCGCGGTGTACCTGATTGACCTGGAGGAGATCAGTGAGGGGGCGGCGACGGTGTTGGATGATTACGTGCGGCGGGGCGGCGGATTGTGTTGGTTCCTGGGCGAGCGGGTGAACCGCGGATCGTACAACGCCGTTCTCCGGCGTGACGGCCGCCAACTGTTGCCCGCCCCCTTGGGTCCAAGCGTCGCGCTGCCGGCCGAGGAGTCCGCGGGCGGCAGCGATCTGTCCCTGGGCGATCCGAGCCCCCTGTTCGAGCCGATCCAAGGGATGGGGGATGCGGCGTTTTCGCTGGTTGGCCTCTCGGAGTCATGGACACTCGAACCGCCTCTCGAATCGCCTAGCTCGGACGATGGGGAAGCCGAGGATGGGGAGGAGGACCGCCGCGGGAGGGCGGACGAACGACCGCGGGTGGTCGAGCCGTTGCGGCGACGCGATGGGCGTCCGCTCATTGCGCAGCATGACGTCGGCCGGGGCCGTGTGGTCACTGTCCTGTGCGGGCTCGACGGGTCCTGGACCAACTGGCCCGGCGATCCGACGTTTGTTGTTTTCCTGTTGCAAACCAATGCCATGTTGTGGAGCACCGCGGCGCCGCCGACGGAGCGTTTTGTCGATGACGCTCTGGAGCGGACGTTGCCGCCGGACCAGTATGCCGGCGTGGGAACGTGGTTGCCTCCGGTGGACGAACCGCCGCGGGTGCCATTGGAGTTCACCGCGGAGGCCGAGCCGTCGGTGGATGAGGATTCCAACGAGAACGGTGGTTCGCGACGCAACGGGATCGCAGCAGCGAGCGACCGGGTGCCGCGGGTGCGGCTCGATCCGATCGAGCAATTACTCTCCGGCGGCGCCGACGTCAACGAATTGTTGCGCCCCGGAATTTCAGAATGGATGCTGACTCGCGACGACGGGTCGGCGGAAGTGATCCCGGTCGCGTCGGTCCTCCGCGGCGGCGAAAGCAACCTGCAGCGAGCCGATCCGGCGGAGATCCGCCAGGGGTTGGACCCGATCGAAGTCCGCTTTCTCAGTAGCCGTCAATGGAGCGAGGAGAATCGCGGGACCGGAAGTTCAACCATGGCATTGGTTCTCCTCGGATTGTTGGTCGGGCTGCTGGGGATCGAGCAGTGGCTGGGGTATTGGGCCAGTTATCACACGGCCGCCGGGTCGGGAGGGAGTCACCGATGAACGACAACGCCACGTCGGCGTCGAGCCAAGTCATTTACGAATTCTCACGCGCCTCGACCTTGGAAGGTTGGTGGGTGTGGGCGTTGTTGATCGCCATCATCGGGCTGCTCGTTCATCTCTGTTTGTGGCTTTACCGCCGCGACGTGCATGAGCTGCCACAGGGGATCCGCTGGACCTTGATGGTGATGAGGTTGACCACGATCGTCGCGCTGGTCTTTTTGTTCTTTGACCTGCAGCGCCGGACCCAGCAGATGGTGACTCGCCCCAGTGAGGTCGTGATTCTGGTCGACACCAGCCAAAGCATGTCGCTGCCCGGTGGCCAATCACTGACCTCGGCGAGTCGTGCGGAGAAGGCGACGGAACTGATCAGTTCATCCAGGTTGGTGGACCGACTTGCGGCGGAACACCGGACCAGTGTTTATGCCTTTGACGAGAATCCGGAACCGAGGCTGTTGGAGACCCGTGCGTCGGAGGTCTTACTGCCAGAGGACGAAGTCGGTCTCGCCCCGGACCGGCCGCCGCGCGCACCGGGACCGGGTGACCCGTTGACCATGTTCGGGATGGTGTGCATCGGCGCGGCAGTGTTACTGTTCATCGGGACGCTGATGATCGGCGCCGCTGGTCGGGGCGCCCGCATCGGTTGGCTGTTGTTCGCCGGCGCTGTCTGTCTGGTCTTGGGGATCGTTTCTCTGGGCGGTGTCTATGCCGTCGATACCGAGCAGTCGTTGGCCGAGATCGTGGGGGCGGACACCGTTTTCGGCCGCGAGTCGTCCTCTGAGGAAGACCGGTTGGACGAGAGTGGTGCGAAGGACGAGGAGGAAGCGGAACAACCCTCCGATCGCCGGGTGACCGATTGGTCGGAGTTGATCGTCGCCTCAGGGGCGCAGAGCCGGATTGGGGATGCCGTTCGCGGAATCCTGCTCGACCACGACCCGTCGACCCTTGCCGGGATCGTCTTGCTGAGCGATGGACAGAACAACGGCGGCATCGAGCCGGGCGTCGCCGTTTCGGCAGCGCGCCGCAACGAGGTCGCCCTCTATCCGGTCGGCCTCGGTAGCAGCGCCGCCCCGGTCAACGTTCGCGTCGTCGACATCGACGCCCCACGCCGAGTCTACCCCGGTGACGGCTTTTCCGTTTCTGCGGTTTTGCAAGCCAGCGGCCCGTCGCCGATGACCGTGGAGGTGCAGTTGATCGATGGGTTGGATGACCGGAGATCTGATGAGGGGGAGTCTGATGACGGCGACGATCCGCCCGAGGCGGGAAACGAGGAGGACGCTGGGAAGGTTCCCTTTGACGGTGAGGTGATCGACAGCCAAGAGGTACGCCTGGCCGCCGACGGGACGCTGTCGGGAGTTCGCTTTGAGCTGGAACCGGAATCGGTGGGACGTCGTCGCTTGGCCGTGCGAGCGGTCCCACCACGGGAAGATCGGAACTCGCGAGACGATCTGCGGGACGCCCGCTATGAGGTGGTGGCAAGAAAGCTCAAGGTGCTCGCCGTCGCCGGTGGGCCGACCCGCGAGTACCGCTTTGTCCGCAACCTGCTGTTCCGCGACAACTCGATCGAGCTCGACGTCTGGCTGCAGACGGGTCAAGAGGGGATGAGCCAGGACGCCGACGGGGTGCTGCGAGCGTTTCCCTCCACGCCGGACGAGCTCTTTGAGTACGACGCCGTGATGTTTTTCGACCCCGATTGGATGGAGTTCGATACGGATTCACTGGACCTGCTCGATCGTTGGCTGACGCAGCAGGCCGGAGGCATGATCCTGGTCGCCGGCCCGGTCTACCATCCTCAATGGACGCGCGGACGGACCGATCCTCGGGTCGACCGGATCGCCGGCTTTTTTCCGGTGAGTTTCGCCAGCCGCGGACCGCTGCTCGGTGGCGGACGGCAAGGGGGGGATACGCCTTGGCCGCTGAATTTCACCGACGAGGCTCAGCGGTCGGAATTCTTGTGGCTCACCGACGACGCTTCGGCGAGCATGGGCGTTTGGAATGAGTTTGATGGGGTGTACGACTACGTCGGCATCCGGAGCGCGAAACCAGGGGCAAAGGTCTATGCCCGCTTCTCCGATCCTACGACCGAGGTGGGTGGCGAGTTGCCGATCTATCTGGCGTCCCAGTTCTATGGTGCTGGGCGAGTCTTTTTTCAGGGCAGCGGTGAGATGTGGCGTTTGCGTGGGGAAAGCGATGCTTATTTCGACAGCTATTACACCAAACTGGTTCGTTGGGTCAGTGAGGGGCGACTGTTGCGGGACAGCAACCGCGGGGTGCTGCTGGTCGACAACCAGCGGGCGATGGTCGGAGACACGATCGAGGTTCGCGCCATCCTCAGCGACGATCAATTCGAGCCGCTCGAGGTGCCGGAGGTTCAGGCGAAGTTGCTGCTCCCCAGCGGCCGGATCGAAGACCTCCGTCTGCGACCGCTGCAGGGCGAACCGCGGCCAGGCACCTATGGCGGCCGTTTTACCGTGCGGGAGGCGGGAAGCTACGACGTTCGACTGACCCTCGGCGATGCGTTGGATGAAGAGGTATTGAGGCAGAACGTCCAGGTCCGGTTGCCGGCGATCGAGCTTGAACGTCCCCGCCGAAACGATGACGAATTGACTCAGCTCGCCTCGGTCACCGCCGGCAGCTATGTTCCCTTGAACGACGACACCGATTCGGACCGCGTGGCCCGCGAGCTCGCGTCGACGATTCGTCCCCAGCCCCAAACGACGGTCCTGCCGGGGACACCCGATTCCGACTTCCATGAACGGCGAAATGCCGTTCTGATGTGGCTGATTGCCTCCGCGTTGACCCTGGAATGGGTCACGCGCCGATTTCACCGTTTGGCCTAAGCGTCGCGAGAGACATGCCAGCCGAGAGCCAACTCGATCCGAAGCTTGTCACGCTGCTGCACTCGCTGCGGCAGCGTGTCCGGCGGTATATCGTCTGGGATTCGCTGCTGGCCCTCGGCGCGGTTCTGCTGGTCGCCTTTTGGGTCGGCCTTGCGCTCGACTACATCCCCGTGCAACTCGGCGGGACCGAGATGCCGCGGTCGGCTCGAGTGGTGTTGGCGATCGTGGTGGGGCTGCTTTGTCTGGGCGTGGTGGGCAAGCTGCTGCTGGGTCGCTTGCTGCGGACGCTTCCCGACGCCAGTCTTGCATTGCTGGTTGAACGGCATCACCCCGATTTTGGTGGCCGGCTGGTGACCGCGGTCCAGCTTTGCCGGCCACGTCGTCGTGGTGACACGTATGCGGCCCCGTTGTTGGCGATCGTGCACCGGCAGGCGGCGTCGTTGACCGATCGCGTCGACCCACGGCGGGTCTTTCGCTGGGAACCGTTGATTCGCAAGGGGTTGCTGGTGGTACCACTCGCGCTCGCCGCCGCTCTGCTCGGTCTGCTCAGTCCCCAAACATTCGTGCAAGGGGCAAGCCGGCTGGCCCTGTTCTCGGACGATCCGTGGCCCCGGCAAGCAGAGCTGGAGATGATCGGCGTCGAGGTGCCGATGGCGGTCGCGGCGGAGGGGGCGGATCCGACCGCGGAAATGGTGACCTTCGAAGACCGCTTCCTGCGGCTGCCTCGTGGCAGCAGCGGCACCCTGCGGATCCGCGCCCGGGCTGGTGAGGACGCCGTCGTCCCCAATGTCTGTACCGTCTACTTTCGCAGCGACGACGGGACGCGGGGCCAGGCCAACATGCGGCGAATCGGTCGCGTTGTTGACGGCTACCAGTCCTTCATCCTCGATGGCGCGCCGCTGGCCGGACTGAGCGAATCGCTGACGCTCAGCGTCCGCGGCCTGGACGATCGCTTGGATGATTACCGCATCGAAGCGGTGGAGCCGCCTGCGATTGCCAATCTGCGAGTCCAGATGCGTTACCCCGATTATTTGCGCCAAGCGAGTGGGCAAGCGGGGGGGTCGGAGACGGACCTGGAGACCGATTACCGCTCCGGGCTCCGGATCCGGGAGGGAAGCGACGTGACGCTGATCGCCAAGGGAAGTCAACCTATGCGGGAGATTGACCTCGACCTCCGTGACGACGCCGGGCCACGCACCGACATCGACATCCGCTACACAGAGGATCGCCGGGAAGCCCACTTGCGGCTGGAAAACGTCAAATCGGCAACCACCCTTCGGATGGTCCCCCGTGGCGAGGAAGGGATCTCGGCACAGGCACCCTTTCGCTATTATCTCGGAGTCGTTCTCGACGAGCCGCCGGAGTTGACCGTTCGCCTCACCGGAATCGGATCAGCAGTCACGCCGGTCGCTCAGATCCCCGTTGCCGCTCAAGCCGCTGACGACTACGGCATCGAGGGGCTGGAGATCACCGCCGCGACCGTCGGTTCGGACGCAGAGGAGGCCGAGCAAGAGGAAGCCGACGCGGAGACGACAGCTGTAATCGATGCCTCCGGGGAGGAGTCAGCGGCCAATGGAGAGTCGTCGGACGCTGTCACGCGTCCACTGCGACCCGACCGTGACGGCAAAGCCGAAACGGTCATCGACCTGCGGGATCTCGTCGCCGACGGCGAGCTCCCGACGGTCCGCGCTGGCCAAGGGGTCCATCTGTACGGTGAAGTCTCCGACCACTACGACCTGAGTAAGCGACCCCCGACACGCAGCGAGGTCTTTCGGTTGGAAGTCGTCACGCCGGAAGAACTGCTGGCCTTGCTCGAACGCCGCGAACTCTCGTTCCGGATGCGGCTCGAACAGACCATTGACGAGACCCGAGGGCTGCGCGACACACTCGATTCCCTCCGCCGCCGATGGTCGGAGGAATCGAAGGAGTCAAAGGAATCCGTCGAGAGCGGCGCAGACTCTGGGGATGTCGATGCCGAAAACTCGGAACGAGCCCGTGTGCAGCAGGTCCGCCAACTGAGGATGCAACAAGCCGCCCTGCAGGCCGACAAGACGTCGGAAGAGCTGACCGGAATCATCGCCTCCCTCGGCGATCTGCTCGAAGAGATGATCAATAACCGCGTCGATTCGAGCGACCGCCGCGAGCGGATCGGGAAGGGGGTGCGCGACCCGCTGCAAGAGGTCGTCGATGGCTCCCTGGGGCGGCTCCGCCAGCGGCTGGAGGAGGTTCAAGCAACGCTCGAACAACCGGAGGAGGCCGTCGCTGGGACCGCCGAGGCGGTTCAACTCGCCGAACAGGTCCTGATCGAGCTGACCGCAGTCCTGGACAAAATGCTTGACCTGGAAAGCTACAATGAGATCTTGGATCTATTCCGAGGCCTGATTGACGATCAAGAGGAGCTGCTGGAAGAGACGAAGCAGCAGCAGAAGGAAAGCGTGCTTGATCTGTTCGACTAACCACAAGGTGCATCGTGGATGCTTCCGACCTTCCGCTGCCGAAACGAAGCGCGTCCCAGCGGCGTGCCCCCGTTTGCCTCTGGCTGCCCGTTTGCCGCGGGCTGCCCGTTTGCCGCGGGCTGCCCGTTTGCCGCGGGCTGATGGTGTGCCTGCTCCTCGGTGCCGGTTCCGGGCTACTCGTCCCCTCTGGACAGATGTCCACAGGCGGCTGGCTGCAAACAGCCGCCGCCGATGAGAGCCTTGCCGTCCGGCAGTCGGCGGTCGCCAAACGGTTTCAAAAGCTGGAAGAGTTACTGCTCCGTTTGGCCGACGTCGAAGCGGCGGAGAACCCGGAGCGGTCCGCACTGCTGCGCCGAGCCGCACGGCAGGCAAGCGATCGGTTCGTGCTCGACCGACTTCGCAACGCCGGTGAGTCGATCCGCTCGCAGGAATTCCAAGACGCGATCGACCGGCAGGAGGAGGCGAACGAGGAGCTGCAATCCTTGTTGAAACTCTTGCTCAGCGAGGATCGGTCGCGGCGGATCCGCGATGAAAAGGACCGCGTCGCCGAGTTGATCAAACAGCTGCGGCGGACAGAACGTTCTCAACGCAGCACGCGGGCACGAACCGAGAGCGGCGCCGACATCGAGGAGCTTCAGCGCGAGCAAAAAGCGATCACCGAGCGGGCGGATAATCTGAACCGCGAACTTGCCGAGCAGGAGAGCGAGGAGGCGTCCGGTTCCGCCAACGGTAGCGAAGACTCCGCCCCCTCGGACGTGCAGCCTGATCCGGCCGAAGACGAATCGGACTCGGATCCGGCCGACGCAGAACCGAATCCTGCGGAAGGATCCGATGGTGAGCAGGAGTCCGAATCTGGTGAGCAGGAGTCCGAATCGAATGGTCCGTCGGATCCCCAGGAGGGCCCACAATCGGAAGAAGATCCGTCGCCAGGAGAACCGTCTGAAGGCTCCCCGGACGGGGAACAATCTCAACAGGAGGAGCCGCAGGACGGAGAGCAATCCCAGCAGGGGGAACCCTCACCGCCGAGCCAGGAGCAGACGCCATCGACGCCCCAGCAGCGTGCGGAGCAGCGGTTGGACGACGCGATCGAACGGATGCGGGAGGCGGAGCAGCGATTGGAAGAGGCGAAGCGCGAGGATGCGGTCGAGGAGCAACGGGAGGCGGAGGAGAACCTGCGGAATGCGATCGATGAGTTGGAGCGGATCCTGCGGCAACTCCGCGAGGAGGAGATGGAGCGGGAACTCGCCCGACTCGAATCCCGGTTGAGAAAGATGGCGGCGATGCAGTCGCAGGTGCTCGATGATTGTGTCGCCCTGGCGGCAACGCCGGAAAGTCAACGCGATCGTCAAACTGACCTCAAGGCGGGTGAATTGGCGTTCGAAGAGAAAAAGATCACACACGAAGCCGACCGCGCCATGCTGCTGCTTCGCGAAGAGGGCTCCAGTGTCGCCTTCCCAGAGGTCCTGACGCAAATTCGCAGCGACACAGTCCGTGTTTCCCAGCGATTGGAAGAATCCAAAATCGACGCGGTGACCCAGGGGATCCAGGAGGACGTTTTGGCTGCGTTGGAAGAGATGATCGACGCCTTGCAAAAGGCCCAGAAAGACCTGGAGGAGCAGCGTCAGCAACAGCAGCAGCAGGGACAACCACCGCAGCAGGGCCCCGGCGAGCAGCCGTTGGTGCAGGCACTCGCCGAATTGAAGTTGATCCGCACGATGGAAACGCGCATCAAGTCAACCACGGAGCGCTACGGCGATCTGTTGGAGTCGGGGGAGACGAGCGGATCGGAGGTGCGGCCGATGCTGCAATCGTTGGCCGAGCGGCAGGATCGACTCTTTCAGATCACGCGAGACCTGGTGTTGAAGCAAAACGAGTAGAGAATCGGCGTGCCGAACCAAATCGGCGCACCGGGACGAGGGTGGTCGCTACAATGAACAGCGGCGGGAATTGACTGATCGTCGAACTGACTGATCGTTGCCGTCGACGACATGAACCGGGAGGGTGATCGTGAAGCAATCGACATCATCGCGAGGTTTCCTGGGCCGTTGGAGCAGGGATATCGCTCAAGCATTGGCGGCCGTGGGTGCGAGGTCGCTTTACGCACTGATCCCACTGGCCCTGTCGATCTGGCTCGCGAGCCCCGCCGCGCAGGCCGACGACGATTCGCTTTCTCGCCAAGCGAACTGGGATCTTTACGGCCCCGAGGAGATGGAGCAGATGCTCCGCTCGGGGCTGACCGAACTCGGTGTCTCGGCCGATGAAGCTGAACGGTTGGCGGAGCGGTTTTCCGAACCAGTGGAAGCGGAGGCTATCGGCCGCTTCGATTACCTGCAGCGATTCGTCGACGTGATCCGCAGCGTTGCTCCCCTGGTGGAGGAATTGGTCGCCGAGGCGGAGAAATCTCCGATCACCGCCGCGGAAAGTCTCGACCCGAGCGGCCCCAGGTACGCGGCCTTGGAATCGCTGCCGGCGGTGGTGCGGATGTCGGTCCGGACTTGGTTGGGTCGGGAAATGGTGCAGCAACGTCTCTACGACGAGGCATTGCCGGTTCTGGCGGAGGTCGACCTGACCGACAGCATTGCGCCGGCGAGCGTGCTGTTTTATCGAGGCGTTTGTTACCACTCGCTGCTTCTGAAGGAGGAGGCCCTTTCGGACCTGCGGCGACTATTGCAGCGTGAGGAAACGGCCCCCGTCCGATTTGTTCGTACCAGCCAATTGATGGTCGCCGATCTGCAGCCACTGGAGGAAGACTCGCTCGATGAGATTTCACGTTTGATGACCGACGTTACCCGACGGCTCGACTTGGGTCGCGCCGACGAGCAGGTCAAAGACCAGGAACAGACGATCATCGACAAACTCACCAAATTGATCGACGAGATCGAAGAACAACAGCAGCAGCAGCAACAACAGCAGCAGGGCGGCGGGGGCCAGGGCGGCAGTGACGGAGGCCAGGACGCTCCGATGCAGGACAGCCAAATCGCAGGGGGCAGCGGCGCGGGAGACGTCGACCGAAAACGGATCGAACAGCGCGACGGATGGGGAAACCTTCCCCCGGCGGAACGGCAGCAGGCGCTGCAGCAGATCAGCCAGGACCTTCCCACCCATTACCGCGAAGCGATCGAAGCCTACTTTCGAAAACTCGCCACCGAGGACGATCGCTAGTGGTCCCGTTGCCGCTTGAGTTTCGGGTTCAAAAGGCCGTGGGCTTGCGCCCTTCCGTTATCACAAGGGTCGGGCTGAAACCCCGGGGAGGGCCTCCGCGACCCTTCACCAAATCTTCATCGATTCGTTATGGTTCTGCGTCTCGCCAATCGTTTGCGTCAATGCTAGGTTGACCGCGGTCAGTGCCGCGTTCCCTTAGGATTCGAGACGAGAGCCATGTCCCGATTATTCAGTCACGCCGATGCGATTCACCTTCGGCTGCGTGTTGCTTTCGTCGGCCTGTGCCTCTTGGCCCCACTGGTCGGCTGTCAACCAGCCTCAGACAGCTCACCTTCAGGAAGTGTCGGGAGCGGCGCAGAATCAGCCGACGGGGTGGTGCCGAACACGGAGTTGCGCGGCAGAATCGAGATTGACGGCAGCAGTACCGTCTATCCGATCAGCGAGGCGGTTTCCAGCGCGTTCAACAAGCGGTTTCCAAACGTCAGCGTGGTCGTCGGCGTCTCGGGCACCGGCGGGGGATTCCAACAGTTCAGCCGGGGTCAAACGGATATCTCGGACGCTTCGCGGCCGATCAAGGCCGACGAGTTTGCCAGCTGCCGGGACTCTGGCGTTCAGTTCGTTGAGCTTCCGGTTGCCTACGACGGGCTATCGATCGTCGTCCACAAGGAGAACACGTTTATCGATCAGTTGACGTTGGAGGAGATCACCAAGATTTTTCGCGCCGACGAGGCAGCGACGCGGTGGTCGGAGGTCCGCAGCGAATGGCCCGATTCCCAGATTCAGATCTTCGCCCCGGGGACCGATTCGGGCACCTTCGATTACTTCATGGAAGTGGTCGCCGGTGACGATGGCACGCTCCGCTCGGACATGAGTACCAGCGAGGACGACAACGTACTGGTGACCGGGATTTCCGGGTCGCCAAGAGCCATCGGTTTTTTCGGGGTGGCCTACTACGAAGAGAACCGTGACAAATTACGGGCCGTTCCGGTGGTCAATCCCAAAACGGGAGAAGCGGTGATGCCGACCGGTGAAGCGATCGAGGGTGGCGAATATGCTCCCTTCAGTCGCCCGTTGTTCATTTACGTCAACAACAAATCGCTCCGCCGTCCGGAAGTAAAACGGTTCGTAACCTTTTACCTGGACAACGCGGCCGAGATGGCGGCCACGGCGGGCTATGTGCCCCTTCCGGAGGCGGTCTATGCCGAAGCCCAGAGTCGCCTCGCGAGGCGGCAGACCGGGACGCATTATTTGACGGCGGAGCTCGAAAGTCGCCGCGGTCCGGTGACGGAGGTCTACGTGGAAGAGAACCGGACAGACACGAACTGACGAGCGAAGGAATTTGGATTGATGAGCACCGAGGCTTCGGCCTTCACAAATTCCGACGACGGGAATTCCGAGGGTCTGGACGACCGCATTCGTGAGATACTCGGCGGCGGTCGGCGATCGCTGGCCGTCGTTCGTTCGGGCGAACTGTTTGTCTACGCCATCCTTGTCGCGTGCGGTCTTTTTTCGTTGGTGGTCACCGTCGCGATCGTCGGGGTACTGCTCCGCGAGACGGTCACGTTCTTTCAGTTTGAGCAGGTTTCGCTCGCCAACTTCCTCGGTTCGACCGAGTGGACGCCGCTGCTGGGACGCACGAAGAGCTTCGGGATTTGGGCCCTGGTCGGTGGAACCCTGATGGTGACTACGATCGCAATGTTGATTGCATTGCCGCTCGGATTGATCACGGCGGTTTATCTGAGCGAGTACGCCCCACGGCGGGTTCGCAGTGTTCTCAAGCCGGTGCTGGAGGTTTTGGCCGGGATCCCGACGGTGGTTTATGGGTTCTTTGCGCTGACGACGATCACCCCGGCCCTGCAGTGGCTGCACGACGGCTTCAACGTCTTCAATGCAATGAGCGGTGGCATTGCGGTTGGGATCCTCTGTCTGCCGACGGTTTGCTCGCTTGCGGAAGACGCGCTCCAGGCCGTGCCGCGGAGTCTGCGCGACGGCGGTTATGGATTGGGGGGGACGCGTTTCGATGTTTCGGTCAAGATCATCTTTCCCGCAGCGCTCAGCGGGATCATCAGCGCCTGTCTGTTGGCGGTCGCCCGCGCCATTGGGGAGACGATGATTGTCGCCCTGTGCGTCGGCAGCCGGGCACAGCTGACGCTCGATCCCCGGGAGGAGATGCAAACAATGACGGCATTCATGGTGCAGATGGCCGGTGGTGACGTTTCCAACTTCGGCATCGAATATTTTTCGATGTACGCGGTGGCGTTCACGCTGTTTGTGATGACCCTCTCGCTGACCATGATCGGAAACCTGGTCCGGCGGCGGTTTCGGGAGGCGTACGAATGACACGGTCCGACGAACGTCGCGTGGAGGGAAATGAAGCGGACAGCCGATCGGTCGCGACCGGGAGCTTGCGTGGCAGTCGCGGCCGCCAGCGGGCCGATCGACTGTTCCAGCAACTCTGCCTCGCCATTGCTTCGTTCTCCGTGGTCGTGTTGATCGTGTTGTTGGTTTCGATCGCAATTCAGGGAAGCTCCGCGCTCTCCTGGAAGCTGCTCAGCGGGACCGCCGAGGCCGATCCGACCGAAGCCGGGATGCGCCCCGCGATCTTCGGCACCTTGTGGGTTTGCACGTTGTGTGGCCTGTTCACGCTGCCGATCGGCGTCGGGACTGCGATTCTCCTGGAGGAGTTCAAGCCGAAATCGAAGGTCTCGGTCTGGCTGTACAACATCATTCAGTTGAACATCAGTAACCTCGCCGGCGTCCCGAGCGTGGTCTATGGGATTCTGGGGCTGACCGCTTTCGTTTCGATGTTCGGTTTGTTCTCCAATTCCGACGATCCCGGTGCGTCCACGTTTGAATTCGGTGCGACTCATTACGACCAGTTCTTCAGTGAAGGGGAACGGACCGTGCTGGTGCCGGTCGACTCGCGATCCGATCCGATGTCGACACCGGACGATGACATGCTGGCGTACGATGCCAACTGGAACCCGGTGGAAGTCAACCTGATCGACGTTGGCGAACCGGTTCCAGAGGATCCCGAGGTCCGCGCCTACACGTTGTCCCGCGATGCCGAGGCGGGCCGGATCAGCCAAAAGTCGTGGTACTATGTTCGGCTCCCGCTCGGCCGCGGCGTGGTCGCCGGGGCGCTGACGTTGATGTTGGTCATCTTGCCGGTGATCATCATCAGTGCCCAGGAAGCGTTGCGTGCCGTTCCAGCCTCCCTCCGGGCCGGTGCCCTGGGATTGGGGGCAACCCGTTGGCAGGTCGTGTGGAATGTGACCCTCCCCACCGCCATTCCCGGTATCATGACCGGTTCGATTCTCGCGATGAGCCGTGCGATCGGGGAAACGGCGCCGATCTTGATCATTGCCGGGATCGTCTACATTCGCACCGCACCGGAAAATTTGATGGACCATTTCACGGTGATGCCGCTTCAGATTTACAATTGGACCAGCCGTCCCCAACCAGAATTTCACGATCTGGCCGCCGGTGGGATCATTTTGTTGCTGTTGGTTCTACTGTTTTTCAACGGTATTGCCGTGTTCATCCGGCACAAAACCCAGCGCCCGGTGAGCTGACAACCCGTCGACGTTGACATGACGAAGCTGATGACAGACCACTCGATCGCGCGGACGACTCCCGCGGGCATGGCAGCCGAGACATCCATGGATACCGACGTATCACCCGCAGCGATCACCATCGAGGCGTTGGATTCCTGGTACGGTGACTTCAAGGCGCTGCACGACATCACCCTCCGTATTCCCCGGCATCACGTGACTGCGTTCATCGGGCCCAGCGGTTGCGGCAAGAGCACCCTGCTGCGGTGGTTCAACCGCATGAACGACACCATCACCACGGCGCGAGCCCGAGGGTCGCTGAAACTGGGGGAGCTCGACTTGTTGGACCGCGCCACCGATGTGGTCGATCTTCGCCGCCGGATTGGGATTGTTTTCCAAAAGCCAAACCCGTTTCCCAAGAGCATTTTTGACAATGTTGCGTTCGGTCCTCGACTGCACATGAAACTCCGCAAACCGGAACTGCAGGACCTGGTCGAGTGGGCGCTTCGCAAAGCGGCGGTCTGGGACGAGGTCAAGGATCGGCTTCACGCCCCAGCCCTGGGACTCTCGGGTGGCCAACAACAGCGGTTATGCATTGCCCGGGCCATCGCCGTCGGGCCAGAGGTGTTGCTGATGGACGAGCCCTGCTCGGCACTGGATCCGGCCAGCACCTTAGCGATTGAAGACCTGATCTTTGAGCTCCGCGAGCAGTACACGATCGTCATCGTGACGCACAACATGCAGCAGGCGGCACGTTGCAGTGATCAGACGGCGTTCTTTTTCGAAGGTCGCTTGATCGAAGCCGGTGAGACCGATCAGGTATTCACCAAGCCGAAAGAGAAGCAAACAGAAGGATACGTGCGTGGAAAATTCGGCTGAACCGCGTTATCCTGCTGCGCTTTTCAATCTGACCGGATGGTAGTCGATGTCGAAGCATCTTGAACGCGCCCTGGACCACTTGCGAGAGCAGTTGATCAGCCAGTTCGGCGTGGTGGAACAGATGGTCCAGCTCTCCGTGCGCTCGCTGACCGAACGCCGCACGGACATTGCCGACCGGGTCATTGAAACCGATGAGCAGGTCGATCAGCAGGATGTCCTGATCGAGGAAGAGTGCCTCAAGATATTGGCGCTGCACCAACCGGTCGTCGACGAACTCCGTTGGTTGGTGACGGTCATCAAGGTCAACGGCGAGTTGGAGCGAATGGCCGATCTGGCCTGCAACATCGCCGAGCGTGCCAAATCGCTAGACCTCTATCCGTTGTTCCCCGTCCCCGCGGTGCTCACCGAAATGGTGACGGCGACCTTGCAGATGGTCAAAGAGGCACTGGACGCCTTCGTCGAGCGTGACACGCGCAAGGCGGCCGCTGTGATCCAACGAGACGACGTGGTCGATCGGCTCAACCGCATCGTCATCGACATTCTCCATGAGACGATGAAGGAGGACCCGGAGAACATTGTCCCCGCCGTCCACTGCTTCAGCGCCTCACGCCACCTGGAGCGGATCGCCGACATGGCCGAAAACGTTTCCGAGGAGGTGATTTACCTGGTCGAGGGCGAAATCGTGCGGCATCAGCATGACTCGTTTTTCGCCGCCGACGAGGAATAGGACTCGCTCAAGCCTCTCGGAAGTCGGGGTAGCTGCCTTCCTCGAAGCCGAATCCATCGTCGCTCACCCCCGCCTCCACCGAGGCCTACTCACCGCCGCGCCCCCCCGGCTTTCGCCTGCCGCCCGCCAAAACTCCG
>CAYWXT010000130.1:0-15060 GCA_964462125.1 uncultured Pirellulaceae bacterium | reverse complement strand
ATCCATCCGAGAAAGAGTTGCTGAATCCGGTAATCAAATGACGCGCGGCCCCTAACGGCAGGGCGCAAGCCTGGGCTGTCAAAAATTCGGTATTGACACGAGTTTTCCAAGGCGTGATTTTATTCCCGTCCAGTGACGGATGTATAGCCTTTTTTGCCTGAGTAGGATGCGACATGGTCAAAGCTCTCGATGAGTACCGCTCTCCGCCACAGAAAATCGTCGCGATGCTCAAGAAAGGGCGGGATGATTTGCGAGTGAAGTATCGCGAACTGATGAAGCAGCGTCGAGCGGCCGAGAACCAAGTCAGGGCCGTCGAAAAAAGCCGAGTGATGTGGCGGGTGCGCGCCGAAGCCGCGGAGGCTGAACTTCGCGACCTCAAGCAAAAAATATTTTAAACCAGCCGCTGTAGATATTCCAGTTAGCGAAAAAGTCACGAACGCGTCTATCCATGGAGAGTTACTTGACGCGCCAAAGATCCGTGGCAGCACCTTTCCCATCGAATTGGTCACACTGGTGTTGAGGATGGTGATCGAAGGAGCTGTCTCGATGAGAGCGGCTTCGAGAATCAGCGGACTGATCTGTGAATTTATCGGTGGTCATCGGTTCGATGGCCTGAGTCACTCCACCGTCCAAAACTACCTCCTACGAGCCGGACTCGATCAGATCGAGAATGCGACTGAAACTTGCTCTGATCGCGTCTGGATCATGGATCACATGATCGCCGCCGGTTCGCTCAAGTGCTTTATCGTGCTGGGGATCAGTGCCGATGTGTTCGCGACGCTCGACCGTGCACTTGAGCACGGTGACGTCGACGTGTTGACTCTGATTCCCACTGAAGCCTCCAACGGAGCGGTCGTGAATGATCAACTGAGGGAACTTGCCGGGCGGCGTGGCGTTCCGCTGGCAATCCTCAACGATTGCGGTTCGGACCTGAAAAAAGGCGTCGAGTTGTTTCAGGAGGCTCATCCCGAGACGATTTCATTGTACGACATCGTTCATCTGGCGTGCCGTTTGATTTGGAAGCGGCTGGGCAAGGAAGACCGGTTCAGCCAGTACCGCCAAGCCTGTTGTCGATGTGCCAACAAGCTCCGCCAAAGTCCGCTAGCGCACCTGAAGCCACCTCGCCCGAAGACGAAAGGCCGCTACATGAACTTGGACCCGGAGATTCGCTGGGGCCGACGAGCGTTATGGTTGCTCGACCGAGTCCGAGCCGGCGACTTAACCGACCACCAAAAGGAGCGTCTGGATAGCAAAGACGTCGAGGCGCAACTGGGGTGGCTGGAGGAGTACCGGGAGGAACTGGAAGTTTGGACGGAGCTGTGTGAGGCCGGACAGGCGAGCTGCACGGTCGTCCGTCGCTGCGGATACTCGCGAGCGACGGCCGCAGAACTGAAGGCGACCCTGGGGCGGGGCAAATCAGCCGCTGCACAAGGATTGATTGCCGAAGTGATCTCAGTGGTTGAGCAACAGTGTGCCCGTTGTGAGCGTTATCCGAGTGGACTTCCGGGTAGCAGTGAAGTGATTGAATCGCTGATCGGCAAAGGGAAGCGTTTGCTCGGGACGTCACAAAACAACAACAGCTTGACCGGTCAGATCCTTTCGATCGCAGCGAGCACGATGAATTTGAGCGTGTGGACGCTGTCGGAATCACTGCGACGTTGCCGCATCGCCCACGTCCACACTTGGATCAAAGAGAACATCAAGGCGGGCGTTCACGTCGCTCGAGGTAAGGACCTTTCGGACCCCGGATCCGGAACAAAACTTGCGCAACCTAAGATCGCCACAATACCGAATTTTTGACAGCCCAGCGCAAGCCCCCGGCCTTGGGAAGGCCGAAATTCAGGCGGTGACAAACCCCTAGGGCTGCCGTTGGAAGCTCAACCCAGGGTCCGATTCCGGGCCTCCGAGCAGGACGAAACGGAAGCGGTTTTCGTTTTCGGGTTCCACCCGCGCGAGCATCGCGCCGCCATCGCTGTCCTCCAAGATCAACACCGGGCCGTTGACCGAGTACTCCCCTTCGATCGTCTCCGTTTCCCCGTCTTGGGTGACGTTCCAGGTGAAGCGGCTCTCGTCACTCAGCTCCAGGGTGATCGTGACCCCCGATTCCGGCTCGGCCTGCCACCGGCCCGGCAGGGTCACCAGCGGCATCTCCTCCTCCGCGGGGGCGCTGTCGGCGTCCGGTTCGGCTTGCGGCTCAGCCGGTGCCGGCAGGGCCTCCTCCCCTGCTTCCGGGCGGGCCGGCGGGGCGTCCGCTTCGCCTCGCAGCCCGTCCAAGATTTGGGCTGCGACCTGGTCCCGTGGTTCGAGTTCCATGACCCGTTCCAGTTCGCGCTGGGCCGCGTCGACATGACCGGCGACGAGGTAGTGGTAGGCCAGGACAAATCGTGCGTCGGCCGACTGTGGATTGTCATTTCGAAACGCCTCGAGCGCCCGCAGTTGCTGCGTGTAGATTTCGGTCGAGGGATAAAGTCCACGCATTGTCGGCCAATCCCACCCGGGAGCAGCGGCGAGCAAGGCGTTCAATGTAGCCGCTGCATCGTTGTACTGGCCGGTCGCGAACAACGCCAACGCCCGCAGCTCGTGCGCCGCCGGGTCGTGTGGATCAAGCCGTAGACTTTCATCGACCAGCTGGAGCGCTCGCTCATAATCGGTCCCATAAAACGCGTCGAGTGCCCCGTCGAGTAGATCCAACGCCCGCTCGTCAGGAACCTCCTCGGCCACCGGCCGCTCGACAATGACCGGTTGCTGGTAGTTGTATACCACGGTCGGCCCCCGCTGCCCCCAGTACGGGTTCACATAGCGGACGTAACCCATGCGATAGGCAAGCGGGCTGTAGCCCCAATTGCTGTAAGTGTAGACCCACGGCAGGTAACCGATCCCGGCGCCCGGCCACCCCCAGGTCCCGCGGTACCAACTGCGGTGGTACCGTGGAAGATGCGCGTCGTACCAATATCGATTCCAACTGGTACTGATCGCCCCCAGCCCGAAGCCGAGCCCGAAGGCGCCCAACTTCCCTGAGCCGCCGTGGTGACCCCGCCCACCATGATGACCGGAGTGGTGACTGAAGTGGCGGCTGAACTGGTCGACCGGGATCGCGCTGTCACCGATCCTC
Source organism: uncultured Pirellulaceae bacterium (assembly GCA_964462125.1). Taxonomy (GTDB): domain Bacteria; phylum Planctomycetota; class Planctomycetia; order Pirellulales; family Pirellulaceae; genus JAWLFY01. The sequence goes on along the minus strand of CAYWXT010000130.1, from coordinate 11,948 downwards.
ACCCGCTTGCTGCCGTGGCCGCCGATCGTCGCCGGCTGCTGAGGACGGCTGGGGGTGCCGTGAATGAAGTCTCGGGGCGACCTTCGCTGATGCGTCTCAGCCGACCCGCTGGGACCGCGGCGCCTCTCCACACGTTGCCCCGCCTCCAATCGCTGACGCGAGTCCAGACGCTGCCCCCGCTCCAGACGCTGCCCCCGCTCCAGACGCTGACGCGATTCCATACGCTGCGGCGATTCCAATCGCTGGGAACGTCCCCGCTGGGAAATTCCCGAGCGTTGGCGGTCCAAGGGAGACGCGATCTCACGCGAGCGACGCGAGATGTCACCCCGACCCTGGGAGATGTCACCCCGAGAACCTCGTGAGGTCGAGGGAATTCGTGGGCTCGATTGTACGCGCGAACCGCTCGAGTCGCGCCGGATCGATGGCCGCTGCGTCCGCGACGGTGTTTGCGTCACTGACCGCGACCGGCTCGACTGCGGAAGGGCGCGGGAGGTGGAGGGGCGGGAGCGTGAGATCGAAGGGGCACCGCTCCCCGAGCGGGGACGTGTCATCGACGGCCTGTGCGTCGGGGCCGGTGTTCGTGAGATCGAGGGCGCACGTGACATCGAGGGCGCACGTGACATTGAGGGAATGCGGCTGCTGGGAGCCCCCCGTGAAATCGATGGTCGCCCTGACGTCGCTGAACGTTGAGAGCTTGGGGATCCTCGGGACATCGACCGGGAACTGGAACGGGACGATCCGCGAGAGGCCGATGGCCCACGAGAAGGGGACGACGACTGCATCGAGCGTCCACCGCCACGCGAGGAGGGACCACCACCGCGCGCTGATGACCCGATGTTGCCGCGCGAGCTGCCGCCGTCACCGCCGCCGCGACCCCCTCGCTGGGCCATCAAGTCTGCCGTGGTCGAGAAAAAAATCGCCGTCCCGGCAAGCAAGGCCAGAAAGATTCTCGGGCGTTTCATTGTATCACTTTCGATTGCGACCACCGCCTAACGCGGGACCGCAGGTAGGATTTCGGCGTTTCGGTTCGATCTGACGCGGCAACATCGTCCCGCGTCAGCACGTTCCATCAATACGAAAGTCACATTGCTGCAAATTGCGTGCGCATTGATCGCGAATCGGCTCCGACGCTGACGAAAACGGTTGACACCCTTGGAACACGAGCTACCAGCGGCGGTCGAAACGGCCTGAAATACCAGCCTCCTGCGGCGCCCTGTCTCAATGAGCGACACAATCGTCATCAACTTGAACTCACCCCATACCTAATACTGCACGTGCTCTCTGGTGCAGTCCGGGTCTTCTTCAGTCGCCTCGCCGACGGCATCGACGGGGTGGGTGAAGAGATAACGCCACACCGGCTCATAGAGCAGGTTTCCTTCCGCGTCCTTGGGCGACGATCGACCTGGGGTAACCGCCGAGTGCGCGCGCCGTGGGTCCCCACCGACCTCGGCGTCGGAAATCAGCCTTCGCGTGTTGCCGTAAGGAGGCTCGGCCTGGTCGACGTTGACGATCGGGCCGAACGCGTGCATCCCCAGCATTTCCCACGAGCGGCAGTAGTGGTCGCCGGTCCAGCCGCCGTCGAGGACGTGGCTGAATCCGAAATAGCGGTTGGCCGGGGTCGCCGACGGGAGCCCCTGCCAGTCCTGGTCCTGGTCCCGCGGCCCGCACAGCGTCACGACGCGGTCGACGCGTTGGTGCTTGGCAAATCGGGCGGAGGTGGTCGACCCGTGAGAGCTGCCAGCGACGATGATCTTGTCCCAGCGAAGCCGCCCGCGGTCGTCGCTGAGGAACTGTTCCCAGCGGCCCTGCGGGTTCTCCTCGGCGAGCCACTTCACCAGCTGGCGCGCCCGTTCCGCCGCCCCGTCAGGTTTGGCCAGATCGAGCTCGTCGCTAAAGTCCTCGCCCGTGGCCGCCTCCAGCCGCACCCGGCCCCGCGCGTACGCATCGCTGGGCTGGGGCCGGCAGAGGATCCCGAACCACTGTCTGGCATAGCTGACCTGGACCGCATGTAGGCCGTAGTTGTTGAGCCGCTCGAACAGGGCGGAGTTGTGCGCCATCAACCAGATCACCAACTTGCCCTGCGGGTCGACTCGGGTGTCGACCGAGGCCCGCTGCAGGTCCTGGGGCTTGCCGTCAGCTTCAAAAACGAAGTCGATCTCGGGGTACGCCTCGGCGCGCGGGTCGAGCTCACTCGCCCGTGCCTGCAGCTCATAGCGTTGGGGTTGCGGATCGTCGAAGGCCGGCTCGGCCGGTTCCACCAAGCCACGCGGTGCATCGTCCGCTTCGGCCACCGCACGATGCGCAGTCAACTGCAAGAACGCCGCATGTTCGCGATCGAGTCCCTCCGGGACAAACGCATTGCCAACCGGGCTTTCGCCGAACAGGGCTTCAAACCAAACACACGCGCCGAGATACTCACCGGCGAGATTGGCGTGATGGCCGTCCATGCGCAACGCCCACTCGCCATCCCGCTTCTGCCACTGCCAGCCGACGTGCAGCGAGTGCATTTGATCGGGCAAGTCGGGATGGGTCGCGGCGCCGGGATCAAAGGAATCGTCGCCGCGATAGCCGAACTTGGGGTCGGTGTCGGCCCGATAGAACGCGTCCCCGACCGGAATCCGTTTCGCCCCCAGTTCGTCAGTGATCGTTCGATAAGCGTCACTCAACCCCCGATACATTGCTTCTTGCGTCGCCGGTTCTCCTGGCTCCGCGGATGTTTGGTCGAACCGCGGATCATCCTTGCGATACGCCCATGTCTGATGGACCAACAGTTGGGCCTGCGGTGCGTAGCGATGAATCACGTCGGCGAGCTGCGATGCATGGGGCCGATAGGTCTCCACATCGTGGCTCTGCATGCTGACCTGCTGGATTGTCACGTAGTCCCAGGCATCGGCTTGCAATGATTCCTGCAAACTATGCCTATTGTCATATCGTCCTTCCGGGTCGTCCCGGTCCTGTTCGAACGCCGACGCCTTGCTTGCATGCCGCTGCAGCGGTGACCCGCCGATGAGCAGGGTTTCATGCGTCAGCTCATGTCCGGCGGCGTCGACAAGGTCTTTCAAAAAGCGGGTCGCGTTGCGGGTGAAGCTGTTGCCAACGGTCAACAGACGAACGTGTTTCTGTTTGACGCCGTTGTCGCTCGTCGACTCCTCCCCCTGGGCGAATGCGGGAACGGCGGTCAGGAAGAGTAACCAGCAGATCAGGGCGCATGACTTCAATCGGTGGGGCATGGTGTGGGCGAATGTGAGGTGGGGATGAATGGTCCTGTCGGTCATCGAGCGTCACATCATACTCCGCGAGAAACCCAGTTGCTGCCACCCGGGTGTACATCCGGCTCGACGAGCCGGATCGTCCGATGGCCGAATGGTTGTGGGAATATCGAGACCGAGTTGTGGGAATATCGAGACCGAGTTGCGGGAATATCGAGACCGAGAATGCGTCTATCTGGAAATCGGCGTGTTCGAAGGGGCGAGCACCGTGGACACTCCTGATCAACCCGGGTGGGGAATCAACAGGGCAACGGGAAGGGTTGCGAGCACGTCGGCCATTCGGAGCGAGGTTCCATGATCGGTCGTCCTGGAGTCGAGGATCTCTCCGCTCAAGACGTTGCGAAATCGGTTCGCCGAACATTCCGGAGCGAGCGTCAGCCGGGCATCGTTCCAGGTCGCAGCTCCGATCGGCAGCGGGCGCTGGGCGGTCGTCAACTGAGTCACCAGCCGTGGCACGACAGCGATGACCGATCGATCCTCGACCTGTCGCGCCGCGGCGACGACATGCGGCTGCAGCGGGCCCTCGACCACAAGCGGCACGTAATCCCCATTCAAAAAGCATTCCGGATCTTGGCGGCGAAGTCGCAGGCCGCACGCGGTCACGAACAGCTTGATCCGTCCATCCGGCCAATGCGTTAGAAGCTCGCCGACCGCCCCTGGCTCCGCCGACCGATCGGCGAGGAGCGGTTCGAGCGATTCCAGCATTTGTCGTCGCTGTTCATAGTCGACCGGGCGGCGATTGTCGGGATCGACGAGGCTCAGATCCCACAGTTCGCCCCCTTGATAGAAATCGGGAACGCCGGGCGAGATGATTTTGAGGACGACCTGGGCAAGTGAGTTGACCATTCCCCACTGGGCCACCTGTTGTAGAAAGGGGAGGAAGTCCTGCAGGAACTCGGCGGTCGTCGGTCCTTGAAGGACCCGATCGACGAAGCTGGTGACCGCTTCGTCGTAGGCGTCAATCGGATCCGTCCAACCGGTATGCCGACTCGCCTCCTTGATCGCCTTGAGCATGAACTGGCGAATGCGCTGAACAAACTCGTCGGGAATCGGTTGCGTCGATGCCGCGTCGGTGACAGACAGTTCGGCGGGCCAGGCACCGACCAGGGTTTGGTACAGCGCGTACTCGTCGGCCGCCGCCGGTGCGGGGATCCCCGCGACGTCGGTGCGATGAACCGCGTGCAATCGCTGCCAATGAAACACGTGTCGTTGCCAGTCACTGGGGATTTCCGACAGGACGTTGATCCGCGCGCGGACATCTTCTCCCCGCTTGTTGTCGTGGGTCGCTGTGGCCAGCATCGCGGCGGGCCATTCCTGGCGGCGGCGGCGGTTTGCCGCGTGGAATTCATCCGGCGAAGCGCCGAAGCGGTCCGGCGTGCCGCCGACCTCGTTCAAAGAGAGAAGGAGGTGGTAACGATAGAAGGCCGTGTCTTCGACCCCTTTGGCTTCCACCGGGCCGGTGTACTGTTGGAATTTCATCACGAACTCCAGCCGGCGATCGTACTCGTCGGCGGCGAGATCCCCTTCCAGCAGGAGAACTTGGCGGAGGAACGCGAAGACGGTTGGCGACATCGCTGGGTTGCGCCATACGGCGCGGCCGACCGCACGGTGGACGATCTCCCGATCCGCCTGCCTGATCCCGAAGCCATCGAGGTAGGTGCGGTAGACCGGAAAGCAGGCGACGACCTCCCGGATCGTCTCGCGGAGACTGTCCAGGGTGTAGTCGCGCGTTCGACGATCCCGTTCGGAGATGCGGTTCAGCGCCCGGGCAAGCATCTTCAGTTCGCTCGCCATTGCGACTTGAGTGATCAACTTTTTGCACCGGTAAGCCTCTTCTTCATACGAGGTCTGCTGTGCGGTGAATCGTTCGTAGATCTCCCGCATCGGGTTCCGGTTCTCGGAATCGACGAACAAGCGATTGAGGTCGTTCAGAAATTCGTATCCGCTGGTTCCATGCAACGGCCACGCTTTGGGCAGTGACTCATTGGGGGACAAGATTTTTTCGGCGATCAGGTACAGAGGCCGGTCGGCGATTCCACCCGGCGTTCGCTGTTGCTGGTCCACACGCCACTGGGCGACCGCTGAATCAACCTCGGGATCATGCGTCACGTCGCGCCGAAGCTGATCGTCGACCCATTCGATCAATACCGCTTCCTGCAACCTTTCCAGGTAACCGAGGGGGTCAAACAGGCCGTCCAGGTGATCGAGCCGGATTCCGGTCACCCGTCCTTCGCGAACCAACCGCAGGACCAACCGATGGGTGGCGGTGAAAACGTCGGCGTCCTCCATCCGCAGCCCGCCCAGTTCATGGATGTGGAAGAAACGGCGATAGTTGATCTCGTCATGCGCGGCCTTCCAATGGGCCAGGCGATAGGGCTGTGCCTCCAGGAACTCATGGAGCAGATCGAAGCTTTCCCGGTTGCCTGGTTCGCCGTTGAATACCGCGAGATTGTGCTCGATGTGCGAGCTGATTTCGGGGCATGCCTGAATGAGCGTTTGCAATCGCGACAGCAATTCCTCTTTGCGTTCTTGACGTTCTTCGCAGCGGTCGGTCTCGCTGCAACCGGGCAGCTCGTGAAACGCTTGGACAAGCTCGCGGTAGGTACCCAGAGAGGAATCTTCGCCGCCGAGTTGCTTGGCCAAGGCGTCCAGCCGGTACTGCAAGACATGCAGGTACTGCTTGGGATCGACCGGAAAATGCAGCTCGCCGCGTCGGACGATGAGTCGCCCCTCGTGCCATTCCAGCTGCAAATCGCCCCGTTCCAACACGATCCCGTATTGGTCTTCCAGCAACGGCAAAAGCACCTTGCCTCGCAGTTCGCGCTTGACCGGATCCCAGTCGATGTCGAAGAAGTGCGCGAAGGGAGAGGAGGGACCGTTCTCCAGAACGTCGCGCCACCAGCGGTTGTGGACCGGATCGACTCCCATGTGATTGGGAACAAAATCAATAATCTGTCCCATCTGAACTTCGTCCAACGCCGAGGTGAAGCCGAGATAGTCAGTCTCGCTTCCCAGCTCCGCGTGAAAGTCGTCGTGGTCGCAGATATCGTAGCCATGTTGCGTCCCCGGCTTCGCCTGCAGAAACGGAGAGCAGTAGCAGGCATCGGCGCCCAGTTGGGCCAGATAAGGAACGATCGCGGCAGCATCATGAAAGGTGAACCCACCATGAAACTGGATCCGGTAGGTGCTGCTGGGGATCCGCTGTCTGAGTTCGAGTTCCCCCTGCAATCGGTTCCAGGGCAGTCGGGCATCGGTCATCGGCGGACTCCTTGCAGAATCACGGCTGCGGGACGGAAGAAGCGAACAACCGGAGCGGGGCCGGAGCAGTCGATCTCGGGAGGAACGGGATCGTTCGCGAAGGCCTCCTCCTCCGTCGTCAACATCAACTCCCAGTGAAGCGATTGCGGATCACCCATCAGTGCGGTCGTCACCACGGTTTCCTGGTGTCCCTCCGCTCCAGATCTCTCGTGAGCAGGGAGATGGATCAGGATGAGCAGCAGGGAATCACGATCCGACCCGTAGCGCATTCCGATCGTCGACTCGCTCAGCTCAACCACCTCCCATGAAGCGTCGGCACTCGGTCGATCGTTTGATGAAACCATCTCGCCACCGAGCGGGGCGAGTTGGTTGCGGCGCCAGGCCAACAAACGGCGGTAGAGGCGGAGCAGCGAAGCGTGCTCTGGTTGTTCGATTTCCTGCCAGTCCAGGCGACTGGAAAGGAACGTTCCTTCCGCTTGGGGGTCGGGGATTTTCTTGCGCTGCTGCGGATCGGAGAAGGCGGAGAACGCTTGAAACTCACGGCGGCGGCCGCGGGTGATTTTTTTCCCCAGCTGCGGTTCGTGGTCGGTGAAGTAACGAAATGGCGTGCTCGCTCCCCACTCCTGGCCCATGAACAGCAGCGGCGTGCAGGGGCCGGTCAATAACAGCGCGGTGGCGGCGCGATATGCCGCCGGATCGATCTGGTGATGCAGCCGCTCGCCAAAGGCCCGGTTGCCGATCTGGTCGTGGTTCTGGAGGCAATACACGAAACGGCTCAAGGGGACCCCGGCGGGATCGCTGCCACGATCGTCGTCCCAATGGTCCGAATGCTGACCGCAGTAGAACCAGCCCCGCCGCATCGTCTCGGCGAGATCGGCCATGGAGCCGGTGAAGTCACGAAAGTAGCTCTCCTGGTCCCCGGCCAATCGACGGCGAACCTGGTGATGAAAGTCATCCGCCCAGACTCCGTCGAGCCCCCAGCCCCCTTCCTCCTCCGGCAGCAGCATCGTCCTCAGGTTGCGGTGATCTTCCGCGATCAGCAGGACTCGGCGGTGGCGGGTTGCATCGCGGACCCGGTCCGACAACTCGGCCAGAAAATGCCGGCGGCTGTCATCCAGGATGGCGTGGGTCGCATCCAGGCGCAGACCGTCGATGTGGTAGTCGTGAATCCAATGCAGGGCGTTTTCAATAAAGAATTGCCGAACCGCGGCGCTGTGTCGGCCGTCGAAATTCAGGGCAGCTCCCCAGACGGTCTTGTGACGCTTGGTGACGTAGCAGGGGCTGAACTGGGACAAATAGTTGCCGTCCGGACCGAGATGATTGTAGACGACGTCGAGAAAGACCGCGATTCCCAGCGCGTGGGCGCGGTCGACCAGACGGCGAAGGTCGTCGGGAGTCCCGTAGTGGTGCGAGGGGGCGAACAGTCCGACTCCGTCGTAACCCCAGTTGCGCGAGCCGGCAAATTCCGCGACCGGCATCAGCTCGATCGCCGTCACCCCCAAATCCGCCAACCACTGCAGTCGCTCGATCACGCCCTGGAACGTTCCCTGGGGTGAGAACGTACCAACATGCAACTCATAGAGAATCAACTCGCCGAGGGCGACACCCGACCAGCCGCCGTCGGTCCAAGCGAACGCTGCGGGGTCGATGACTTCCGACGGGCCGTGGACGCCTTGGGGTTGAAACCGGGACGCCGGGTCGGGAAACGGCCCCCGGCCATCGACGCGGAATCGATACTCGGTCCCAGGGCCCATGTCAGACAGCGCAGCGGAGAAGGTTCCGTCGTCGGATTTTTGCAGCGGATAGGAGGCCTCGATATCGTGGCGACTCGAGATAACGACGTCGACGCGGCGAGCCCGATTAGCCCAGACACGAAAGCGGGTCCGCTCACCATCCAGCCATGCTCCCAGGGAAGGCTGCCACTGCATGTTGTCACTCCGTTGGGGTTGGCTTGTCGATGGAAACGTGGTTGAATCGGGTGGCATCCCAGCAGCGCGCACATCATGCGCCGCCGACAACCCGCCCGGATGATACGCGTGATCGATAGGCCGTGGTACGGAAGGACGAGTCTCCATGGCAATGAAGATCGAAGAATACGCCCTGATCGGGGACTGCCATACCGCGGCCCTGGTCGGCCGTGACGGTTCGATCGACTGGCTCTGCTTTCCTCGCTTCGATTCTCCCGCCTGCTTTGCCGCCCTCCTGGGGTCCCCCGAGCATGGTCGCTGGCAGATTGCCCCGGTGGAAGTGGTGCAGGGTACAACGCGTCAATACCGGCAGGAGACGCTGGTCTTGGAAACGACATTCGAGACCGAATCGGGAACGGTCGCGATTGTCGATTTCATGCCGGTGCGAACCGATCAGCCGCGCGTGGTGCGGATGGTGGTTGGCAAGTCCGGGACGGTCCGAATGCAGACCGAGTTTCGCGCGCGGTTCGATTACGGCAGCACCACCCCTTGGGTGCGTCAAGAGACCGACGGCAGCCAGGGAATCCGCGCCACAGCGGGACCCGAAACGCTGCATCTGCGGACCGACGTACCGCTGCGGGGAGAAGCCTGGGCAACACACGGGGAGTTCGACGTCCAGGCGGGGGAAACGGTGCCGCTGGTGTTGACCTGGCATCCCTCCCACCTGCCAGCCCCGCCCCGGATCGACCCGTTTCACGCCCTTGACCAGACCACCGAGTGGTGGCAGCGGTGGGTGGACCGCTGTACCTATCAAGGCAAGTGGCGTGCGGCCGTGGTCCGCTCGCTGATCACCTTGAAAGCGCTGACCTATGCCCCGACCGGTGGCATTGTGGCCGCTGCGACGACGTCGCTTCCGGAGCGGATCGGCGGGGAGCGGAACTGGGATTACCGCTATTGCTGGCTCCGCGATGCCACCTTCACACTGGTCGCCCTGCTTCGCTCCGGGTACACCCAGGAAGCCCTTGCCTGGCGGCGGTGGTTGCTGCGCGCGGTCGCCGGCCGAGGGGACGATCTGCACATCATGTATGGCGTGGCGGGGGAGCGGCGGTTGCCGGAAATGGAACTCCCCTGGTTGCCTGGCTACGAGAACTCGCAGCCGGTGCGCATCGGCAACGAAGCCCACCAGCAGTTCCAGCTCGATGTCTTCGGCGAGGTGCTCGATTGTCTTCACTTGGGACGGCACTACGGGCTCCGGGCGGCCGCCGATGAGTGGCCGATCGAACGGGAATTGCTGAACCGTTTGGAACAGGTCTGGAGGGAACCGGATGAGGGGATTTGGGAGATTCGGGGAGCGAAGCGGTACTTCACCCATTCACGGCTGATGGCTTGGGTCGCCTTTGACCGTGCGGTCAAGGACGTCGAGTACTACGGTGTGGAAGGGCCCGTCGACCGCTGGCGGCGTTTGCGCGATCAACTGCACGCGGAGATTTGCGAGCGGGGGTTCAACAAAAGCAAGAACGCCTTCGTGCAGTTCTACGACGGAGACGACCTCGACGCGAGTTTGCTGATGATGACCGAGGTCGGATTTCTCTCCGCCAGCGACTCGCGGATGGTCGGCACCATCGCTGCCATTGAACGGGAGTTGATGCGGGACGGTTTCGTCGATCGCTACCGGAGCGAGTCCGGCGTCGATGGGCTGCCGCGAGGCGAAGGAGCGTTTCTGCTCTGCACCTTCTGGCTGGCCGACAACTATGCCCTGATGGGCCGAAAGGAGGACGCGGAACGGCTCTTCGAAAACTTGCTCGCCGTCCGTAACGACGTCGGCCTGCTGGCCGAAGAGTACGACCCGATCGCCCGGCGGCAGCTCGGCAATTTCCCGCAAGCCTTTTCCCACTTGGGACTGATCAACACCGCCCGCAACTTGACCCACCGCGATCAACCCGCCGTGGTCCGCCCGCAACCCTGAGCAGACGCGAGGCTCGTTCAAAACGGGGCTCAAGAGGAACCGGTCAAGCGGAACACCGCGATCGAACGCTCGGGAAGTTGATAGGGGCGGTCGCGGGGGATTTTCAACGGCTGCCAGCTGCCCGTGGCGGTCTCGAAGACCCGTTCCCAAACCGTCTGGGATCCGCGGTGGGGAAGCGTGAAATCAACCGACTCCTCATGGCTGTTGAATAGCAAGAACAACGTGTCGCCGATCACCGGGTTCCCGTCACGGTCCACGTCGTCAATCAGGGTGCCGTCCCAGCGGACGCCTAGGCAACGGAGATGGGAGACGTTCCAGTCCTCGTCCGACATCTCGTTCCCGCCGGGCTGGAACCACATCACGTCCTTGGTGTCGGAACCGCGAATGCTCCGCCCCTGAAAGAACCGCCGCAGATGCAACACCGGTTGCGAGCGCCGGAACGCGATCAGCCGGCGGGTGAACTCCAGAAACGCGTGCCCGTGGTCCTGGAGGTCCCAGTCGATCCATGCCAGTTCGCTGTCCTGGCAGTACACGTTGTTGTTGCCGTCCTGGGTCTGAGACAGTTCATCCCCGGCCAGAATCATGGGGACTCCCTGAGAGAGCAGCAGCGTGGCCATCAGGTTCCGCTGCTGGCGTGCTCGCAGGGCGAGCACTTGTGGATCATCGGTGGGGCCTTCGACGCCGCAGTTCCAACTGTCCTCGTCATCGCGGCCGTCTTGGTTCTCCTCCCCGTTGGCTTCGTTGTGCTTCTCGTTGTAGCTGACCAAGTCCCGCAGGGTGAAACCGTCGTGACAGGTGACGAAGTTGATGCTGGCATAGGGTTGCCGCCCGTCGCGTTCGTAAAGGTCGCTGGAACCGCTCAGCCGCGTGGCGAACTCGGCCGTCGTTTCCGGAGTCCCTTTCCAGAACCGGCGAACACAGTCGCGGTACTTGCCGTTCCATTCCGTCCAGCCAACGGGAAAATTCCCCACCTGATAGCCCCCCTCGCCAATGTCCCACGGCTCGGCGATCAGCTTCACCTGCGAGATCACCGGGTCCTGGTGAACGATGTCAAAGAACGCCCCCAGCTTGTCCACCTCGTAAAGCTCCCGCGCCAGGGCGCTGGCGAGGTCAAAGCGGAAGCCGTCGACGTGCATCTCCTGCACCCAGTACCGCAGGCTGTCCATGATCAGCTGCAGGACACGGGGGTGCATCATGTTCAACGTATTCCCACAACCGGTGAAGTCCATGTAGTAGCGGGAGTCATCGGGCATCAGCCTGTAATAAGAGACGTTGTCGATTCCGCGGAACGACAGCGTCGGCCCCAGGTGGTTGCCCTCGGCCGTGTGGTTGTAGACGACGTCGAGGATCACTTCGATGCCGGCGGCATGCAGCGTCCGGACCATCTCCTTGAATTCCCGAACCGACCCGTGCGGCGAGTCATCGACCGCGTAACGAATGTCGGGAGCAAAGAAGGCCAACGTGTTGTATCCCCAGTAGTTGCTCAACCCACGCTCGACCAAAACCCGGTCATCAACGTGGTGATGGACCGGCATCAACTCAACCGAC
>CAYWXT010000129.1:0-15090 GCA_964462125.1 uncultured Pirellulaceae bacterium | reverse complement strand
GGCATGGGTGGCGGCATGGGCGGCGGCATGGGCGGCGGCATGGGCGGCATGGGCGGCGGCATGATGGGCGGCGGCATGGGCGGTATGGGCGGCGGCATGGGCGGTATGGGCGGCGGCATGGGTGGCGGCATGTTTGCCGTTCCCGACGAGGCCACCCTTCGCGACAAGTCCGCTTCAACGGCTCCTGCCAGCGGTGGTGCCGAGACCGAGGGAGATCAGACAGCCTCCGACAGGTCGTCAGCTCAGATTTCGTTCGACCGTGAGACGAGCGCGGAATCGACCGCGGGAGAGAATCCCGTGGCAACGGGAACGGCACCGATTCGCCTGTCGTTGGGGGCGGGGGAATCGCTGGAGGAGGCATGGGAGGCGTACTTCGCCGAGCGCGAGATTTCGTCCCCGGAGGAGCTAGCCGAGCTCGACCGTGAAATCCGCGCCACGGTGCGGGAGTTGAACGTACGCTCCTCGGCGGCCCGCAAGGAGGGGGATGATGATCGGGCGGTCGATTGCTTCGAGCAGATTTGCGCCGTGATCGCAGCGGCGATGCGCGCCGATCATGTCCAGCCGTGGATGTACCAAGCGTACGCGATCGCACTGCAGGCGACCGGTGCCCCGAGCGAGGAGGTGGAGCGAACGCTGCTATCGGCCGTCGATTTCGCCCAGTCCCCGGAGGACATTTTGCACCTTGCGGCGCGTTTGGAGGAGATCGGCTCTGACGCGGCGGCATTGGAATTGTGTCAAAACGTTTCGGCCATGGATCCTTACCGCCGTGAGCCGTATGTCATGGGGATGCGGATCGCGAAGCGGTTGGACGAGACCGACGCGATCGCGTGGGCGTGCCGCGGTGTACTCTCTCAGGCATGGCCGGAGTCGTTCGCGTCGATTGTGGAGGATGCCCGCCGCGTTGCCCGAGCGACCTACAACGACCTGGTCGAGCAGGAACGTCTCGAAGAGGCGGCGGCATTTGGCGAATCGCTTGAGGAAGCCGCTTCCCATGACGCGCTGGTCCGCGTCACGTGGACCGGGGAGGCCGATGTCGACTTGATCGTCGAAGAACCTTCGGGCACAGTCTGCTCGCATGACAATCCCTCGACTGCCGGTGGCGGGACGCTCCTCGCCGACGCGTTCCCGGGACACGGCGAGGATGACGCCGGCGCGGTGTCGGAAGTCTATCTCTGCCCGCAAGGGTTCTCGGGACAGTACCGTGCGATGCTCCGCCGCGTCTGGGGGAACGTTTCGACCGGTCACGTCACGGTCGAAGTATTGAGCGATGTCGGCCGAGAGTCACAACGATACATTCGCAAGCAGATTCCGCTGACGGAGAAGGACGCGATTTTGGTTTTTGAGGTCAAGGAGGGTCGCCGTCAGCAGGAGGTCGCCGAAGCGCAACTGGCTCACCTGCGCGACGTTCAGCAGGACGTACAGCACGCGGTGCTCGGTCAGCTCGCCGCTGACAACGACGATGAGGTCCTCAGCGATTTCCTTCAGGACATGCACATGTTGTCCAGGGCTGGGGGGCGTGGGGCGGCGCTCGCCAACAACCCCTTCTTCCGTCGCGGTGCGGTCGGCTTCCGTCCCGAACTGACGGTTTTGCCAACGGGGGCAAACCTCATGGCCCTCGGGATCGTTTCCGCCGACCGCCGCTACGTGCGAATCAGCCCCGCGCCGATGTTCATGCAAGTGGGCGACGTGAACACATTCAACTTCGTCACCGGCGACGAAGGGGGGGACAATGGCGGTGGTGGTCTCGGCGGTGGTGGCCTCGGTGGCGGTGGTCTCGGCGGCGGGGCCGGGGGCGGATTCGGCGGCGGAGGCGGAGGGATTTTCTGAACTCCTGCCGCCACGGGCACAGCCCCATTGAATGCGGCACCTCGCCTCAACGCCACCGGGCGCCGCGACGAAGTCGAGTCAGCGAGAGGCGACAGACCGCTCTCGGTGCGCTACACTGAAAGGACAGGCCCGGCGAGGGATTGAGCAGAATCGCCGGACATGCAGTCGGTACCTGTCCCCCGCGGAGTAGTGTGTTGGGAATGTCGTTGGGAATCACGTTGGCCCTTCAGGGTCTCGCCGGGTTACTTGTCGCGGCATTGCCCGTCCGCGTTGAACCGACCTCAGGAGCAGCGTTTGACGGCGTGATTCAGTCGGTCGATGAAACGTCGGTCTCGATTGAGCGGAACGGCCAATCGGAGCGGATTGCGTTCGATGATTTAGCTTCCTTCGTTCCCCAGTCGCTGAAATCCTCCAGCGGGCCAGCGACACGCGTCGTGCTCTGGGACGGTTCTCAGATTGCCGCGGAAGAGGTCACCCTTGAGAACGACGAGCTAAGGGTCGCGCCCCACCGCCAGGAGCCGCTTAACGTGCCGGTGCGCCGCGCCGCGGCGATTCGGTTCCGCGCGCCCGCCCCGACGACCGACCCACGTTGGCTCGGGATTCGGGAGCAGCAGCCACGGGGTGATCTGTTGGTGGTCCGCCGCGACGGGGGGAAGCTTGATCCGGTCAGCGTCGTGGTGGAGGAGATCGCCGATGGCCAAGTCCACTTCATCCTGGGCGACGACACGGCCAGTGCCCCAATCGAGCGACTGGAAGGGATCGTTTTCGGCGGCGAAGGGGACGAGGATCCGCCTGACGCCGCAGCGACGATTGCCGATATTCACGGATCGCAGTGGGTGATTGATCGCTGGCTGCCAGGGCCGGTCGAGGACGAAATTGAGATCGGGTTGCGAGGCGGCATGAACCATTCGATCCCGATCGACCAGCTCGCCTCGATTCGCTTTCGCAGCGGCTTGCTTTCTCTTGTGGAACAGCCTCCTGCCGAGCAGGACTTTCGTCCTTACCTGGAGTCGCAGATGGATCGGGAATTGCTGGAGGGATGGTTCGGCCCCCGGATCGATGCGGAGAGCGACGTGCAGATGCTTGGAGGCTCCTCGGTGACCTATCGCGTCGAGCCTGGCTTCAGCAAATTTCTCGGTTCCGTCCGCCGGGATCCGCGTGTCGCGGTGGCCGGGGAGGTCATCGTTCGCATCCGCTTTGACGACCGCGTGGTCTGGGAGCAATCCTTGCGTGATGCCGAAGTCCAAGGATTCGAACTGCCGCTGGAGAAAGCGGCCCGCATTCAGATCGAAGTCGATACCGGCTCCGATGGGGATGTGGGGGACCAAGTTCGGGTGCTTCGGCCCCGGTTGGTGAAATAGGGACGCGGTCGGGAAGGACGCGGTTTTTGAAATCAGTGGTGACTCCCCATCAACGTCGACACGGCAGGAAGATTCAGGTGACCAATCGCATTGGAAGACTCGTCGTCACATGGTTCATCGGTGGGTGGATTCTCGCGGGCATGAGCCTCGCGGCGTTCAGCCCCGCCTCGGCGGTCGCCGCCGACACAGCGGCGGCGGCAGCCGACACAGCCGCGGCGGCAGCCGAGGCGGAATCCCTCGACCCGAATGTGGCCGAAGCAGAACAGCAGCGGATCGAGGCGATCTCGCGTGCCATGCCTGCGACCGTCAGTGTTTTTGTTCCCGGTGGTGCGGGTGGCGGCAGCGGTGTGTTGATTTCCCCCGATGGCTATGCGTTGACCAACTTTCACGTCAGTAGCCCTGCCGGGGCCCATATGCGGTGCGGGCTCAGCGACGGCAACATTTACGACGCGGTGATTGTGGGGATCGATCCGGTGGGCGACCTGGCGCTGATCCGGTTGCTCGGTCGGGACGATTTCCCAACAGCAACCTTTGCCGATAGCCGGCTTGCTGAGCCGGGGGACTGGTGCATGGCGATTGGCAACCCGTTCCTGCTGTCGACCAACCTGCAGCCGTCGGTCAGCTTCGGGATACTCAGCGGTGTCGGGCGTTACCAATACCCCTCCGGGACGTTGCTTGAGTACGGCGATTGCTTGCAGACCGACGCAGCGATCAATCCTGGGAATTCGGGTGGGCCGCTGTTTGACGCCAACGGGGACCTGCTGGGGATCATCGGGCGAGCGTCATTTGAAAAACGGGGCCGGGTCAACGTCGGCGTCGGCTATGCCATTTCGATCCGGCAGGCTGAGAATTTCCTGGGGTATCTGCACAGCGGACGCATCGTCGACCATGCCACGCTCGGGGCAACGGTCAGCAGCGATCCAGACCGCGGCGTGGTGGTCAGCAACATTCTCGAGTCGAGCGACGCCTATCGTCGCGGCTTGCGGTATGGGACGGAGATTCTGGAAATTGACGGCCGTCCGGTGGAGACGGCCAATGAGGTGCAAAACGTATTGGCGACACTTCCCCGCGACTGGCGGGTCAAGGTGACCTACCGCAAGGATGGCGAAACCGTGCGAACGTTGGTACGCCTGGCAGGAGTCCATCGCCGAGATGAATTGCTGGCCAAAATGGCGGCGGCTCTGCCACCGCCACCGCCGCGACAGACGCCCCCGCAGCGTCCGGACGACGGGGAGCAAGAGCCGGGCGACGGGGAACGCGAGCCGGAGCCAAACGGAGAGAGTCCAGGCGCCGGGAATGCTGCCCAGGAGGAGCTGCCGGAGGAGGTTCGTCGCCATTACGTCGCGCGGGAGGGCTTTGCCAACTACCACGTCAACTTGGCCCACCAAAACCGCTTCATCGCTGCACTTCGGGCCCAGGCACCGGATCCGATCGCGAGCGGCGAGGGGGCACCCGATAACGAAGAGGGGGCCGATAGCGACGAGGCAACGCCGCGGCGATGGCAGATCGAAGGGGTCACCGACGACGACCGCGAGCTGCCGGTCACGATTCGGCTTGCCCCGGCGACGTTGGCGCTGTCGGTGGGGGAGGACTCGATCGAGGTCGAGGGCCGGTCCGATCTGTACACGGCAGTGGAAGAGGGATCGTTGGCCGGAATCCTCCCTCCCCTTGATGCCTGGCGGCGAATGCTTGCCCGAGGGCCACAGCGGTTCGGCGAGACGACGTACCAAGGAACCGTGCCTCTGCAGGGTGAACGACCGCTCCGCGATTGCACCAGCGCGCTCGACGGGGACATGGAAGTTCGTTGGCTCCAACACCCGAGCGACGGTCGGGTGGAGGTGGTCGAAGTCTTCGCCAGCGGCGACACCGACCCCGCTGAGCTGTGGCTGCACCGCTCCGACCCAGATCCCGCGCTGGCGCCCAGCGGGTTGGAACTACGGTACGGCACCACATCGATGCTCAAGGTGCGTGTGGAATCGTGGAAAGTGTCCGACGCGTCGCCAGAGGAGGATGACCCCGGCGCGACCCCCGCCGACGAAGCTGATGGCGCGGCCGACGACGTGAATGACAGCAGTGGGGCGGAAGGCACTAGGGAGGGGGTGCAATGAGCGGAACCGGTGCGAAGTGCTTCTGCAGCTTGCTGGTGATATTCGGTTGGATGTTTGCCGCTGGGTTACCTTCAACGGCGCAACCGAGCGTCCGTTCGACGGCTCGTGAGGCCCAATTGCGTGTTGTCAAAATCTACGGTGCGGGCGGCGTGGCGGGGCTGGAATCGTACCAGAGCGGCTTCCTGGTGTCCCCGGAGGGGCACATCGCGACAGCCTGGAGTCACGTCCTGGACGTCGACCCCACGGTGGTGCTCGACGATGGTCGGCGGTTGGATGCGACCATTGTCGGATTTGAGCCCTCGTTGGAGCTGGCGGTATTAAAAGTCGAAGCCTCGGAGCTTCCCTTTTTTCCATTGGAAGGCGAAGCGAGTGCCGAGTGGGGCGACCCCGTGTTGGCCGTCAGCAACCTGTTCGGCATCGCTTCCGGAAATGAACCGGCCAGCGTGGTCCAGGGGATCGTGGCAGCGATCACCACGCTCGACGCGCGGCGTGGCAGCTTTCAGACGCCTTACCGGGAAGAGGTGATGATCCTGGATCTCATCGCGAACAATCCCGGCGCCGCCGGTGGTGCGGTCGTCGACGCCCGCGGAAGACTGGTGGGCATGGTTGGCAAAGAGTTGCGGGATTCAGAAACCGGTGTTTGGGTGAACTATGCGTTGCCCGTCCCGGTGTTGCGGGAGGCGATCGGAGACATCATCGCCGGTCGGCAGTCGAGCATGGCCGATGAGGAGTCGCCGATCCTCGAACGGGATCAGTCCCACTCCAAGGAAACGCTCGGGCTCGTGCTGGTGCCCGACGTACTGGAGAAGACCCCGGCGTTTGTCGATGCCGTGACGCCCGAGGCACCCGCCGACCAAGCCGGAATCCGGCCGGACGACTTGTTGCTGCTGGTCAACGGCCAGCGCGTCGAACACCAGCGTTCTTTCGACCAGCTGCTGCGGCGGATTGATCGCCGTGACCCGGTCGAGTTGACCTTGCAGCGTGGTAGGGACATCGTACCCGTGACGCTGCGCCCCTGAGAAGACTCCGCTGACGCATCGTTGTGGATGACGCAGCGTCGCAGAATCCGCGCCCCAACCGACGTCCGTGAGCCCTGATGAACTTTCGGTATCCCCACGCCCTTACGCGAACATTCCCTCGACTCGCCGTCGCACTGCTCCTCGCCGTGACCTCGGTGAATCGGGGTAACAGTCAATCGCCGCCGCCGGGAGATTCGGCCGCCTACCGATCCGCCCTGTCGCGCGCCGTCCGGTCGGCCGCGGAAAAGGTCCTACCCGCGGTCGTCACGATCGAAATTGTCGGCGCCGGTGACCGCGCCGTGGGCGATGTTCGACACGAGGCGTCGACCTCGGGGGTGGTGGTCGGAGCCGACGGCTACATCCTCGCTTCCAGCATCATCGCCAAGCACCCGGCGGCAAGCGTGTTGGCACTCCTTCCCGATGGCACTCGGCACGCCGCGGCGGTCGTCGCACAAGACCACCACCGTGATTTGATCCTGCTCAAAATCGATCCCCCAGAACCGCTCCAGACCTTGCCGCTTACCGATTCGTTGACACCACAGATCGGCCAAACCGTGATCGCTGTCGGCCGTTACGGTACCGAGGCGACACCGACGGTCAGCAGCGGAATCCTCAGCGGTACCGACCGGCTCGACGGGGTTGCCCTGCAGACCGACGCCAGGGTTTCAGCGGCGTTCTATGGAGGACCGCTGGTCGATCTGCACGGAAATGTTTTGGGGATCCTGATCCCAGCGGTCGCCGAAGGGGGAGCGGAGGACGAAACCAGTTGGTACGACTCCGGGATCGCCTTCGCCATCCCTGCCGATATGATCGCGAGGAAGCTCGATCGGCTTCGCCAAGGCGAGGACATCCGGCGAGGGTTGATCGGCATCGTCGCCAAGTCGAACGACCCTTACGAAGAGGACACCACCATTGCCGCGGTCCGCACCCGCTCGCCTGCGGAGGAGGCAGGGCTGAAGGCGGGTGATCAGGTGACCGCTGTCGCGGAAATGCCGGTGCGGCGACACCAGCAGATCAAGCAGTTGCTCGGTCCCTTCGACGCAGGAGACACGATTGAGGTCGAGGTCCGGCGCGATGGCGAGCCGCGTTCGTTTGACATCACGCTTGTCGACAACATCCCGCCGCTCGAACCCCAGCGGCTCGGCATCGTCGTCGCCCGTCATCGTAGCGATGAAGCGGACGACCGTGAGGAGTCGTCGGACACGGAGGAGCCGTCGGACACGGGGGGGCTGATCGTTCGCGCGGTGCTGCCAGATTCGCCCGCCGATGGGATGCTGTCGCCAGGAGATGTGATCGAGCGGGCCGGGGAGGCGGAGGTCCGTGAACCCCGTTCACTGCGGCGGCTGTTGATCACCGCCGAACCCGATACGCCACTCTCCCTCCGCGTGCGTCGTGATGAGTCGACCGAGTCAATCTCGATCCGCCCGACCGGCATCGCAGGTCCACTGCGGAGCGACTACCCGGAAGCCTGGGCCGCAGGTGATCCCCAAGACTGGTCGATCGAGCCGCTGAGTCTTCCCGACACGCCCAATCAAGCGGCGGTGCTGCGTCCCAAGGCCGAGACACCCGCGGCGGAGCAGGCTGGTGCCGGGGACAAAGGCCTGGGACTCCTGGTCTACTTGTTGAACCCCGGGGAGACATCCCCTGAGGAGGCGCTGGCTGGTTGGACCGAACCGGCCGCGGAGTCGGGCGTCGTCCTGTGCGCGATCGCTCCGGAGGATGACGAGCGCTGGCAAGCGAAGGAGGTCGAAGTCGTCTCCCGCATGGTCGCCTCGCTGACCAAACAATTGCCGATCGAACCCTCTGCGGTCGCCGTGGCCGCCGCCGGCAGTTTGGCGACGAACTCAGCCGAAGCGTCCGATTCGATGGCGTTAGCGGTTGCGATGACCGAAGCGAGGACCTTCGCCGGGGTCGCCGTCTCCGAGCAGACCCGTCCCCCACAGATTCGGGTCCGTGAAAACGAGCCCTCCGCCGCTTTGCAGTTGTTGTTGCCGATCGCGCCGGAAACCGATCTGCCTGGCTGGGGTGAAACGCTCGAGTCGCGAGGTTACCCGATCGTCCGCGGTGGAACGATGACGCGGGAATCCCTGCTCCGCTGGACCCGCTGTCTGCAGGCGATCTAGGCAGGAGAGGGGTCAGTTCTAGAAAAAGAGTCCTGCCCCCTTTTTTAGGGTGATACGAGGGGGCGTTGACGCCAGCGGCGGATTTGCGAAACTTTGCCCCTCCCGGCCACGTGCCGGCATGCCAACACGGGCAAGCGGCCGTGGCGGAACTGGCAGACGCGCTAGGTTGAGGGCCTAGTGGGAGTTAATCCCGTGGAGGTTCGAGTCCTCTCGGCCGCACTTTTCGCGAGTTAGCCCATTTCGTTCACAAGACGTCACATTCGATGGAAATCGCGATGGGGCGAGTCAACGGAACGAGGACCGCGGCAGCCGCTATCCCGTCGTCGACCCGGGGCGGGTGATCGAGGTCATCTTTCGGGTCGACGTCATCCGGCACCGTCCCCCGACGCGTCAAGATCGCGTTAAGCTGTTGGGGAACTCGCCGCGCTTTCGTTGGCGGCTCGACCCATCGGCCGTGTCCGACGGGCGGAATTGCCTGCCAGGCATCGGCTTTCCCAAGACCGAGGAGCTTGTCGATGACCCATCCCGATCCCGCCTCCATTCGCAACCTCTGCCTCTGCGGCCATTCCGGTTCCGGCAAGACCTCGCTCAGCGAACGGATGCTGTTCGCCACCGGTGAGGTCAGCCGGATGGGGTGTGTCGAAGAGGGGAACACGGTCAGCGACTTCACCGAGGAGGAACGCGAGCACCGGCACTCGCTGCAGCCGAGCGTGATGCACTTCGACCACGAGGGACACCACGTCAATCTGATCGATACTCCCGGCATGGCCGACTTCATCGGTCACGCCATCGCCTGTTTCCCGGCCGTGGAGTCGGTGGTGATCGTCATCGACGCGGTCAAAGGGATCGAGAGTGAAACCCGGCGTCTGATGAAGGTGGCCACGGAGCGGAATCTGCCACGGATGATCTTGATCAACAAAATCGATGCCCCCGAGGCTCGAATTGACCAATTGACCGACCAGATTCGCGAGGTGTTCGGCAATGTTTGCCTGCCGATCAATTTACCGACACCCGATCTGTCGGACGTGATCGACGTCTTCGAAACCGACGCCCACGACGCCACGGCATTCAGTTCCGCCGAGACCGCGCACACCAGGATCGTCGAACAGGTGGTGGAGGTCGACGAAGCGTTGACCGAAACCTATCTCGAACGGGGCCCGGAAGACCTCGATCCGAACCAGTTGCACGACGCATTTGAAAAGGCGCTCCGCGAGGGCCATCTTGTCCCCATCGTGTATGCCTCGGCACGGACGGGAGCTGGTATCGCACAACTGCTGCACGTGACCGCTTCCCTGCTGCCGAATCCACAGGAGGGAAACCCGCCCCCTTTTGTCCAAGGCGATCAACCGCTGGTCACCGAGTTCGACGACTCCAAGCCAACGATCGCTCATGTGTTCCGCGTCTCCACCGATCGGCACGTCGGCAAGCTCGGCATCTTTCGAGTGCACCAAGGAAAGGTCGGGAGCAAGTCGGAACTGTATCTCGATGACCAGCGCAAGGCGCTGCGGATCGGACACGTAATGCGGCTGCAGGGAAAAGGGCACGCCGAGGCCGACGCGATCGGCCCCGGAGAGATCGGTGCTGTCGCAAAAATTGACGAGATCTATTTCAACGGCGTCTTACACAGCGGAGCGACTCCCGAAAACCCACCCCAATTGATCCCGCCGCCGTTGCCCAAGCCGATGTTCGGGTTCGCGATTGAACTCAAGAGCCATGCCGACGAAACCCGGTTCTCCGCCGCGATCCAAAAGCTGCAGGCGGAAGACCCCTGTCTTCGCGTGGAGCGGATCGCAGCGACCAACGAAACCGTGATCCGGGGACTCGGCGAACTTCATCTGCGCGTGACCCTGGAGAAACTCAAGTCCCAGTACGGGATCGAACTGGAGACGACGCCCCCCAAGATCGCTTACAAGGAAACGATCGTTGGCAAAGCCGAAGGGCATTGCCGTCACAAAAAGCAAACCGGTGGCGCCGGGCAGTTCGGCGAGGTCTACCTGCGAATCGAACCGTTGCCGGAGAGCCATGAGAACGGCTTCGAGTTCGAAAACGTGACCGTGGGAGGGTCGATTCCCAGACAGTTCATGCCAGCGATCGAAAAGGGCATCCGGCAAGTCTTGCGCGAGGGCGCCTTTGCCGGCTACCCGATGTATGGCGTCCGAGTACAGGTCTACGATGGAAAACATCACGAAGTCGACTCCAAGGAAATCGCTTTCATCACCGCTGGCAAAAAGGCCTTTGTTGATGCGGTCCGCAAAGCCGACCCGGTGTTGCTCGAACCCTATGTGGAAATCGAAGTGACCGCGCCGAGTCAATACATGGGAGACCTGACGAGCGACTTGGCCACCCGTCGCGGACGCGTCACCGATACGACGATGCTCGGCGCCGACACCTGTGTCATTCGGGCCACCGCACCGATGAGCGAACTGCAGAGCTACGCGACCGACTTGAAAAGTCTGACCGCGGGCTCTGGGACGTTCACCATGGACCACAGCCACGACGAACGCACACCAGCGCACGTGCAACAGGAAGTCATCGCTACCTTTCGCCCAAGTGACGATGAGGATTAGTACATCCGGCCCGCCGAGCCGGATCGTCACCACGCGGGCGCGTGCGCGCCGGCCCTGGCATCCCATCGGACGCCGATGGAAGCCCCCCCCAACCAGTGGAAATCGACGGGCAAACTGCTTTTTCGCGAAAAGCCGTTTGCCCGCAGAAATCCTGGGTCAATCCGAGCGTTCTGGCCGATCCTCCTTCTGGCTTGCTGTTGACAGCGGTGGCGGAATCGCTTTTGTTGAGGCCTGTTGAATAGCTTTTTCCCAAAGTCCCAAGGAGACGTTTTGACTGCCGAGTTCATTGACACAGGAACACGAACTTACACGATCCGACAGATCGATTCCGACGCTCGCGTATTGTCGGAATTCCCGGTCGAAGCCCCCAGTGGTGAGGCGGCGGCCAAGCAATTGAAGGAGGTACCGACTGGAACGGACCGCATCGAAGTCTGCTTGGATGGCAAGCGGATGAACGAGATGGGCGTCGACTATTGGCGCCAGCGAGTCCGCCGCCGCTAATAGTGTGGCGGTTTCTCATCGAGCGGATCCACCCCCTGCTGGGGTTTGATCTTCAACTCCTCGATCTGCTCGATCAGCCGCTGGATCGTCCGCCGCTGGCGATCGGCGGCGAGGGCCTGCTCGGTCACGATCTCGTTGAGCTGCTCGTGAAGCCGAGCCAGATGCGCGACTTGGCTCTCTAGCTCAATCAGCCTTGATTCAAGCTCGCGTTCTTGGTCCATCGTTCCGCACTCAGCGCGGCCGGACGTCGTCAAACGTTCGTAAGTCGTAGGGCAGAGCGACGTAGTCGAGCACGCGGCACAACGCGCGGGCTGCGACCCCGAAACCATCCGGTCCGCTGAAGCCGCCGAATTGACCGCCCCCTTTCAAATGCGGTTCGAGGTCCATGAAGAAGCCTTCGACGCCGCGGGCGGCAAGCCGTTGGGTGATTTCAGGCAAGGCGTCGCGAAGGTCGCGCAGGATCGCCTCGTGAGCGCTGTCACCCCGGTCGGCGGGGACGAAATTCTTCGCCGCCTCCTCGTCGACATGCTCCACCCGGCCGGTGATGCTCGGATCGGAGTAATCCTTGATGTGGATCCAACCCAAGCTCGGCTTCATCGCCAAGTACTGCCGGTAAACCTGGTCCGGCGTGAAACCCTGCATCGTAATGTTGGCCCCGTCAAAAATCGTGACCATCGCCGGATGGTCGACCTTGGCGGCCAAATCGGCGAGCAGCTCTCCCGTCTGCCCCACCAGATTCGCCTCCACCTCCAATCCAAACGTCAGCCCCCGCCGGTCGCAGAGCTCGGCGATCTGCCCCAGCTGCTCACTGACCTGGTCGAGATGCTCCTCCGGTTTCGTCCCTTTGGGGTGATAAAACGAAAACCCGCGGATGAGCTTCGCCCCGAACGCCTCGGCGCGGTCGCAGGCGGTCTGCACGTCGTTGGCAAGGTAGTCGTCAAAGGGAATGAACCGGTTGGCGGTTCCGTCGTCAATGTCGCGTAGCTTCACCTTCCCGATCGGGGACCCGATGCTGCTGACCTTCAACCCGAAGTCGGCCTGCATCTTGACCAGCGTCCCGATCTCGCCGTCGCTCAAGTTCATCACATTCTTGATCCCGTTGCCGACGTCGACAAATCGGATCGAGTAATAGCGGAGGCCGATCGCGGCGAACGCGGCGTATTGCTGGACCGCCAATTTGTCGTTCGCGGCCTCGTCGGCAAATCCACTGAGCAGGACAGGCGTCGTCATGGTGTTTCGTGCTTGCTGGAGTGGGGGCGTTTTGGAAGGGGGGAACGGTTGGCAATCGGCAGCTACGCGCCGAAACCATCCTCGGGAAAGCGTACGATGATGTTGCTGTGCAAACCACCGCGGGGGGTCCAGCGACTTTCCACCGTCGCCGATCGCGGCTTTACGACGGCAAGAAAGTCGTCCATGATTCGATTGGTCACCGCCTCATAGAAGATTCCTTCAGTGCGAAACCGCTGCAGATAGAGCTTCAAACTCTTCAGCTCCACACAGACGTTGTCGGGCACGTAGCGGAAGACAATCGTCCCAAAGTCGGGCTGGCCGGTGTTGGGGCAAACCGAGGTGAATTCAGGGCAGTGGTGCTCGATCGTGTAATTTCGCGCCGGGCTCGGGTTTTCAAACACCTCCAGCGTGTCGCGAAAATCGGCTGGACCACTCAATGTTGCGTCTCCCCAAGAATGCCTACTGTCGCCATGATTCAGCCGGAATTCTTGCATGAGGAGCAGCCGCCGACCAGGGGGAAGCTCCGCGTCGCCGAAACCTTCGTCAGCCGACAAGGCGAAGGCAAACTCACCGGCACCGAAAGCTTTTTCATCCGCACCAGCGGCTGCAATCTGCGGTGCCACTTCTGTGACACCCCCTACGCCTCATGGCAGCCGGAAGGGCTCACGTACAGTATCGAACCACTGGTCGACGCCGCTCGCGAGACAGGGCTGCGGTACGTGGTGCTCACCGGCGGCGAACCGCTGCTGGCCCGCGCGGCGCCGAAACTGTGCCACACGCTGCGGAACGCCGGGATCCATGTGACGATCGAAACCGCCGGCACCCTGGATGTATCGATCGAATGTGATCTGCTCTCCCTAAGCCCCAAACTCCGCAGCAGCGCCCCGGATCCGTCGCGACACGCCCGCTGGCATGCTTTGCACGAGGCCCGGCGGATGCCGCTGCCAACGATGCGGCGGCTGATCGACCGGGCCCTCGATTGCCAACTGAAATTCGTCGTCGAGTCGAGCGACAACATGGAGGAAATCCAGCACGTCGTTGCCCAACTTGGCGCCGCTCCAGAAGACGTCTGGATCATGCCTGAGGGAACCACCGCCGAAGCCCTGAACGACAAGCGGCGTTGGCTCCAACGCCGGGCGGAATCGTTCGGCTACCAATACTGCGACCGGATGCAGATCCACTGGTTCGGGAACCGGCGCGGGACGTAGCAGAAAAAGGGGTCAGAACTCTTTTTTCACGCAAAAAGAGTCCTGACCCCTTTTTCGCTTCGAGAGCCTTAGGCCGAAACGCCTCCGGTCATCCCCGCCACTGCCGCCGCGATCCGCTGGACATCGGCGGGGGCGAGGTCGCTGAGCATCGGCGGCAGCGGGCCGGTGTCGGCGATCCCCGCTTCCTTGACCGCATGGTGCAGCACTCGGATCGGGTTGATCTCGTTGCGCAAGTCCTCCAGCGGTGTGAACCACTGGCGGATCCGCTCCGCCGTCTCGTCGTCACCCGATTGGATCGCGCCGAGCATGTCGGTCGAACGCTGCGGGGCGACGCAAACACAGCCGCTGGTGAAGCCGGTGATGCCGAAGTCGCGGAGGTGCACCAGCGCGGGTTGCTCACCGATGCCGCTGACCATCCGCTCCCCCGGAAAGGAATCGAGCAACTCGCGCAGGTAGTCATCGTCACTGGGGTCATCCCGCACCACGGCGTACTTGATCCAGGAGATCACGCCGTCGGCCTCAAGCGAGCGGACCAGATCGACATCGAGCCAGCGATCGAATTTCAGGTACAGCACGATCGGCTTGCCGAGTTGCTCGGCGATGCGGCGAATCCCGGCCGCGATCCCTGGTTGGTCGACGATGTCGCGAGAGGGAAGCAGCATCACCGTTGGGAAAGCGAAATCGGCCAGCACATCGACCTGGTCGACCGCCAAACCGTAAGCCGGTCCGATCGACGGAACGACCACGGTGTCCGGACCGGCGGCGTCGGACAGCATTCCAAGCAGGTCGGCGTACTCGCTGAGCCGGACGTGGTACAGCACCGCATTGCCGCCATAGAGCAGCGATCGTACGCCGCCCGATTCGAGGAATCGGATGATCTTGTCGTTCTCGTCCCCGTCGATCTCGAACGACGCGTCCCGGGCGAGCGGCGGCACTGCGAAGACGGACTGGGAAAGATGGTCGGGATCGAAGGGGGCAGTCTTCATGGCTTACCTGCAATGAAAGCGACAATCGGTTCGTAGCAGAAGTCGCAGAGACTTCTCGCCGTTCAGAAGATAGCCGGTTCCGCACCCGGCGTCCGCCCCTCCAGGAAGTCAAAATCGCAGCCCCGGTCGGCCTGCGTGACGTGCTGGGCATAGATTCGCC
>CAYWXT010000128.1:0-15146 GCA_964462125.1 uncultured Pirellulaceae bacterium | reverse complement strand
TTTGGCGCAGGCGGTGGCGTTCTTCGCTGGGGAGGTCGAACTGTTTCCGGCCCCGAGCGGAATCCAGGAGTTGTTTGAGCAGTACAGCCAGTACGAGGTCGACTTCGGCGACGTGCGCGGTCAGGAATCGACCAAGCGAGCGATGGGGCTCGCCGCCGCTGGGCGGCACAATCTGATCATGGTCGGGCCGCCGGGGAGTGGGAAAACGATGCTGGCCAAGCGGATGCCGACGATCCTGCCGCAGCTCAACGCCGCCGAGTCGATTGAGACGACACGGATCTACAGTGCGCTGGGGCAGTTGCCAAGCGGCCAGCCGCTGTTGGCGCGTCGACCGCACCGCAGTCCGCATCACACGATCAGCGACGCTGGGCTCGTCGGCGGGGGCAGCCCGCCGTCGCCAGGGGAGATCAGCAAGGCGCACAACGGGATCCTGTTTCTGGACGAATTACCCGAGTTCAACCGCAAGACGCTGGAAGTGATGCGGCAACCGCTCGAGGACGGCGTGGTGACGATCTCGCGGGCGCTGCGGAGCACCACCTTCCCTTCGGACTTCATGTTGATTGCGGCAGCCAATCCATGTCCCTGCGGCTACCGCAGCGATCCTCGCCGCAGCTGTAACTGCACCCCACCGCAGATCGAAAAATACATGGGGAAGATCTCGGGGCCGTTGATGGATCGGATCGATATTCACATTGAAGTCCCGGCAGTGCCGTTTGATGAACTCTCCGCCGGCTGCTGCGGGGGGGCGACCAGCGAGCAGATGCGGGAGGACGTGGTCCGGGCCCGCGAGGTGCAAGCTCAGCGGTTCGCTTGCGGGCCGGTGCGGTACAACGCGCAGATGTCCAGCCGCCAAGTTCGTGAGTACTGCCCGTTGTCGCCGCCGTGCCAGAAGATGTTGCGTCACAGCGTCGAGGAGATGGGATTGTCGGCGCGGGCCCACGACAAAATCCTCCGCGTGGCCCGCACGATCGCCGATGTCGCTGGGGAGGAGAACATCGAGGAGATGCACCTGGCCGAAGCGATCGGCTACCGCAGCCTCGATCGAGATTTGTGGGTGTAAGAAAGGAGCCGAAAGGCCGATCAGTTTGCCCAGCTTGCCACGTTGATGGCTGGCACCTTTTCCTTGTCCGGCTCGTAAACCCTTTTAAGCGGGCTGCTTGCGTAAACGCCCAAAATCAGTCAACCTGCCCAGGTGATTTCGGCTAACATTTTCGGTTGCTTCCCAGTCGCTTTAGATCAGACTTGATTTGCCCGATCCATTTGGGGGACTTTCTCGTATTCATGGTGTTGGTTAAGACGTTGTTGCTTGGTTTTCTTCCCCGGAGGCATGTGTGAGCCGTGAGTTCAATGTTCCGCTCCGTGTACTCTTCTACAGAGAAGACGACGCTGTGATTGCGCATTGCTTGGAATTCGACTTGATCGGCGATGGAGAGACGCACGAAGAAGCAATGCAATCATTGGCGGATGCGATTGCTGTACAGATTGCGGAGGTTCTGGAGAGCAAGAACGTAGACAATCTTTTTCACCCCGCGCCAGGTGAGTATTTTCGGATGTTTGCGGAGGGGCACTCTGACGAACGAATTGGCAAGGCCGTGGGAATGCTGCAAATCCACGAAGAGCCAATTGACGTGACTGAAGTTGTCGGCAGGGAGTATCTCCAGAACGGCAATAGGGACGGCGAATTAACGCTAGTCTAGGGCAATCGGGATGGGGGCGCGGAAATCGCTGAAACTGAGGGAACTGGAAAGAATCCTGCGGAGCTTTGGTGTTGACTGTGACGCTGCATCTGGAAAAGGGGGTCACAAGATATTTCGAAAAGTCGTCGACGGCCAACAGGTAAGCTTCCCGGTGCCGGGCGATAAGGAAGTTAAAAGCTGCTACGTCAAAGGCTGCCGACGCCGCTTCGGGCTCATGGAAAGCGATGGCGTTACCGACGACGATTTCTACAGTCGTTCCTGAAGGTAGCACGCTGGGGGGGGGGCTGTGCTTCTGCCTACCCGCCTGTTCGCTCCACTACGGTCTCCGTTCGTGCCTCACTGCGACCTCCGCTGCGGCGCGGGAGTGAGCGGCGATTGATCCGGCTCCGAGGAAGGCAGCTACCCCGATTGCATTCCAGCGGCAACCAGCGAGCGTCTGCTCGCGGCCACTAAAAATCGCGGAAGAGCCACATCAGCTTGCCGCTTAAACGACACCGCGACGAGTACTATCGACGGTTGGCAAGGGTGCGCAGCGAAGGTGACTGGGAGGGGTGGCTGATGTTCTTTTTGGAGTGCGTTTGCGAAGCGGCTGACGATGGCGTTCAGACGGCCGGGAGAATGTTCTCGCAGCTGAATGAGGATCGGCGGCGTTTGCTCGACGGCGGTGGCGCGACTGTCTATGCGCTCCGACTATTCGAACGGCTGCCCGAGGCGCCGGTGGTGACGCTGGCATCCGCCATGGAGCTCTTGCAAACCACCAAACCGACAGCGACGAAAGCCATCGAAACCTTGGTGAAGGCTGGTGTGCTGCAAGAGACAACCGGCAAGAAGCGAGACCCCGTTTATGCTTACCATCATTACCTGGCGATCCTGACCTCCGATACGGAGCTCGCGTGAATCAGTCGGCTGTGACAAGCATCCGTGCCGCTTCGTGCTCTTCGTAGTCCAAACCCGCCACCGGGCGCTGGACGCTCCAATCTCCGTGCTCGAGATGCGCGAAGTGTTGCGCGGTCGCTCGCTGTCGGGTATTCTGGTGGGCTGTGGTTTGATAACCGTTATCGCCAAGGAACTGTGCCGTGCCTGAAGATCTCAAGCCTATGCAACAGCGGATCGGCGCCCTGGAACAAGAAGTGGCCGCCCTGAAACATGGCAGTGCTCGTCAAAGCGTGCGAAAACGTTCGGCGAAGTACGTCTGGGGGTTTCCGTTCTATGACATTGCCCTCGGCCCCGATCCCGACAACAACGAGGTCCGCGGCCATGCACGCGGGATTATCGCTGTTGGGGACATCGCCACTGGCGTCGTGGCAATGGGTGGCGTTGCACGCGGATTCATCGCTTTAGGTGGCGTGGCCTTGGGTGTTTTGTCACTCGGCGGATGCTCTATCGGAATACTTCTTGGAGTTGGCGGACTCGGAGTCGGTGCCTTGGCCATCGGAGGCCTGGCAATCGGTTTGGTTGCCCTAGGTGGCGGGGCGATTGGCGTCGTCGCGGTTGGTGGCGGCGCCTTTGGATACTATGCATGTGGCGGTGGCGCCTTTGGCAAGTATGTGATCAGCGAAATGGGACAAGACCCAGAGGCAATCCGCTTTTTCGGACAATGGGTTCCTGGAATTGATCCATTGGGACCACCACGTCGCCGCTGAAGCTCCGCGCGTTGTGAGCGTGATACGCAGCAGCGGCCTGAATTCGGCCCCGGCGGGGTTTCTTGGCGGTTCGAAGAGGCCCAAGCTTCTGGTTGCTTGACCTGCTCGCCGACGACTTCTTCGCCACAGATCGGCAGTCCATTGGGAAGGGACACGAAGAACCACGAAGGTTTGCGACGCGCCGCCCCCAGTCCTTCGTGCTGTTCGTGGTCCAAACCGCCACCGGGCGCTGGACGCTCCAATCTCCATGCTCAAGATGCGCCGTCCGCGGTTGTCGGGTATCCTGGTGGTGCGGATCTCGATCTCCCCGGGTGCCACCGTCTGGCCCTCCCAGCGGGAGGGTGATTGTCAGCCATGGTGATCGTCATCCATAGCGCTACCGGGTTGGGTGATGGTTGGCCGATCACCTCAACACTCAGCCCAAGGGCCCGCAAACTGCAGCGTTTTAACGTGTGTGGCACTGGGTTTGCACGGCGATCAAGCGGTTTCAAGTTTTGACACGAACCGGGAGGCTCTGGCATGGAAACCTTGAAGCAGCGTGGGGTGACCAGCGCCGAGGACATCGAAAGGCTCCAGCGACTGTCGCGGTTGGTACGGCATTGGATTTTGACCAGCACCAGTGCCAGCGGGTCGGGGCATCCGACGTCTTCCCTGTCGGCGGTGGAGTTGATGGTCGATTTGATGTTCGGCGGTCATTTTCGCTATGACGCGGCTCGGCCGGACCATCCCAACAACGACCGGATGGTCTTTTCCAAAGGGCACGCCTCGCCGTTGCTGTACGCGTTGTGGGCGGCCGCTGGCCAGGTCACCGAGGAGGAGCTGAGGGGCTACCGGGAATTCCGCAGTCCATTGGAAGGCCATCCGACCTCGCGATTTCGGTTTGCCGAGGCGGCAACGGGATCGCTTGGCCAGGGATTATCGATCGGTGTCGGGATGGCTCTGAATGCTCGTCACCTCGACCGTCTGCCCTACCGAACGTATGTCCTGCTCGGGGACAGTGAAATGGCTGAAGGGGCGCATTGGGAAGCGATTCAGATTGCCACCCACTACAAGCTCGGCAACCTGATCGGTGTGCTCGATGTCAACCGATTGGGGCAGCGAGGGGAAACGATGTACGGGCACGACTTGGACGCTTACCGACGTCGGGTCGAAGCGTTCGGGTGGCGTTCGATTCTCGTCGAAGACGGTCACGACCACGCCTTGGTCCTCGATGCTTACCGAGCGGCCAACGAGATCGATTCGCAACCCACGATGATCATCGCCAAGACGGTCAAGGGGAAGGGTGTAGCGTTCCTGGCCGGCGAAGGAGGTTGGCACGGCAAGGCGCTGGACGGCGAGCAGTTGGCCGGTGCACTCGAAGAGGTGGGGGAGGTCGATCCTTCACTCCGCGGCCGGATGTTGGAGCCGGCCGACCAAGGGCCCCCGGATCAACGGCTTCCGCCGAACTCCTCGATCGCGATCGAGGAGCCGAGCTATGGGATGGGGGAGGAGGTTGCGACCCGAAGCGCTTACGGCAAAGCATTGTGTCGCATCGCTCCCCGTTTTCCTGGCTTGGTCAGCCTCGATGGGGAGGTTTGCAACTCGACACGGTCGCAGGAGTTTCGTGACCGGTATCCGGACCGGTTCTTTGAAATGTACGTGGCGGAGCAAAACATGGCGGGGGTGGCACTGGGGCTTTCGCTGCGCCGCAAAGTCCCCTTCGTTTCGACGTTTGCTGCTTTTTTGACGCGCGCCTTTGACCAGATTCGTATGAGCCCCTACTCCGAGGCGAATCTCAAGTTCGTCGGCTCCCACGCTGGCGTGTCCATCGGAGAAGATGGTCCCTCCCAGATGGGGCTAGAGGACATCGCCATGTTCCGGACGATCCTCGACAGCGTTGTGCTGTATCCCTGTGACGCGATGTCGACCGAACGGTTGGTCGAGGCGATGGCGGAGCATCACGGAATCAGCTACTTGAGGACCACCCGCGGGGCGACGCCGGTGATCTACGACGACCAGGAGTCGTTCCCGATTGGCGGGAGCAAGGTGCTGCGTCACAGCGACAGCGACCGGGTGACGGTGGTTGCCGCGGGGGTCACGGTCCATGAGGCGTTGGAGGCATGCGAGCAGCTTCGCGAGGAGGGGCTTTCCATCCGAGTGATCGATCTGTACTCCGTGAAGCCGTTGGACCTGGCCACTCTACGGGAGGCTGCGGTGGTGACCGATGCGATCGTGACGGTCGAGGACCACTATGCCCCAGGCGGGATTGGAGAGGCGGTTTGCCGCGCCCTGGCCACCCCTGACGCGCAGGGCCAGATGAGGCGGCCGGTTCCGATCCATTGCTTGGCGGTGCACAAGCGACCGCTCAGCGGCACCCCGAAGGAGTTGCTCAACGACCAAGGGATTGGAGCCGACGCGATTACGAAAACGGTCAAACAGGTTCTCAAAGAAACCATCGGGGGACCGGACGCGGTGGAGCGAGCTTCGGAGGATTCGTTTCCCGCCAGTGACGCGCCGAGCTGGACCCCCATCAATTCTCCCTAACGTACTGCGACTCTCTGCGGCATCCGGCAGCCGGATGCCGCGGGAGAGTCGACAGCGTTCATTTCTCGTCGCGTCCGTGGACATGCGCCGGCGGCGAGGTCGCTTCGACGGCCACCAGCGGCTCGAGGATCCGGTAGCGGTGGACCGCGTTTTTGGGGACCAGCCAACTGTCGCCGGCTTCCAAGATCAGCGTTTGCCCTTCGACCTCCAGTTCGGCCCGGCCCTCGATCACGTAGCCGACGGTTTCGTAGTCCCGCCGCACCGGCTGCGGATCGGCCGCTGCCGGGTCTCTTTCCCAGAGCCGCATCGAGAGTGAGTTACCAGAAGCGAGGTACCTTTGTCCCATTTTGCCGGTAGGGGAATAAGGGGAGCTCACCTTTTTGACCGTCGTGTCACTCATCGTTGATGTTTTTCCTTCCATTGATCTTGGGGCCGGCGAGCGGTGTGAACCGAGCGGTGTGAACCGAGCGGTGTGAACCGAGCGGTGTGAACAGCGTCGAGTGAATTCAAGGGTTCAGAAGCAGCCTTCTGTGACTTCACTGGCAACCAGTCGCTTGAGTCGCTGGATGTTTTCCTGTTCCTGGAGTTTGATATCGGCCCAGAATCGCTGCAGCTCCTCGCGCTTCTCCGCGTTGGCCATGTATTGATCGTATCGCCAGAGGCCATCGAGCCGACGGCTGAGTTCGTGGATCAGGTCATGGTCGTGATCGGCACATCCTTGGGTTTCTCCGAGATGTTCCAATTCTTGTTCAGCGGCAAGAGTCATTGCACACACCCTCGTTCCTGTGAGACACGTCGTTACCGGCGCAGCACCGTCTGCTGCACCATGGAATGGCACGCTCTACCCACAGCAAAGCGGATGCCAACGACATGGCAAGCAGGAGACGCGAGCGGGATTGTGGGTGGCGGTTTGGGGTAGGGCGTAAAATGCCCACTGGGAAAAGGTTTCGTCGGACAGGCTGCGATAGCGACACGGTGGCAGGTAGATGACCACCCCTGTAGTGATTTTGGCCGCCACGGCAAGGCATGCAATTTGCTCCTTGCCGCAAGTTCCTGCCGCGGTATCGAGGAGAAAGTCATGACATTTCAAGAATCTCGCTCCCCGGAGCAGGGTGCTCAAGACGGCACGGAACAGCAGGCACCCGAGCAGAAAGCAGCCGAGCAGCCGTCCCCGGAGTCGAGTGACCCGAGTATTCCGGCGAGCGAACGTGGGAAAGAGGAGGAGCGGTTTCTGGAGGATCGCGAGCCAACGGCCGTATTCGGTTTGGTTGCCGGCTCCTACTTGGTCATTCTGATCGGTGCCCTCTTAATCATCGCGGCCGTGGTCTGGTGGACCTGGTAGGATCGATCGTTTGCGGAGAAAAAGTAGATGCATGCGCAATGTCTGGTTGCCGAGTACGGCTCGTTGGCCGACGCCCGAGTGGGGCTGGCGGTGTTGGAGAAGTTTGATTTCGACACCGACGCGGTGTCGGTGGTTTCGCGGGGGGACCAGGGGAAGATGCCGCACGTCGGTGCGCGGCACCATCACGGGGAGGAGACGGTTCGCGACACGGGACGCAGCGCCGGGTTGGGGACGTTGATCGGCGGCGCGGCCGGCGTCCCGCTGGCGATCGGGTCGTTGGTTGGCCCCTTTTTGATCGCGGGGCCGTTGGCAGGCATGGCGGCCGGCGCGGCGGCCGGCGGTCTCTTGAGCCCGGCGACCGAATGGGGGCTCGATGAAGAGGATGCGGACACGTATGAAAAGCGGGTCGAGGAAGGTTCGGTACTGATCATTGTCACCAGCACCCCGGGACGGCTTGACGACGCGGAGCAGGGGTTGCAAACGACCGGACCGAAGAGCCTGGAACGGTTCATACAGGAGCCTGAAACGGACGCTTGATCCTTCACCGCAGTGCCCCCCCCGCGCGTGATACGTCTGGATCAGGCCGGCGGCCAACGAGGCTCGGGCATCGACGCTTCCCGGGCCGCCTCGCGGTAGGCCTTCTCGATTCGCTCGGTGACCGCTTGCAATTGTTCCCGGTGATGCATCGCGTCGTTGCGACAATGGATTTGGGCGCGGTGTCGCAGGTAGACCGACAGCGGTGGGCCCGCTGTGTTGGATCGATCCCAGCCGTTGCGATACAACAGGCCGACGAGCCGTTTGATGCGATCTTGATCGACCGTTTCGCCCCCGCGCACCCCCTCGCAACAAAGCTCAGCCAGCTTGCACAGGATCGCCTCCAGCTCGGGCGTCAGTTCCTTCATCGCTTTCATGCACCTTCGGTCGATGGCGGGTTTTTTCAGGGGGGAAGGGCGTGAGATCGCCTGGACCTTTCCGGAACAGACTCTCGACTTCGCAAGTGGGTCCCTGTGCACGTCCAGTGCCAAAGAATGGTGGCAAGAAGGCCGGACGGCTTGCGCCGTTCCGTCAACAATCGGAGGGGGGTAAGTGGTGACAAGGCACGCGAAGCCGGATCGTATTGGGCTGGCATTTTTGGCGCATTGTTTGCTGCGTCTGCTCGTTTGGCGGCCAGGGTGGAGCATGTGGAGACGGATTCACTCAGAGTGAGAGCGTTGACGATGGCAACGATGCAAGAGCGGCTTGATCGCGCCGCAGCAACACCGGTAACCGGTTCGGAACCGAAGTATGTCCGCCTGTTAACGACGGACGAATACAGCGAGGCTCAGTCGGCGGTGGACCGGCTGAGCGATCGCGGGTTCCCGGTGCACCACACCGCGATCGTCGGGGAGGGGATTCAGCTCTTTGAGCGGATCACCGGGCGGCGTGATTGGCTGCGAGCGATGGTCGATGGTGCGGTCGATGGCTTTGCGATCGGTTTGGTGCTGGGCGTGGTGCTCTCCCTCCTGACGGTTCATGACCCTGCCTTGTCCGCCGGAGTCGCCATCGCGACGTCGATCATCGCTGGCGTGGTCCTGGGGGCCCTGATCCGGCTTGCGACCCATCTCTCCTACCACGGCCGGCGCGACTTTTCCTCGATCCAGTCATTGCGGGCGGTGAAGTATTCGCTGTTGTGCGAGGTCGAGCATGCGGAGAAGGCCCGCGAGTTGCTTTCCGATTAAGAGCTTCTCCGCACGCCGCTAAGGCTTCGGTGCTCACGGGAACTCGGCGATGGAGAGTTGTCGGTAGACGATGTCGGTTGCTGGGTCGTGCCCTTGGATGATCAACGTTCCGGGATCGAGCCGCAAACCTCGGCGTGGGTTTTCATCCGGTTCTCGCTGGTCGATCACGTCGCTGACTTGGATCCCGTTGACCCAGGCCGCGATCTGCGGGCCGCGGGCGGTGAGCAGCACGGCGTTCGATTCCCCAGGGCGTGCGGCCACAATGCGGGCGTCCTGCCGCCGGAAGATCCCGCCGGTGCCGCCGTCGGCGGGGCGCAGCGGGTCACCGTCGATCATCTCGTCGTTGACCTGGCACTCGTATCCCATCATCTCGTCTCCGGGGATGGAGCGAAAGAAGATTCCCGAGTTCGTCTCCGGATGGTTCATCTGGTATTCGGCCAACAGCGTAAAGTCACCGTACTGGTTGCGGGATTCCAACTGCGTCTTACCACCGGTCACCTGCAGCCCGCCCTGTTCGGTTGCCTCAAACTGTCCCGCCATTTCGGGGTAACGCTTCCAGCCGGTGAGTTCTTCATCGAGCAAGCTTTTCATTCCGAGGGGACGGAGCCGGATATCGCGAAAGGCAACCCGGCCGCTGTTCTTTTGCAGCCCAATCCTTCCGCCGGTCAGCCCTTCTTCGTCGGTGACCTCACAGGCGAGTTGGCCGTCGATGTTGACCGACAACTGGTCTCCTTGAACTCTCATCGTCAGCCGCCGCCACTGGCCAAATGTCTGCTCGGGGATCTGGTCCTCGTCGGCTCTCACTCGCCCGACGACACTGGCGGTGGGGAAGGGATTGTCATCCGGGGCGATGTTGATTTCGAAGCAATCGGTGGCCGGATCGGTCGGTTGCAGCGGTGTTCGCAGAAAGACGCCGCTGTTGGTATCTGGATCGGCGTTGAACTCCAGCGTCAACTCGTAGTCGTGCCAGTCGGTGGAGGTGCAGAGCAAGCCGGGGTCTCCGGAATCGACCGTGATCGTTCCCTCCGAGACCTGCCAATTGGCGTCGCCGGTGGTTTCCCAACCGAACAAGGTGTGCCCGTCAAATAAGCGAATCCACCCTTCCCGCGCGTCCTCGAGTGGCAACCGTTGTTCCAACAGGGCTTCGGCGGAATCGGGGTCAGGTGCCGCGGGTTCCGGCTCAGCGCGGCAACTGGCGCTGGCGAGCATCAGGGCGCATCCCAGGAGCAGGGTAACGGTGTGGGGTTTTCGGGTCATGGTTGCGTTACTCGTATCCGTAGCGTGAAAAGTAGTCAGCCCAGCGGTGGCGAATTCGCGCTTCGGTCGCCTCGTCCAGCTGGTGCTGATTGGTTTGGTAGGCTTGGTGTTCGTTTTCGGCCCACGCTTCGACCGCGGCTTGGGCCGGTTCGAAGTCGCTGAGCCGAAGTGTTTCATAGACCCGGCGCATCGTGGCGACGGGGGTTTCGATCAGGTCTTCATAGCGGATGTCGATCAGCCGGGAGGGGTCGACCGACGGCCGGGCTCGATGGAATCCATCGTACATTCGCTGCAGGCACTCGGTCACATATTCCTCCAGCGACGATTGCAGTTGCTCGGGGTTGGGGCGCTGCAATCCTTGGACCTCCCACAAGCTTTGCCACAGCCGGCAGGTGGAGGGGAACAGGGCCCGTGGGTCGCGTGTGATGTGAACGAACTTGGCTTCTGGGAACTCTTGGGCCAGGTGACCGATTCGGCCCGTATGGGTGGGGCTTTTGATGACCAACGGCCGTCCCGTGGCGACACTGACCGCTTGCATGAACTGGCGGAGCGCTTGCATCCACGCCTCGCGAGCTTCCGGGGAGATGTTGTCGAGGGTCAGGTAGTCCAGATCGACCGGTCCGTTGTTTGGGAAGGCGATTTGGCGGTAGGGAGAGGGCAGGCCGAGATTCAGCAGCGCGAACTCGTCTTCTTGGGGGCGATCCCAGCCGGCTCGCATGTTGTCCATCGGCCGCTTTCCGGGGAGCAACCAGCTGGCGAAGCGCCGGAAGAACCATTCCGAGACCAGGAAGTGGTGTGGGGCAAAACATTGGAATGTCGAGGGGCTGCTGAGCCGCTCGTCGAGCACCATCAATTCGTGCAGCAGCGTCGTCCCGCTTCGCCAGTGCCCGATGATAAACACCGGTGGGCCATGCAGTTCTGCCTCGGCCAAGCGGCGTCCGAACCAGGCGCGCTGCAGCCACGCCCCGGCGGTGTTCACTGGCGTGGTCAACGTCACACTCGCGGCGGTCAACAGACGGGACCAATCGGGCATCCCGCCTTGCTGCAGCAGGGCGGCCCAGGTCATCGGCCGCATCCCGTGCCAGAACTTGGGGGAATAGAGCGGATAGCGATGAAACTCGCTCGCGGACGACGCGGGCTTGCTCGGGAGATCAGCGGTCACGGCAAACGACCCCGCTTCAAAAAAATGGCTCGATCGGGACCACTGTAGTAGAACCGGCTCACCGCGGGGACCCGTCCTGGGGCCCGCTCGACTGGGCGTCTCATCCGAAAGGACGCTTCGCTACAATCGCCGTGTGCCAGCACCGATCGGATGAATGCCCCACAACTGCGACGATCCACGAGCGACATGACCGACAAGCCGACGACCACCGATCACGACTCCCAGGAGCCTGGGGCGACCGGCCCCGCCCCCCCGGTCGATTTATCCATCGGTGATCTCCAACGCCACATCCGGCGTATGTACTTTGACAAGGACGTGGAGCGAGGCGTCGACGGGACGTTCATGTGGCTGATGGAGGAGGTCGGAGAGTTGGCGGCGGCCCTCCGCGGGGACGACCAGGAAAACCTGGCGGAGGAATTCGCGGACGTGATCGCGTGGCTGGTGACGATCGCCAACGTGGCTGACGTCGATTTAGTCGAGGCGCTTGCCAAGAAATACGGCCAAGGATGCCCCGGTTGCCGCCGTTTGGTCTGCGTTTGCCCCCAGAGCGAGAAACCGTGACCGAGTCATCCGCATCCTTGTCTCCGCCCAATCCGAGTTGCCTTCGTCGACTCGGGCGATTTTGCTGCGCCCTGCTGGTGAGCTCGCTGCTGGTCACCGGCGCGCGTGCCGAAGGAACGGCGGAGCAGTCGTCGGGGGTGGTCGTGGGGATCACGGGGCACTACCGCATCGGCTGCTGGACGACGGTACGATTCGATAAGTCGTCCGCGGACGGGATTGTTGCTGGAGGCGAGGGCGTATTGTCGCTAGAAGGATTGTCGTTGGAGACGGTCGATGGTGACGGGACCCGGACGATCTATCGCCAGTGGCCGGCGGATGCCGAGCCCAGCCCGGATCGCGGATCGGGGCGTTTTGGTTACTGCATTCCGGGTGGCGAAGCGGTCCCGTTGGTGATTCGCGGGGGGGGCGGCAACGAGATTCGAACGCGATTTCCCGAGTTTGGATCGCCAGCCCGGGAAGCGTCGCAGGTTCCGCCCGAGATGCCGTGGGTGCTCGCCCTGGGCGATCCGATGGGGGTCGAGACGGTGGGGGCCAATGAGCTTCTGGGGCGGGAAGCCCAAGTGGCTGTGTCGATGCCGCAATCTCCAGGAGAGCTTCCCGATGCGGTGCTGGGCTATGACGGCGTCGATTTGATGTTGATCAACGACGCCGGTCGGGATCTGCTTGGGGGGCTCGATGACGATCAAGCGTCAGCGGTGGCTGATTGGGTCGATGGTGGCGGGCAGTTGCTCATTTGTCTCGGCGAGTCGGCTCCGGCGTTGCTCGACGCGGCCCCGTGGCTGTACCGCTTGCTGCCAATCGAGCCGGACGAACTGGCCATGACACGGTTGCAGCCGTCCGGCTTTGAGACGTACATGTTGAGCGGGACTCCGTTGGCATCATTCGCCGGGGTGGAATTGCCATCGACCGGGCGGCAGCTGATCCGTGGTCGGACGACTCGCCGGGAGCGGGCGACGCTGGCGGAGGAGTACTTGGTTGGAATGGGGCGGGTGACGGTGGTGGCCCATGATCTGCATCGGCCGCCGATGGCCGAGTGGCCGGAGCGACTCGAGATGATTGTCCGGCTGACCGGCGAAACCCTGACGCAGCCCGAGTCGAACGCTGCCGTCCCGAGTCGGGCAACCGGTTTCAATGACTTGGCAGGGCAAACGCGGGCGACGCTTGACCAGTTCGAGACCAAGCGGCCTTTCCGGTTTTCGATCATCACCCTGATCGTGCTGGGGTTGGTCGCCTTGATCGGACCGTTCGATTACTGGTTGATCAATCGGGTGCTCCGGCGCCCGGCATTTGGATGGATCACGTTCCCCGCGGTCATCGCTGTCGTTTCGATCTGGCTTGTGCTGCAAGCCAAGCCCCGCGGGATTGGTGGCGAGGGTGTCGATTCGACACTCGGATTGAACCGGCTGGAGATTGTTGACATCGACAGCATTGCAAATCAGGGCCGCGGTTTTGCCTGGAGTTACCTCTATTCGCACCCTGCCCGTCGGGTCGACGTGACGGTCGAGGCGGGCGGGAGGCTGGACTCGATCAGCGAGCGCATCGGCGGCATGGTGACAGCGCCGTTTGGCTGGCCGGGAGCTGCGTTCGGCGGGGTTCAGCTGGCGGGCGAGGACGTTCGGATGCCAGCCTACACGGTCGAGCTGGGCCGCCGTGTCGCAGGCCGGGACACCGCCGGGTCGGTTCGCGAGCTGCCCATTGCCCCGCGGAGCAGCAAGTCGTTGTCAACGCAGTTCCATTTCCGTGCCGATTTGCAGGAGGAGGTCGTGGTCACCCGGCGCCGCGGCAGCGAACTGTTGGAGGGACGCCTGACGAATCCCCTGCCATTCGATCTGCTCGACGGCATGCTGGTCTATCGCGATTGGGCGTATTTGCTGCCGACGCGGTTTCCCGCCGGAGCGCGGATCGACTCGCTTGGAAACTTGCGTCAAAAAAACTTTCGCTGGCACTTGTCGAGACAACGGGCGATCGAGGAGTCGACCGAAGGGGAGGCGTGGGATCCGTTGAATGTCGATGACCCGGCGCGGATCGCCGAGATGTTGATGTTCCACCAAGCGGCCGGGGGCAGACGCTACACGACACTGCGGCACGTCCCCTTGAGTTTTTTGGACCTCAGCCCGCTGTTGACCGAGGATCGATGCATGCTGGTCGGGCGTCTGGCCGAACCGCTCACGCAGCTCTCGGTGGCGACGGTGGACGGGGGTGAAGGGGGCGCCGGTGGCTCCTCGGTGCCTGATCCCTCCTCGGCGCCTGGCCCCTCGTCGGCGTCGTGGCCGGGACAAAGCGTTGCGATGATCCGTCTGATCCTGCCTGTCGAGTCCGCCAACGCCGACCGCTGAGACGCGCCCCCCACGAGCGATCCCTATTTCCTGGAAGTACCCCATTCGTGATCAAGACCGTCGACTTAACCAAGAAGTACGGGGATGCCTATGCGATCCGGGCCATTGACCTCGATCTGCAGGGCGGCGACCTGTTCGGATTCATCGGCCCCAACGGCGCCGGAAAAACGACAATGATGCGGATCATCGCCACACTGTTGGAGCCGAGTTGGGGGGAGGCGTATGTGTGCGGCCATTCGGTCCACACGCAGCCCAAAGAGATCCGCCGGCTGGTCGGCTACATGCCTGACTTCTTCGGTGTCTACGACGACATGACGGTGGTGGAATATTTGGAGTTCTTCGCCGCGGCGTATCGGATCGGGGGAGAGGGACGCCGCCGACGGGTCGATGAGATGCTCGACGTGGTCGATCTGCAGTTCAAGCGCGACGCCTACGCCAACACCCTCTCGCGAGGCCAGACCCAGCGGCTGGGGTTGGCTCGAACCCTGCTCCACGACCCGCAGGTGTTGCTGCTCGACGAGCCCCTCTCGGGACTCGATCCGCGAGCTCGGATCGAAATGCGGAACTTGCTGCGAAAACTTGGCCAGACCGGCAAGACGATTATCGTCAGCAGCCATATTCTGCCGGAGCTGGCGGATGTTTGTAACAAGGTCGGGATCATCGATCGGGGGGAACTGAAGCACAATGCCGAGGTTCGCGACGTGATCCGAATGGTCCGCGAGCATACCGTGTTGGTGGTCCAGCCCGCGGATCGGGACCAGATGCCGGCGATCGAATCGGTACTGGCCGGTCACGAGAAGGTACAAGGAACCGAACCGGGCGACGACGCGGTCCGCGTGGTCCTCAAGCGGGACGTCGAGGAGTACAGCGACCTGCCGAAGCTGTTGATCGAAAGCGGCATCAACTT
>CAYWXT010000127.1:0-15197 GCA_964462125.1 uncultured Pirellulaceae bacterium | reverse complement strand
CGGGATGCCCACCTCCGCCCCCTGACCAACCACCCCCCCGGCCAGCGAACAACGAACAAAGAACGACGAACAACGAACGACGAACAACGAACGACGAACAAAGAACAAAGAACAAAGAACAAAGAACAAAGAACCCCATGCCCTCCACTCCCCGCCAAATCCGTTACGGTTCGCTCGATTGCATCGTCGTCGATGGGAGCGAACGCCCGAGAATCGCCGTGATCCTCTGCCACGGTTATGGCGCCCCCGGGCA
This sequence comes from uncultured Pirellulaceae bacterium, assembly GCA_964462125.1. Taxonomy (GTDB): domain Bacteria; phylum Planctomycetota; class Planctomycetia; order Pirellulales; family Pirellulaceae; genus JAWLFY01. Next base: position 14,944 of record CAYWXT010000127.1, on the reverse strand, counting down.
CGACCTGGCCGGTTTGTCGCTGGAGTGGATCGATCGTTTGGGCGAAGCGGCGGGGGTCTTTCGTTTTGTCTTTCCGGCTGCCCGCAACGATTTGGCTGAATTCGGCATGCCGGACGGGCGGGCGTGGTGGCCGATCAACATGGCCCGGTTGGCAGAACTGGCGCACGCCGAGACGTTCGATCAGCTCCACGACGAGCACCCTCCGGAAATCGACGCAGCCCGTGAACTGCTCTGTGACGCGATCGGTGGCATCACTGACGAGCTCGCTGGCAGCGCGACACCGTTGGTCCTGGGAGGGTTTTCCCAGGGGGCCATGCTGGCGATGGACGCCTCGCTCCGTGGCCCCATGGCACCGCCGGTCGGTCTGTTCCAATTCTCGGGGACGCTGATATGTGGTGACGCTTGGGAGCCGTTATTCCCTCGGCTGACGTCGACGGTGGTGTTCCAGTCTCATGGAAAGCTCGACCCGATTCTCCCTTTTTCGAGTGCCGAAACGCTCCGCGATCGGTTGATCGAGCGAGGGGTCGCGGTCGAGTTTTACCCATTCGACGGACCACATACGATCGATCCCGGAGCGGTGGAGCGGACCACGGAGATCCTGCGGCAAATCGGCACGGCGTGGACGACGTCGACCAAGGAAAAAGGGGGGCGTCCGGCGGAGCGGGGTTGACACCGAAATCCAGAAAATTTGCGTTCGCCCCCCCAACTCTGGTACGCTCGGTGATGGCGGTCGGGCGAATCGATCGTCGGCAACGTGCACCGTCCGTTGATTTACCCTTCATCGGTGCCTGATCAGAGGGGTCTGTGTGACCACAGTCCAGTTTTGAACTTGATCTTTTTGTTCTGAAACTGGTCGACTGGAGGTCCCTCTATTTTGGGCTTTCGTGTTGTTTGTCGGCCCCCGCCCGCCGACGGGTGTCAACGGCCCGGAGGGTCGTGCTCTATTTCCCTTTTTCTGATCGACTTTTGAGAGGTGTATCATGCGAGACTTGAAACGCTCGCAACGTGGCTTCACGCTGGTGGAGCTCCTCGTGGTCATCGCCATCATCGGCGTGCTGGTCGGTTTGCTGTTGCCGGCCGTCCAGACGGCCCGGGAGGCGGCTCGGCGAATGCAGTGCAGCAACAACATGCGGCAGTTGGGGCTGGCCCTGCACAACTACCATTCCGCCTATAATTCGCTCCCCAGCCAGTCGGCCGGAACTTCGGGCAATCGGTGGAGCCAGGGCGGAGGCCATGCAGGTGGGGCTGCTTGGTCACACAATGCGGTGCGTCTCTCCTGGACCGTTACGATTTTGCCGTTCCTCGAACAGAACGCACTGTACGATAAGATTTCGAATCCCTTCGTCGACAACACCACCGGAGGCCTGAATCCGCCCGATGATACCTGGCCGGCGTTCGGCCCCCGTCCCTGGATCGGCCATTACGATCCCTGGCGGACGCAGGTCCCCACGTATCTTTGTCCCAGTGACACCGGCCGAGTCCAGCGTGGGATCCAACGGGCTCGTTTGAACTACGGGGCGTGCGTCGGGGATGCGGTGCGCGGCACTCACGGCGGATTTGGCGATGAGCGAAATCGTGGCGTGTTTCGGGCTCGCTACTTCCACCGATTCAAAGATGTCGTCGACGGGCAAGCCAACACGCTCGCCTTGGCCGAGTTCGTCGTCGATGCGGGGCTCCGGGAGATCAACGCTGGCGCCGCGATCCGCGTCGGGAATCGCACCTCCCAGGTGCCGGCCGAGTGCCGCGAAACGGTCACCGACCCGGACGACGCCCGCTTCTACGCCGATTCGGCACAGATGTCCGGGGTCGATCAGGGAACCGCTCGGGGATTGCAGTGGAACGACGGCCTGCCCCACTTCAGTGGTTTCAACACCGTGATGCCACCGAATGGTCCCAGCTGCATGAACAATGGTACCGGCTCGTACGGAATCTATACCGCCGGCAGTCGGCATACCGGCGGGATCAATATCGTGATGGCCGACGGCTCTGTCCAGTTCATCACCGACAGTGTTGATGCTGGAAATCAAAACTCCGGTGGCTACTCCGCCGCCGGAGCCGACTCGGCGTTTTCCGCAGGAGCACGCGGAGGGGAAAGCCCCTTCGGTGTCTGGGGAGCGCTCGGCTCGCGCAACGGCAAAGAGACGGTCAATCTGGGTGACGTCTTCTGATGCAGCCGTTTCGAACCAGCGCGCCTTGAAACGACGCGTCCTTTGGCGTTGAATCGACGCCCAGAGCCGACACCGGTCGCCGGCTCTGGGCGAGTTCGAGATGGGCATACGCTTAGGAGCGACCGGGACCGGAAAATAACTTCACCGCACCCCCCTCGCGCCGTTGTCGAGATGGGAGGGGGTCAAAAAGTGCGCCCGTTGATCTCCGCCCGTTGCATGCTCGCATAAGACCCTTTCAAAAAAACCACCGAAAACTTGCCCCCTGACTGCCGGGTCTGGTACAGTATCGGGTCTGCGATCGAGAGGATCGTTCGTCCGATGACCGTCTGTTTTCACCCATCGCTAGACTCTGCAGTATCTTTCACGAGGACCACGATGATACGAACAATCGCGTGCCTGCTAATTGGAACCGCCAGCGCGCTCATGCTTGGCTGCGGCGGTAGCAACGAGACAGAATTGATGCCGGAGCCGACCGAGGAGGAGATGGAGGAGCTGATGGATTACGAGATGGAGCAGGAAGCGGAAATGGAAGATCCCGCAAATCGCTAATCAATCACGCTTTGACAAGCCGACTCTCGCGAGGACATCGACACCGTCGCGCGGCTGCTGATTTGTAAACCGTTGCTTCGTGGTCGGATGACTGGGGTGTCCCCGGCCTGATGGTCGCTTTCTCCTTATTCGAGAGTATGGTTATGCGCGAACTGAAGTTGTCGCGGCACGCCTTCACGTTGGTGGAGTTACTCGTCGTCATCGCCATCATTGGCGTATTAGTGGGGCTGCTGCTACCGGCCGTGCAAGCGGCGCGGGAATCGGCCCGGCGGATGCAGTGCAGCAACAATATGCGCCAACTTGGCCTGGCATTGCACAATTACCATTCCGCCTACAATACACTCCCCAGCCAGTCCGCTGGAACCTCGGGCGATCGCTGGAGCGAGGGTGGCGGGCACGCAGGAGGAAACGCCCGGTTGCACAATCGACTGCGGCTTGCCTGGACCATCCCAGTCCTCCCGTTCATCGAGCAGGATCCTCTGTACGACAAGATCTCGAATCAGCTGTCCGACGGTGCCGGCCCCCTGCCCGACGGTAGTTGGCCAGCGTTCGGACCGTCACCTTATGTTGGAGTTTACGAGCCGTGGCGGGTGCAGGTCCCGGGGTATTTGTGCCCGAGTGATACGGGCCGCGTTCGAAGGGGAAACCAGCGCGCCCGATTGAACTACGCCGCCTGCGTCGGGGATGCGGTGCGCGGCACTCACGGCGGATTTGGCGATGAGCGAAACCGGGGCGCCTTCCGGGCACGCTACTTCATCCGCTTTCGTGACATTGTCGACGGTCAATCGAACACAATCGCCCTGGGTGAGTTCGTGGTCGATGCGGGAATGCGGGAAATCAACGCCGGTGCCGCGATCAACGTGGGGCCTCGTGTCTCTCAGGTTCCCGCCGAGTGTCGGGAAACCGTTGTCAACCCAACCGACGCCCGATATTACGCAGATTCGGCGCAGATGTCTGGACCCAATGGCGGGACCCCTCGGGGACTGCAGTGGAACGACGGTCTGCCCCATTTCACGGGCTTCAACACGGTGATGCCACCAAATGGTCCCAGCTGCATGAACGGCGGCAGCGGTTCGTTCGGAATCTATTCCGCCGGCAGCCGGCACACCGGTGGGATCAATATCGTCATGGCCGACGGCTCGGTGCAGTTCGCCACCGACAGCATCGATGCTGGTAACCAGAACTCAGGTCCCTACACTGCCGCCGGGGCTGACTCAGACTTTTCCGCCGGTGCCTTCGGAGGCGAAAGTCCCTTCGGCGTCTGGGGAGCACTTGGCTCGCGCAACGGCAAAGAGACGGTCAACCTGGGTGACGCGTTCTGAAAGCCTTGGCAGCTCATTATCGATCCCATAAGTTCATCAAAGCGAAGGATGCACCAAACGGAACGACTTGCCTAAGATTCGTTCGACTTCGGCAAGAAATTTCGCAGGAACGTATGGCTTTGACGCAGCGCCAACGTTCGATCCTCCAATGATCCTTCGTATGCACGGTCCTCCACCTCGACGCAGACCGGGCCGCGATAGCCGGTATCGGTCAGCACGGAGAAAAACTTCCCCCAATCGACGTCCCCCATCCCCGGAAGCTTCGGCGCGTGGTAGTCGTTGGGGTGGGCCAGGATTCCGACCCGGTCGAGCCGGTGCGGGTCGACCCGAACGTCCTTGGCGTGGACGTGAAAGATGCGGTCGATGAAATCCCGCATCGGGGCCAAGTAGTCCATCTGTTGAAAGACCAGATGCGAGGGGTCGTAATTGAGCCCGAAGTGGTCGCTGGGGATCGACTCGAACATCCGGCACCAGACCGCCGGGCTGATCGCCAGGTTCTTTCCCCCCGGCCATTCATCCGCGGTGAACAGCATCGGACAGTTCTCGATCCCGACCCGTACGCCCTTCTCTTCCGCGTGACGAATCAATGGCGTCCAGGTTTCGACAAACCGCGGCCAGTTGTCGTCGATACTCTTGGTCCAGTCGCGGCCGGCAAAGGTATTGACCCGTCCAATCCCCAGCGTCGCCGCGGCCGTGATCACGTCGCGAAGATGCTGCACCGACCGTTCCGCTTCCTCCGCGTCCGGAGTCAACGGGTTGGGGTAGTAACCGAGGCCGCTGATCGAAACGCCATGGCGATCCACCAACTCCCCAATCGCCGTGATGTCCAAATCCAAGACGTCGATGTGCGTTACCCCGGCATAACGCCGCGTCGCCTTGCCCACCGGCCAACACATCAACTCCACGCAGTCATAGCCCAACTCCGCAGCGGTGCTGAGCACCTCATCGAGGTTCAAATCGGGCAGGATCGCGCTGACGAATCCGAGCTGCATCATCTCTGGTTCTCTCCTTCGATAGGGGTCATTCCAACTTCAGCCGTTGCTCCTGTGGCGAACGGTCATCCCAACTCGGCGCGGGGTGCTCCATCTCTCCCGAACGAATCCGCGACTTGTCGACCAACAACCGCAGATGATCCGCGGTGTAGAGCTGCGGCACCAGAAACCCGGAACGCCGGAGCCGGTACAGAATACGCCCTTTGCGGCGGACGAAGTACATCCCGCAAACCTCGGCGACAAACAGCTCGCGATCCAATCCCGTCCCGGTCGTCTCGACCGGATCCCCCACGTCGATTCCCTCGGCCTTCACTCGCAGCCACAAACAGGGGCGGAGCCGGAATTGAACGGCGCCGTAGCGGTAGTGGTAGTACGTGCCGTCAAATCGCTCCCGTCGCATCACCCGCTCGCTGGGAACGTAGCGAGTGACGGTCGTGACATCGTCGGGATGAATCCATCCCTGACCGTTCTCCGGCCAGCGTGGAAAACAGCCGTAATCGGGAAGCTGCGGCGATACCATCGGTCCACAAGACTCTGCATGCGAAGGGAGCCGGCTCAGCGGCAGATAGCCAGCCCCGTTCCCGGCAGAGTGTAAATCATTTCTCCGCCGGCGTGTCCACCGGCGTGCGTTCCAGGTTGCCCCACTCGCTCCAACCCGGATAGTAGTTCCCGACCTGCTGGCCTCCCATCAGCTCCAATCCGAAGGCCATGACTGAAGCCCGGCCTCCCGATTGACAGTGCGTCACGACCGGCTCGTTCAAATCGATCCCGGTTTGCTGAAACAGCCGCTTGATCTCCTCCGCCGACTTGAGCCGGCCGGAGTCCGGGTCGATCAGTTCCTTCCACTCCAGATGCATCGCCTCGGGGATCGCTCCGGCGCGTGCATTACCTCGCGGATCGGTCCCGCAGTATTCCGCTTCCGAACGGGTGTCGACAATCTGCAGCCCGTTCGCCGGCAGGCTCTGCAATATCTCTTCCTTGGTCGCCAGCCGCTCCGGTTGCGCGCGGGCCTGGAAGGAGACCGGTGGTGTTTGAACAGGAGCATCCTGGCTGATCGACCCGTCCCCGGCCCGCCAAGCCTTCCAGCCACCATTGAGCAGCCGCACGTCAGCGACACCCCAATACCGCAAGATCCACCAAATCCTGGCAGCGTCCTTCAGCTGATTGTCATCGTACGCGACGACGGTGGAGTCGGCGTCGATCCCCATTTCCCCAATCCGACGGCTCCAGTGGTCGACCGCCTCCTCGTCGAATGCAGCCTTCCATTCCCCGTGATCGATGCGGTGGGCACCGGGGATGTGACCGGCGTCATAAGCATCCTCGCCGCGGACGTCCAGGATTGTCCAACCGTCCGCCTCGCCCGATTTCGCCAACTCGGCCGGTTCAACCAACAGTTCGCCGCGGGGATAGCTCGATTCCGCGAAGCTGGCCGGGAGCGGGGCAAGGAGGAGCAGTGCGGCGGCAAGAGAAAGGGACAGGGGAGCGAATACGCGATTCATTGGATCTCTCAACCTCATGGGATCTCTCAACCTCGCCGGATTTTTGGCAAACGGTATCATGGCAACCGGGCGCCGAGTCATGGCAAACGGGCGCTGAGTCATGGCAAACGGGCGCTGAGCGCCGCCGCGTTCCATTGTAAGGCCCTGTTGCCACGGGCGTCATCACGACACCAACATTGCTGCGGAGCCCGTGAAGCCGACGGCGGCGCATCGGTTGATTCCACGCGCCTCATCAGCCGAGTCGGTGATGGGCGTCACGAAGGGAATGGTTTCAGAGGGACCCAAGTTCGAGGTCGATCTTGGCTTCGTCAGCCGCCTCGCGCAGCTTGACCAGGGCCCGCGCTTCGAGCTGGCGGATCCGCTCCTTGGTCACCCCCATTTCCTCACCGACCTCCTTGAGCGTCAACGGTTCGCTGCCGCGGCCAAGTCCGAAGCGGGCGGTGATGATCTGCTGCTCGCGTTCATCGAGCCGGTTGAGGATCTTCGACAGCTCTCGCTGGCGGCGGCGCTGCACAGACTCTTCGATATACGGATCGAGCCGCTCGTCTTGGCGAGTCAAGAACAGCTCTTCGGTGGTCGTGCGGAACCGGTCGCGATGCTTAAATTCGCTGGGGATCGTCCGCGCGAAGTTCTTCATGATCGCCCACGAAGCGTAGGTACTGAACTTGTTGCCGCGAGAGTAATCGAACTTTTCTACCGCCCGGATCAGCGACATGTTGCCGTCGCTGATCAGGTTGAAAAAGTCCTCACTGCCGGAAAGGTGGCGTTTGGCGATCGAGACGACGAGCCGGAGGTTGCTTTGCACGATCCGATTCTTCACCCGAACCGCCTCGTCATACCAAGCTTCGATCTCGTCCAACGCCTCGCTCTTGACCTGGGCCGACTCCATCAGTTGTTCGCGCCGCCGGCTTGCCTTGTGCTTGAGGTAATTCATCTTGCGGAACAGGTGGTACTCCTGTTCGCGGCTCAACAAGGGAACGTCATAGAGGGCGGCCAGGTAACTGGGCAAGTCGCTCGGGGCACGCGCCTTTCGCGGCGCCGCGGCCGGCGCCGGGGGCGGCCCCAGGTACTCCGCTTCGCGCGAAAGGTCCTCGAAGTCGGGGTTGTAGATATAGTCGACCGGCAATTCCATGACGTGTTGCATCCGTACCTCCAGCAGGATCCGGGAGATGGTGCCCCGCGTCCGCTTGAACCGCCGACTGAGCTGCCCCAAACTCAACCCGCGGGCGTGCAATTTGTAGATTGCCCGCTTGTCGTCTTCGCTGAGCGACCCCCGGTGATCTGGGAAAATCGCCACCGCCCGATGGTCGGCATCGAAGTTCTTCAGCGTGTACCGCACCGTCTCGGGACTGCGATGCATCTGGGCCGACAGCTGCCGGATCACCTCGGTGAAACTGGCGCCCCCTTCGACGAGCTGCCGAGCCCGTTCGATCATCTCGCTCTTTTCGTCCTCCGACAGCTGACTGAATCGCTCCCCACGACGGATCTTGTCCCGGTTGAGGGTCGCGAAGTTCTCGACACTGCTGTGCAAGAACCCGACCCGTTTCCGGCCGGCGAACAGGAACCTCCGGCTGACCAAACCGGACGCCCGCCAGCGGCTGATCGTCTTCGTGGAGACATTGAACATGCGGCTCAGCTGCTCAACCGTGTGAACCGGCTCCCCCGCCTCCTCGACCGTCAACTCCGCCGAGTTACTCAGATCCTCAACCAGTAGCCGCAGGTCGTGCTTCAAATCGGACGCGGCGATGTTGTGCCGGCTCGGCTGCTCGGGGCGATAATTCGTGATTCGAAAACAAAGGTAATCGAACGCATAGGCCCGATCCGGCTCGATCTCCCCATGCAGCTTCTCAGCCAACTCGGCCTGCTCAACCTTTTTCCCCTTCGGCGCAAATCGCGTCAGTTGATCTCGAAGTGCCCGAATCTTCGAATCGCGATACTCGTTGTGCATCTGCCTTCCTCCCAGTGCTGGTCCCCTGACCGGTCTCCAGTTCCCTGCAACCCCGGCGGATTGCTCGGCGGGGGCCTCTCACCCGGAAATCGCCCTGTCCCTCGGACGGTACTTCGTTCCGGTCGCCACCTGAACCCGACCGCCGCCCCTGAAGGGCGACAACCGATCGATGGTGACGAGCTCCCCATGGCTCCTTGCCACGTGGTTCATTCATTCATACGCACCGACGATCCTACCCGTTCCGACGTCAGTTCCGACGGTCCGGTGGCAGCTCACTGCGCACAGCGGACCAACTGTGGGAATTCGGGGCCAAAAACGGAAAATATTGGGCTGCGACCGAGAAATCGTTGCGGAGCCGGAAAATCCCCAACGCATACGCCTGTCCATGAGTCCCTCCAACCGACCGGGAAACTGCCAAAGAGTCTCGCCAAATTGTAAAATTTTCAATCACTTTTGTAGGATTGGGTTTCTCGTTTTGAGACATCCGTTTCAAAACGCGACCCGAGCCCTCGGTGAATCTGACGCTGGCGACCGAATTGAGGTCAATCGGTTCGCGCTCAGGGCCGATCTACAGAGTGGAGTATTTCTGACGCGTTGACGACCTTCGACTCAATTCCTGTCCATGACCGCACACCGACTGAGCACCCCCGGCCCCCGATCGAATGCGTCGGCGCCGGAAACTCGCAGGCGGTTCCTGTGCCGCTCGAGCTTGCTCGCCCTGGCGGGCGCCTCCCCTGGGGCGTTAACGGCAATCGCTCCAAACGGGGTCGCGGCAGAGAAGCCGGAGCCGCCAGCGGGGTTGGCTGAGAGCGAGGTTTCCCTGCGGGTTGACCAACAGCGACAACTGTTCCGCGTTCGCTTGGAGATGGACGTCAAAGGGAACGTCCATGTTCCCGAGCGTTCACCGGCGTCGAAAAAGCGGACGTCCGAGTTCCCGCTCACAAGCCGGGCGGTGTTCGATTACGAAGAACGTTACCGGTTGCCCGAAGGAGCAGCCGGAGGGTCACTGGTGACCGCCGCCGAGCGTTACTACCATCAGGCGACGAGCCGGCGCCGGCTCAACCGCGACGAGCATCAGGTGGCATTGAGCGATGGCGCCCGTCAAACGGTCGTCCGCCGCGAGACGCTCCCGGAGACGATCTATGCCGTGGACGACTACTTCAGCCACCAAGAGCTGGATCTGTTGGAAGTCCCGGCATCGAGCATGGCCGTCGACCGGTTGCTCCCAGAGTCTGCGGTACGCGTTGGTTCCACGTTCCCCACCGAGTCCGAAGCGGTCCGCTCGCTGTTGAACCTGTCGTCGGTGGAATCGAACGACGTGCAGGGGGAGCTGGTTGAGCTGACCGAGTCGGAGGCGAAGATTCGCCTGGCAGGCAACATCGACGGCACGGTCAACGGCGTCCCGACCAAGCTCCGCATCGCCGGCAAGCTGACCTTCGACCGCCACCTAGGCTTCTGTCGTTGGCTGGCGATGGCGGTCCATGAGACTCGCGAAATCGGGAAAGCGAAGCCGGGATTCGATGTCGCCGCGACGATCAAGCTGCTCCGCAAACCGCTGGAGAGCCCGATCGCGTTGCCCACCTCCCCGCGCCCGCTGCAGATCACCGAGCCAGTTCCGGCCGAGCGTACGTTGGTCGCATTGAAAAGCCGGGAACTGGGGATCTCGGTCCTGATGAATCGCCGTTGGCGGATGATGCGCGACGTCCCCGGCTCGGCGATGATGCGAATGATCGAGCAAGACCGCAGCATCGCGCAGTGCAACATCCGCCCCCTGGTCGTCCTGCCCGAGGACCGCCAGTGGACGCTGGCGGCCCTCGAACAGCAGGTCCGGCAGTCCCTTGGCGACCAGCTCACCGAATTTGTTGACGCCAGCGAAGGGGTGACCGAATCGGGGCTGCTGGGGCTGCAGGTCACCGCCAACGGCCAAGTGGAGGGCGTTCCCGTCCGTTGGGTCGTGATCCATTTGGCCGACGAGCAGGGAAATCGGGCGCTGGCGACGTTCACGATGGACGCCGGGGTGATCGACACCTTCGCCGGATCCGATATCCAATTCGCCAATTCGTTCGAATTCACCCGCTCCCCTGACGGCGAAGGGACTCCCGAAGCCGATGGGCCGCCAACCGACGGACCCGAGGTTGCAAAACGCTCCGATTCAAACGAAGCGGACGGGGACCAAGTACAATCAGCAAGTGACCTGCGATAGGTCGCCGCGCCGCCGAGTTCGGCAGCGCGGTCCATTTCACTCATACGATACCGACGGTTTTGGTCATGGCTGCCCGACGCCTCCACAAATTCGTACTCCTGTCATTTCTCGGCGCGACCGTCGCGACCGCACAGCCACCGGAGGATGGTCCGGACCCATCGATGGAGGTCCAGACGGAGTTTGCTTCCGGGGTGCTGACCGTGATCCCGCCAGCCCCCGCCCCGGAAGAGACCTATAGCGGCCCGATGTCCCTCACCGGGCTGATCGAAGCCCATCCGGAGATCAACTGGCAGAGCGACGATCACCCCGAAGGGCGGCCCCATTACGATCCGCGTAGCCGGACGTTGGCCGAAATGGCCAAGCAGGTCATCCATCGACGCGAGATCTACTGCCTGGAATTCGCCTTCAAACCGCTGCGTCACATCTACATTGACATCCCGCGGCCCGATGGTCGGCTGCAGCGAAAGCTGGTTTGGTACATGGTTTACCGGGTCCGCTACCGCGGTAACGATCTGCGACCGGCCGCCGATGAGCTCGCCGGGTCGGACGTTTACCGGCGAGTCGAATCGGTCAGTTACAGCTCGCGGCGCGCCTTCCCCATGATGGTCCTGGAAAATCACCTCTCCGGAGAGAAGGTCGTCGACCGAATCCTGCCGACGGCCAAAGAGAAGATCGCGAACCGCGAAAAGATCACCGCTCCGCTGCACAACAGCGTTGAGATTTCCTCGGTCAAGATCCCCCGCTCCAGCGACCCAGAGGCGCCTGGGGTCTGGGGGGTGGCCACCTGGGAAGACGTCGATCCCGACATCGACTTCCTCACGGTCAATGTGTTCGGATTGACCAACGCCTTTGAACAGGACGGGCCGGAAGCAGACGCACCCTATCGCAAGAAAGCGCTGTCGCTGAATTTCTACCGCCCCGGGGACGCGATGCAGCAGACCGAGGACAAGATTCATTTCGGCGTCCCCGCCTACGACGACACCGCCGAACAGATGTATGTGCTGGAACAATACGGGCTGGACGAACGGCTTGATTACCGCTGGTTGTTTCGATAAATTCCACGATTCGCAACAGCATTCACCGGTTCCCCGAACAACTGATTCCGATGGCACATAAGAAAGGTCAAGGCAGCAGTCGCAACGGTCGCGACAGCAACGCGCAGCGTCGAGGCGTCAAGCGTTTTGGTGGCCAAAAGGTCACCGCCGGCAATATCCTCGTTCGCCAGCTGGGTACGAAATTTCGTCCCGGTCGCAACGTTGGCATGGGAAACGACTACACCCTGTTTGCTCTCAGCGACGGCCAGGTTTGCTTTGACCAAAAAGGGCGACGGGTCAACGTCGATTCCTTGGCCAGCTGACCGCTGGGCCTATCGCAGGATCGGCCTATCGCACGATACGCCTATCGCACGATACGCCTGACTTTGCGGCTGCCCCGATCGAATTCGGGTCAGCCGTTTTTTGTTTGTCCCTTCCTGCAATCTTGCACCCATGTTCGTCGACCGCGTCCAAATCGAACTGCACGCCGGCAAAGGCGGCGACGGATGCATGAGCTTCCGCCGGGAAAAGTATGTCCCCAAAGGAGGCCCAGACGGTGGGGACGGCGGGGACGGGGCGAGCATCGTGTTGCTCGCAGAGCATGGGGTGAACAGCTTGGCTGCCTTTGGCAATCGGAAATTCATCCGCGCCGCCAACGGCCAGCCGGGGCAAGGCTCCCTCCGTCACGGCCGCACCGCGCGCGATCAACAATTGGCAGTTCCCCCCGGAACCACGGTGGTCGATGCCGAGCACGGATTCGTCATCAAGGATCTGGTCCGCCCCGGAGACCGATGCGTCGTGGCGCGGGGAGGAAAAGGGGGCCACGGCAACGCCCGCTACAAAAGCAGCACCAACCAGGCCCCCCGCCAACGGACCCTCGGCGAAGCGGGGGAGTCTCGGCGGGTGATTCTCGAACTGCGCTCGATCGCTGACGTCGGATTGGTGGGAAAGCCGAACGCCGGCAAGAGCACCTTGCTCAGCCGGGTGAGCAGCGCCCGTCCCGAAATCGCCGAATACCCGTTCACGACCAAACACCCCAACCTCGGCTTCGTCGACCTCCAGGACGGAGGTTCCTTCGTGCTGGCTGACATCCCAGGGTTGATTGAAGGCGCCAGCGACGGGGTCGGCTTGGGGCACGAGTTTCTGCGGCACGTCGAGCGGGCAGGGGTGTTGGTCCATCTCGTCGAGCCGACGCCGATCGATGAAACGGACCCGATTGAGAACTACCATGCAATCCGCTCGGAGCTGGGCGAATATGATGCCTCTCTCGCCGAGCGAGAAGAACTGGTGGTCGTCACCAAAGGCGAACTGCCGGGATCCGGCGAAGCACGCGATCGACTCGCCGAGGCGATTGGCAAGGCGGTGTGGTTGGTCAGCGCGGTCACCGGGGAGGGACTGCCGGGGCTGATCCAGGAAATCATGGCGCGGGTGCAGCGGCGCCGCCAAGAGCGTCGCGAGGCGGGGGAACAGGTGCTGGAATCCCGCCCCTCAGACGACCGTTTTGAATCGCGGAAACGAGATCGCCGCAAGCAACCACCCCACCTGGCCGGGCCGACCGCGAATCTCTCCAATGAGCTCCAACCCAAAGACTTTCCCGACGACAACGCCGCCCCGCCGGGTGCCGCCGCAGCCCATGAGGAGACACCGTGAGCGGTGACCGGTCTGTCGTCGCCGTCGACATCGGGAACTCGGCGGTCAAGCTGGTCGCTCGCACCGCCGATCAGCAATCGGTCCGCTGGGCCTCACCACTGGGCCAACCCGAATGGCCCCAGCACGTCGTGAGTTGGACGCTGGAGCATTTGGCGGGTGCCGATTTGGAGTGGCGAATCGCTAGCGTGCATCGAGCTTCGGTTCAGCGGTTCCGCGAGGCAATTTCGCAGCTCCCCAAGGCCCTGGCCGTCTCCCACGTTACCCACACCCATGTTCCGATGCCGATCCAGGTCGATCAACCGGATCGGCTGGGGATCGACCGGCTCCTCGGTGCCTGGGCCGCCTACCGTGAGTTCCACTCACCGCTGGTCGTGGTCGATGTCGGCTCGGCCATTACCATCGATCGGGTCAGCGATGACGGGACGTTTCTGGGGGGGGCGATCCTGCCCGGGATCGGCTTGCAGGTCGCTGCGTTGGCCAGCGGCACCGATGCCCTGCCGATCGTCGACTGGCGATGCAACAGCCCCCTTCGGATCCCAGCGACCAACACGGAAAACGCCATCCGCGTCGGCGTCCTCGCTGGACTCGCCGGTTCGATCGACCGGATCATCGAGCTCTACCACAATGGAGATCAGCCCTTCACCGGCCGCTCCTCCAGCAAGGCAGCCGGGGGAAAGGTGCAGACCGGCAGGTTCGCTTCAACTGCCACGCCGGTGGTGTTGACCGGCGGAGACGCCTCCGCCCTTGAGCCGCTGCTGCGGCATGCCACCGAACACCGTCCCGATTTGGTTTGCCGAGCCCTGTTGGATCTGCCAAGATTGAAGGGGCCCTCCCCGGCGGTGGTGAAGGCTGACGACCGCCAAGCGTTCGACTGAACAGTGCCCGATGCCCGATTCTACGATTTACGAACTCCTCTCGATCCCTCCCGGAATCAAACGCCCCCACGCCTATCAGCTCTTGGGCCTGGAAGCGGGCGAGCAAGATTCCGTCAAGATTCAAGCGGCGGTCCTGCGCACGATGCGACGGTTACACGCCCATCGTGGCCAAGTGGACGAGAAGGTATGGCGGAAGGCGACCCGGTTGGTGCAGCGAGCCCGAACGATCTTAGAGGACCCTGAACAGAAAGCCGCCCTCGACTCCCGTTTCGGCGTCGACGCCCGCTCCCCCCATCCCCCTCTCTCGCCCGAAAAGACCATGAGCTCCGAAGAGACCGAGGGGCTCGGGGAGGCGGACGCTGCCAGAGACCAGCCCGCCTTCAACGATCCCCTGGAAGGACTGCTGCCGGCGGCAGACCCGGTGGCCCCGGCGACATTGGCCCCGGCGACATTGGCCCGGTCGACATTGGCTCCGGAAATGACGCGTTCCCCGGAAATGACACCACAACGCCGCGCAACAGTTCCATCGCCATCGCCCGCCGCTGAGGAACCTGCCGCTGACACCCAATCCGTCGCGGTTCCCTCCCCCGCCAACTGGGACCCGATCACGTCATCCAGACCTGGCGTCCGACACGGCCCGACAATCGTCGCGGAATCGCCGATCCGTCGCCGACGTCGCCGATCGATGTTCGGCACCTTGGCAT
>CAYWXT010000126.1:0-15197 GCA_964462125.1 uncultured Pirellulaceae bacterium | reverse complement strand
GCCGACAGCGACCGCCGAGAGTCGGGACCGGTGGCCCACACAACCTCCGCCGCCCGCGACGCCCAGGACAGCGGAGGCCCGTGAATGGCCCTGGCCGCTCTCCGCCGGCGCGCCGGCGGGCGAGTCCACCACCCGCAGACGCTCGCCGAGCACCTCGCCGAGCTCCGGGCCCGACTCCTCGTCGCGCTCGCCGCCGTGGCGATCGGCGGCATCGCCGGGTTCTCCCTCTACCACCAGGTCCTCGACCTGCTCGTCCAGCCCTACTGCGACGTCCTGCCGCCGGGGCGCGCCTGTCGGCTCGTGGTGCTCGACCCCCTCGAGGCGTTCTCCACCCGCTTGAAGGTGTCGGCCTACGTCGGCCTCCTGTTGGCATCGCCGATCGTCCTCTGGCAGCTGTGGCGCTTCATCACACCCGCGCTCCACCCGGGCGAGAAGCGCTTGGCGGTGCCCTTCGTCTGCGCATCCACGGTGCTGTTCGTCCTGGGCGCGGGCCTGGCGCTCTGGTCTTTCCCGCGGGCGCTCGCGTTCCTCGCCGAGATCGGCGGCGACAGCCGCGAGGCGATGTACACGCCTTCGAGGTACTCCTGCTTGGCGATCTCCGCCTGCTCCAGCACCGCCTCGGCCGTCTTCACGTTCGATTTCGCCGTCAACACCTTCAGCCGGGCTTCCTTCAAGTCCTGCTCCAAGGAAGACGAATCGAGCTCGACCAGCTTGTCCCCCTTCTTGACCCGCGTTCCCTCGTCAATCACCCACAAAATTTGGGTTCCGCCCGATCCCCGCGACTCCACCTCGCAAATGAGCTCCTTGTTCGAACTGCTCTCGATCTCGCCCTGTTCCAACACAACGTGATCAAATGGGCCGCGATCGACCTGGCGAACGATCAAATCATCGAGCGAAACCGAGTCACCACCCTTATACCAGTAGGTGTACCCAATCCAGCCGGTGACGCCGGCAAGGACCAAACAGACCATCAGTCCGACCATCATCCCGCCTAATCGACGGGAATGGGACGAGTTGTTCATGCAATGGTTCATGGCAAAAAAGAAGGCAGGGAGGGTGAAATAGAACAGCCTCTTGGGATTGAACCCGCGATTCCACCAAAGGTTTCGATCACGAGATGCGGCGGGGGGCCGCGGGTGGGGCAAGGGGGCCGATCAGCCACAGGAAAACAGGCTGAGCGTGGGGTGTCCACGACAGAGAGCGATTCCCTGCCGAATCGACGCCCCGATTTTAATCGAAAGTCAGAAACCGGTTCGATTCGATTCGCGATTTTGTGGACAACTTTTTCGACAACTCCTCCGGTGAGAGCGCAAATTCGGGGTCAATCTCGACCTGGATTCCCTCTTTAACCTCAACCCCCGCCTCCTGCAGCCAACGCCGGTGCAGGGCGACCATGGCCGCGCGGGCGGTTTCGGCAGTGTCTGTTGCCGCTCCGTCGGCGTTCTTCACCGGTGCAAAGGACTCCTCGGCCAACGTTTCGGCCACAAAGGCGTTCTCCGCCGCCGGTAGCAGGTCGAAGATGAACCGCTCGAACTTCGTCGCGTTCAAACCCTCCGGCTCCACCCGCTGCCCCGAAGGGGCGATGTACGGCACTCGTTTCGAGGCCCGATGGAAGGGGAGTCCCTGGTCGGATCGCGCGATCCGCCGCAAAAACGCCCGGTCGATCACGTGAACGGCAATGTTCCCCGCCCACAACCGCAACGAACCGTCGGGTTGGGTCGCGCGGGCAGCCTCGTCAGGCAGATCGCTGTACTCGATGATCTGGACCCGCCCGTCGACCATCACGACGTTGCCAACCCGCTCGGTCGGAAATCGCTTGCGGACCACCTGAGTCGTCATCTCACTGCCAGCGCGCAGGTGATGGCCGATCAGGGTCGGATCGCAGAGTGCCACCAAGGGGTTGTCGACCTGAAAGTAAAAAATCTGCTCGATCCCACGCCGCTCCATGTCGTCCAAAGACCCGCTGCGGTCGAGCCCCCGGACCGTTCCCCCATGACCGTCCGGGCTGAGGGCCAACGAGTCTTTCTCCGCCAACAACAGCTCCCCGGTCTCGGCATCGACCGCCGGCATCGTTCCCTGCTGAAAGATCCGGACGTGATCCCGGTCGAGCGCGAGAAAATCATGCGACTCGAAGTACTCGCGGGTCTCCGCATCGGTCGCTGCGCTGGTCATCAGGTAAAGCGGCAACGGGCGGCCATAGCGGCGCTCGATCCCCCTCAAGCGGGCAGCGAAGATTTCGAATAATGTACGCCCCGAGACCGGTCCGATCGGAAACATCCCCTTGGGCTGGTCGAACCCCAAACGCGTTCCCTGCCCACCGGCGACCAACACCGCCGCCACCTTCCCTGCCGCCAGTGCCGCCTCCCCCCGCGCGGTCGCCTCGGCCACCGACCACGCCGCTCCACTGCCGTCGGCGCGCACCGCCGGCGGCGGCTCCGCCGAGGCCGCCAGCGCGGCGAAGTCGGGCTTGGGATCCTCCCCGGCGATCAATTGTGATAATTGGTCCAAGTCGAGCTCGGCGATCTGCTCCGCCAATCGCCCCCGACCAGCCTCATCGAGCTCGTCCCAAAACTGCAACAGGTGCCCCTGGCCGTAACGGGCAAGGCGTGCTTCGAGCGTCTCGCGATTGATATCCATCAGTCCCTGGATTACGACGAAAGTTGAACGGCTGGAACGAAGCGACTTGACAAGGCCCCCGATTGTACCCGCCCGGCCGATCAAAAAAGGGGTCAGGACTCTTTTTTGGGTCTGACGCAAGAAAAGCGGCTTGCTTTGCTTGAATCATCTGTGTACTATCTCGCTAGTACACTAGTCAGTGCCGATGTCCGCGAGGACGAGCGATGTTCTTTTCCATTGAGCCCAACAACGGGGTGGCGATCTACGAGCAGATCGTGCGGCAGGTGAAGTTTGCGATCGCCGAGGGAACGCTCCGTCCCGGCCAACGGCTCCCCAGTGTCCGGGTGCTGAGCCAGCAGCTGACGATCAACCCCAATACGATCCAGCGGGCGTTCCAGCAGCTGCAGGCCGACGGGGCGCTGGAGTCGCTGCGCGGGCGTGGCTTGGCGGTGCGTGCCGAAGCGATCGACGTTTGCGTCGAGGCACGGCGAAGCCTGATTGCCGAGCGACTGCGCAGCGCCTTGGCCGAAGCGCTCCATGCCGGCCTCTCTGCCGACGAGGTCCGTCAAATCACCGACAACCAACTGTCCCAGCTCGAAGACGAAAAAGGGGTCAGGACTCTTTTTTCGGTCCCCGGCGACGAAACGCCCCAAAAAGAGTCCTGACCCCTTTTTGCTTAACCGAGGAGTTCCCGCATGTCACCGCCGACCACGCAGACGCCGATGGAGGAGAGGGTCATCTCCATCGACCAGTTGACGGTCACGTTTCCCGGTTGCGAGGCACTTCGCAACGTTTCACTCGATGTACCCCGCGGCTCGGTCTTGGCGCTGCTGGGGGAAAACGGTGCTGGCAAGACGACCCTGATTCGGGCACTGACCGGATTCCTACAGCCGACCGCCGGCACGTTCCAAGTACTGGGGCTCGATCCGGCCCGAGACGCCTTGGAGATCCGTCGCCGGGTCGGGTACGTCGCCGACGCCCCGGCGCTGTACGACTGGATGCGGGTCGGCGAGATCGGTTGGTTCGCGGCCTCGTTTTACCCGCCAGGTTTCGCGGAACGTTACCGCGACGCGATCGTCCGCTACGAGGTCGCCGAGGACCGCAAGATTCGGCACTTGAGCAAGGGGCAGCGAGCCAAGGTCGCCCTGGCTCTTGCCCTGGCCCACGACCCGGAACTGTTGATCTTGGACGAGCCCACAGCGGGACTCGACCCGCTGGTCCGCCGCGAGTTTCTGGAAAGCATGCTCGATCGCGCCGCGACCGGACGCACCGTGTTGCTCTCCAGTCACCAGATCAACGAGGTCGAGCGGGTCGCCGACACGGTCGCGATTCTTCACGAGGGCAAGTTCTGCATCTCCGATTCCCTAGGCCACCTGCGGGAAACGGTCAGCGAAGTCACCGTTAGCTTGGACGACCCGCTGGCCGAGCTCCCGCACCTCGAACCGCCGGCAGAGGTGTTGAGCGATCAAGCCGAGGGACGTCAGCGGCGGATGATCGTTCGCGGCATCACGGAAGAAGGCCTCGACCACTGGAAGTCGCGCCCTGGGGTCGCTGGCGTGCGGCTGCGTAACGCCACGCTCGACGAACTCTTCGCCGCCTGCGTCCGCGGCAACGGTCCGATGGTCGGGCCGTCGACCGACCCACGCGCCTCCACCGTGCCCGACGTAGCCTAGCCAGAAAAGGGGTCAGGACTCTTTTTTGAGCCAGAAAAGGGGTCAGGACTCTTTTTTGACCAAAACAACGATGAGTGAACCGATGAACGACCGACTCGCTTTGCAGCGATTGTGGTGGAAAGAGCTTCGGCAGTTGCTCCCGCTGGTCATCCTGCTGCCGCTGCTGGTGGTGGCCCCGATCGCGCTGCTCGCCTGGCTCACAGAAGGAAATCCATGGGAAGCCTCTGGATTCATTCTGTTGTGGATGCCGGGGTTGTTCGCTGCCGGGGCAGGGGCGTTACTTGTCGGCTATGAGAAGGAACTGCGGACGATCGACTGGCTCTCGAGTTTGCCGATTACCGCGCGGCGGATCGTGCGGGTCAAGGTGGGGGCGGCCCTGGTCGGGCTTGCCGTCTTGTGGCTGCTGAGCGGCCTGTTTCTCGCCGAGGCGATGAGGTCGCTTCCGCCTGGGCGAGCGCCGAAGGATCTCTGGATGTCGCTCCCCTTGCACACCCTGTTCGTACTGCTTGCCGGATTCGCGTTGGCATGGCGGGTTCGATCGGCCCTGGTCGCGCTGCTGTTGGTCGTCCCGGTAGCGACGTTGCCGTACATCTTCGCCGACGTGATTGACAGGTGGGTTTGGCAAACGCCCCCGTTGCCGAGACCAACGGCTGGAACGTTGCTTGCCTGCCAGTTGGTTGGCGTCGCTGTTGCCGCCTGGCTCACCGATCGGTTCGGGCGTCGTGCCTTGGCCCCCGCGGCGGCCGGAGGGTGGTTTGAAGGGAGCGGGTTTGCCGCGGCGGTGCGCGATCGTGTGACATTCCAGCGAGCGGGTTACGGTCGGATTCAATCGCCACTGCCGGCACTTGTCTGGCAGTTTGTTCTTCAGAGCCGCGGCGTCCTCGTCGGGCTCACGGTGATGCTCGCCATCACGACGCTGGTCCTTGGTACGGCGGACCTGAACCAGACGGGCGGTGGACGGATCGTGTTTGCTTCAATGTTGGGGCTCGTGGCGATCAGTTGGTTGGGGGTCAGCGTGTTTCAAAGTGACGTGCTGAACCAGCGGATTCGGTTCTTGTCCGACCGCGGCATTTCACCTCGAGCGACTTGGTATACCCGGCACGCGGCGCCCGCCAGCCTGCTCGCGCTGTTCGTTTTGCTCCTGTTACTGGTGAGTCTTTTGGCGACCGACTGGAGTTGGGAAACGTTCGGCGAGGTCGGCCCCGCGTTGGCGTCGTTCACTCTGGTGGCTGTGGTGATCTACGTCTTCAGCCAGTGGCTGGGCCAGGTGATTGTCAGCCCGATCGTTTCGGCCATCTCCGCTCCGCTGGTGGCGTTGGTGGCGATTGGCTACGGCAGTTTCGCAATCGGGATGTTGGGGACCCCATGGTGGCTCGCCCTGTTGCTCCTGGCGGTTCCCGTGATCGCTACCCGCACGATGACCCGGCGGTGGATGGATCGGCGACTGGGCTTCACCTACTGGGCCAGTCACACGGCATTCCTGACGGTCGTCATTCTTCTGCCCGCCATGCCCCTGTTGATTGCCATCGCCCGCCAACCCGCGATGCCCGACAAGGCGGCCAGTGAAATCCGTGCGTTGGCTCGCCAGTCGCAACCCTACCGGGTCTGGACCACCGAACTGGTTTTAGGAGAACCGGAATCATCGCTCTCTCCCGAGACGACCCCTGCGGAGCGTGTCGATGACCAGCTCGATCATATCGAAACCCAATTGTCAGAATCGAGCCGACCAATCGGTTCCAGCAGCGCGCGCGTGATCGAATTCCTCCGCTCCACCGCCACGCTCTCCCGCAAGGGGTCGGTCCCGCCAGCATCGACATCAATCACGGACGAACCAAGCGAGGCGAGTGAGTCTGACGACGTGCCCCATTCACAACAGCGTTACCGGCGAGCGATTCGAATGCTCGTCGACATCACCACGGAGATGCGGCGCAGTTTCCAACTGCGTGATCAGGACACCGCCGACCTGATCGAGATCTGGTTGCTTGCGGAACTAGGCCAGGATCAAGCCAGGCAATGGCTGGGTGAATCGCTCTACGAAGCCACCGCGGCGATGCTCGCGAACCGACAATCGAGACAACAAGCCCGCCGACGCGCCATCGCGCTCAGTTGGGAAATATTCCAAACGGCGGACAGACGCAACCGCGTTCCCTCAACGTTGGGTGGTTACACGCTGGACGACGTTGTGCGTCACGTCGGCACACTCCAAGGGGGCTGGGTCAGTCAGCGGCGTGTTGGAGTTGCGGTCGCCGACCTGTGGGACTTGGCCCAAGAGGGCTCGGCGGCGGCCACACCGGATCGCTTACGACGCATTGCCGAGTATTGGAGACAACCGTTGGGACGCTATGGCATCGGTCCGGCGGGACCTTATCTGCGTGCGGACGACCTGGATCGATTCGTCCATCAATCACTCAACGAGTCTCCGCGGGCGATCGCTAGCCAATGGTTTGCCGATTGGGAACGCCTGGCCACCGAACGACACGCGGATCGATCGAACAACACCAATGGGAGGTAGGCCGGGGCGTGACGTTGCCGCGAGCCACCCTGAAACATCCCCGCAGAGGGAAAGAAGATGAACGAAGCACACGTTTTGAAGTCGGAGAAAAAATCGTTCTGGTTGCGGTGGCCGTTCCTGTTGGTCGTGATACCGCTGGCCCTGTTTCTCGTGCTACTGGTCGCGCTGGCGATCCAGGAGAATCAGGCATCGAACCGAGTGCAGGTCGAGTTGACGCAGCTTCGCCAAGCGGCGATTCCGGTCGATGATGTCTCGATGAGTCAGTGGTACGCGGAGAACACCTCCCGCGAAAGAACGGCCGACTGGGGCGAGATCCTGCGGCTGGTGGAGTCGGCGCCGGGGAACTTCGGCGACTTCGATCGGCTCCCCTATGTCGGCAACGGCGAACGACCGGCCGAGATTGGAGCGGCTGCAACTTGGCCGCAGGAACCGGAGGTCGCACAGTTCCTGCAGTGGATGCGCCCCGTGATTGACCAGGTTCGCACCGCGGCGGAACCTCCCACGCCCGTTTGGCAGCCGATCTCGTTTCAAGGGTTCGGGACGCTGCTGCCGCAACTGCAAAGCTCGCGGAATGTCGTCCGCTTGTTGAATCTGGATGTCGAGCACGCGCTCCATCACCGCGATTCCGATCGGGCACTGCGCGGATTGGCCTCCATGCGAGGCACTGCGGACGCGTTCGACAGCCAGACGTGCATGGTCGACCTGATGGTCCAGATCGCGCTACGGCAGGTCCATCACACCATGATCCGGCGTTCCTTGACCGTGGAGCTTTGGGACGAGGAGCAGTTGCAGCAGCTGTCCGAGCAGGTCGGCCCGCCCACTGACATCGCTTCCAGGTGGCAGCGCGTCATCGCCGGCGAACGGGCGATGATGCTCGCCTCGCTGTCGGAACCAAGTCATTGGCAACCGGTTGACGTCTCCCGGGTGGCGGTACAGTGGATGTTCGCCCTGCCATCGTCACGAATGCGACTTCTGGAAACTTATCGGGACATGGAGAGCATCGGTGCCGGGGGACTCGATGGCTTGTCGCAGCGCGCCGCGGCCTGGGAACGGACTTGGGCAGGCGACGGTTCGTCGCCGCCGTCGATGTTGTTGACGCTGGGACAAATGCATCGATCCTTGCTTCCAGCCACCGCGGACTTTGCCGCGGTAATCGAGCGAGAGGAGGACTCGCGCCGATTCTCGCAAACCGCGTTGGCGATCAAGCGGTTTCAGCTTCAAGAACAACGCTGGCCGGAGGCGCTTCGCGAGTTGGTACAAGCCGGGTTGCCGGCAAGCGACTGGAACACTGTCTCCGCCGGCCCCTTCGGGTACGAGGTTGCCGGTGACGAAGCTTACCTGTGGAGCTACGACCTGCAGGAAGATCCACGGCTCGTCTCCCCCACACGCCCCGAGATCGATCCCGAGAAGGAGATCCTGGACAACCTCCTGACGATCATCCGCTAAGCCTCCGGGTGCTTTGCACAAAAGGTACCGGACACTTTTTCCCGCTTACGGCTAAGCGAGACTCACTCAGTGATTGAACGTGAACTCCGTGCTCGTCAGCAGACTCCAGGCCACGTCCTGCCAGGCCGTGCGGCGATCATCTCCGTACTCCTCGACGATCTCCATCAACCGTGATCGTTCCGCGTCGGCCGGGTCCCGCGTCAGCGCCGCGTTGAACAAGGCCTGGAGTATCGTCTCGTCATCGGCTTGTTGTTCAAGCAGCTGTTCGATCAGGTTGTCCTCCGCCGCGAGCTTCGGGTTCAAAGTGTCACCATTGGACAGGTGCAGCACCTGGACCATGCTCGGCTCGTCACTCCGCTCGCACTCACAGGTGATCTCACGCGGGTTGCGGCCAAAGGTTTTCAGGAAATACGAATCGACGGCGGAGTCATACAGCTCGATCGCCCGGGTACCCGATGGGTAAAACTCGGTCGTCTGTTTGTCTGCTCCGGGAAACGCGATCTGGTCGAACTGGGTCGTCGTCCCGAGGGTTTGGTCGATCGAGTCGAGCAAGACTTCCGCCATCAGTCGTCGTGGATAGTAGCGGCTGAGATACTGCTTTTCCTCGCGGTTGCGATCCAGCGGCAGACTGCTGCGCTGATACGTTTCACTCCGCAGGATCGACCGCATCAACTGTTTCAAATCAAACTCGACATCGATCAGGTGTTGCGACGCGGCCGTGAGCAACGCCTCATTCGACGCCGGATTGCTCATCCGCAGATCATCGACCGGTTCGATGAGCCCGCGGCCGAAGAAGTTGGCCCACACGCGGTTGGTGACCGCACGGGCGAAATAGGGGTTTTCCGGATCGGTCATCCAATCGGCGAGCGCTTCGCGACGGTCGCCGGGGGCATCGATCGGCAGCGGTTCCGCATCGAGTGGAGCTGGCGGTTGCGGCTCGCCCAGGCTGGGCTGGATCAGGTCGCCACGGCTGGCAACGTACAGCGTTCGCCGCCCATCACCGCTTCGCGAGTCGCCGCCCCAACCCTTGGCCCGGACGCGGGCAAACAGATTCGCCATCGCGTAGTACTGGTCGTTGGTCCATTTCTCCAGCGGGTGGTTGTGGCACTTGGCACAACCGATCGAGAGCCCAAGGAAGGCTTGAGCGGCATTCTCGGTCATCTCCTCCGGCGATTGGTGCAAGGCATAGAAATTCGTCGCACCGTTTTCCGTGCTCTCCCCGGTGGCAGTCAGGATTTCACGCGCCAAGTTGTCCCAGGGCAGATTTTCACGCACCGCATCATGGAGCCAGCGGTAATACGACTCGACCGCGACCGGGCGAAGCCGCGTGCCGTTGATCAACAACATGTCGCTCCAGCGGTGCGCCCAGTAGTCAACGTAGTCATCGCTGGAGAGCAGCCGCTCGATCAATAGGTCGCGGCGCTGCTCCGGCGGGTCGTCGGTAAACTGCGATCGCTCGTCGACCGTCGGCAGCCGGCCGACCGTGTCGATCGTGGCGCGTCGCAGAAACGTGTCATCGTCACAGCGCGGTGACGGATTGATCCGCAAGGTCTGTAACTGTTCCAGACTCAAGTCGTCGATGAAGTTTCGCCGCGGCGCTTGGGCGTAGCTTTCCGCTGGAACGTCGTAGGGATAGGGAACGGTCATTCGCGCCAAGGCAATCTTGCTGCCAAACCAGACCAACACCGCCCCTTCGCCGCTGCCGCGAACCGAAACCGATCCATCGTCATCGACGCCGGCAACCGCTTCGTCGGTGGCGGTGAACTTGGACCACTGCGTGACGTCAACGGTGCGTCCGTCGTCGTAATGAGCCTGCACCAAGACTTGCGAGTGTTCCCCGGGGGCGAGCAACGCGGCCTCGGGCAGGACCTCGATCGATTCCAGCCGTGGGTCATCGTCTGCGGGCCCCTCGGCCCCCGTGGTGATCCACTCCGCGAGGATTCTGTAATTGCGCGACTCGGGGTCAAGACGCAGACCGCCCTTGTGCGGCAACGCTCCGGTCGGTTTGGCCAGGATCAAACTGCGTCCCGGATCACTGACCTCGATCCGCCGCCCGCGAGCCTGGCGCGTCATCGATTGAAAATCGGCCTCCGGATCGTACCCGTGAAGCGAAAGCCGAAAACCTCCCTTGCCGGCGAGCGCCCCGTGACAGGCCCCGGTGTTGCACCCTTGCCGGGCGAGCACCGACTCGACGTCGTTGCGGAAACTCCAGCGGTGCGGATCCGAAGTGCCCTCCACCGTGACCCGTGCTGTTGCTTCGGTGCCGTCCTTCTTGCTGACTGCCGTGACCGTTGCCTCCCCGTCACCGACCGCGACAGCAACGTTTCCTTCCACGCGAACGACCTCGGGATCGCTCGACTCCCAGCTGACTCGGTCCCGCACGGTCGCGGAGACGTGGCCTTCGCGAACCGTAACCAGCGACAGCTGTTGACGCCCTTCGCCGCCGTCCAGGGTCAACTGTTCAGGCAACACCCTCCACGGCGCCGAAGCCAAGGCCGCTGCAGGGGAAACCAACAGCAGCAGAAGGAAGGGAAGGAAACGAGGGGGGCCGAAGTCGAAGCGACTTCTAGCGGCGAGGCATTCTCGGCGACGCTCGCGACAGGACAACTTGAACAGACAATTCATGGTTTCCATCAAGCAAACAGTTCACGGATTTCGCGTACGCCGAAGTCGACCAACGGGAAGGGACGTCCGGCAGGGCCGGGCAATTCGGTGTGTAGGTCCAACCCCAATGAGTGGAAGATCGTGGCGATCACCTCACCAGGACTGGTGGGACGTTCTGCCGGGACGCCCCCGATCGGATCGCTGGCCCCGATCGCTCGGCCTCCCTGGACGCCGCCGCCAGCAAAGGTACAGGAAAAACATTGCGGCCAGTGATCTCGGCCGCCAGCTGGATTGACCTTCGGCGTCCGCCCGAACTCCGCCAAGCCACACACCATCGTATCGTCGAGCATCCCGCGGTCGGCCAGGTCGGCGAGCAGCGCCGCGTAACCCTGGTCATACATGGGGGCGACGATGTTTTTCATTCCCTCGATCGTTGTAAATGGTTTGCTGCCGTGGATGTCCCAGGTGACTTCATTGAAGACCGTCAAGAACGTGTTGATCGTGACGAAGCGGACGCCCGATTCAATCAGGCGGCGAGCCAGCAAACAGCACTGGCCGAAACGGTTCATCCCGTATCGCTCGCGAACCTCGGTCGGCTCCTTGGCCAAGTCGAACGCCTCGCGAGCCTGGGGGCTGCTCATCAGCCGGTACGCTGCGGTGAAGTTCTCGTCCAACATCGCCGCCGACTCTGTCGCTTCCAATTCCCGCATCCGCCCCTCGATCGATTCCCGCATCCGGCGGCGACGGTCGATGCGAACGTCTCCCAACGTCGACGGCGGTAGCAAATCGGGAACTTCGAAATCGGGCTGACTCGGATCGGCCATCAAAGCAAACGGGTCGTGGGCCTTGCCGAGGAAACCGCCCGATTGGCCGTTGGGCAAGTTACCGCCGCCGCGGCCCATCGTCTCGGGCAGCACGACGTGGGCAGGAAGATCGCTTCGCCGACCCCGCAGATACTGCAGCACCGCGCCGGCGTGCGGGTAGTTGACACCGCCGGTGAACTGGCGGCCGGTCTGCAACATTTGCCAACCGGCGTCATGGACCGCCGCGGCGGTGTGGTAACACGACCGCACGATCGAGAACTTGTCGGCGACCTCGGCATGCCGCGGCAGAATCTCGGAAAGCTGAAACTCACCCTGGGTCGAAATCGGTTGGAACGGCCCCCGCACCTCCGCCGGCGCCTCGGGCTTCATATCAAACGTGTCCAACTGGCTTGGCGCACCGAGATTGAAAATCATGATGCAGGATCGACCGTCCTTGGCCGGATCGACCCCGCCTTGCTCGGCTGCCGCCAAGTACTGTGGCAGTCCCAAGCCGATTGCCCCCAGCGTGCCGATTTGCAGAAAGTCACGGCGGGTCGTCCCGTTGCAGGTGTGGGCTTTGCCACGCGAGGTCAAATTCAGCATCGGTCGGCAGGGGATGGGGGAAGGCGGGAGACAACGACGGACAGGGTGGCGCGTGCGCCGAATCAAGATTCACCGCATGTTCCCATCGTAATCTTTTCTCCAACCGCCGTCTCGCCGCCCCCCCAGCGCTGAAAAAAGGGGTCAGGACTCTTTTTTTCGCCTGACATCTCTGTTGACGGCAGGTATCGAACTGTACATATTCGTGCATTCGAATATACTTGCAGAGCGTTCAGGGTCACGAGTTTCATGTCACCATTGGACCCGCACACCGCAGGCGAGCGGCTGAAGGCCTTCGCTCATCCGATCCGGCTCATGATCCTCCAGGAGCTCGTGGACGGGCCCAAGTGCGTCAGCGACATGGAGGAGTTACTGCCCGCTCGCCAGGCAAACATCTCCCAGCATCTGGGCGTCCTCCGGAACGCCCAACTGGTGGACTACGCCCAGGACGGGACGCTGCGATGCTATTACCTCTGCCAGCCGCGGCTTGTGCAGGACATGCTCGCGTTGGTCGGCCGCAAAGAGACCGTCGTGAAGCGTAGCGCCGAGGAGATCAAGGCAGACAAGGAACGGCTCGCCAAGACGCTGGAGAAGCAGACCCAGCGAAAATCCTCCAAGCAGAGCCAACGCGCTGAGGTGCCGGGATGAGTGCACGCATCTATTTGGACTACAACGCAACCACCCCCCTGGCGCCGGAAGTCGCAGCGACGATGCTACCCTTCCTGGCCGAAGCGTATGGCAATCCGTCGAGCCTGCACTGGGCGGGCCTCCCCGCACGCGATGCCGTCGAGCGGGCACGATCGCAGGTCGCAGCGCTGCTCGCCTGCGACGCGACCGAAATCGTCTTCACCTCAGGAGGCACCGAGGCAAACAATCACGCCATCAAAGGAGTGTTCTTTTCGAAGAAGAAATCCTGGAAGGAATCGCGTCCCCACATCATCACGAGCCAAGTCGAACATCCAGCTGTGCTGAAGCCGTGCCGGTTCCTGGAAGAGCTCGGGGCTGATGTCACGCGTTTGCCCGTCGATCGCTTCGGCATGGTCGATCCAGACGACGTGCGACGAGCCATTCGCCCCGAGACCCGGCTTGTCTCCATCATGCACGCGAACAACGAGGTGGGGACCATTCAACCGGTCGAAGAGATCGCTCGTATCGCGCGAGAGGAAGGGATCCTCTGTCATACCGATGCCGCCCAGAGCGTCGGCAAGATCGAAGTCGACGTCGAGTCACTCGGCGTCGACCTGCTGACGGTTGCGGGGCACAAGCTTTACGGTCCCAAGGGTGTCGGGGCGCTGTTCGTCCGCCAGGGCGTTGAACTGGAGCCGCTGCTGCACGGGGCCGGGCATGAGGCAGGCAGACGAGCCGGGACGGAGAACACCCTGGAAATCGTCGGGCTCGGTGCCGCCTGTGAACTGGCGCGGCAGTGGATCGACAATCCACAGGTTCCCCGGCTTCGCGATCGCTTTTGGCGGGAACTTCAACAGCGGTTTGGCGATTCGATCGTACTCAACGGCCATCCGGAAAGGCGGCTGCCCAACACGCTGAACGTGAGTTTCACCGGGCATGACGGGAGCGACATCCTGGCCCGCATGCCGCAGATCGCTGCCTCCACAGGCTCGGCCTGCCATGCCGGCAGCACGAGCATCAGCCCGGTTCTCGCGGCAATGGGGGTTCCACACGACGTCGGCCTGGGGTCGGTGCGATTCAGCCTCGGGCGAACGACCACGGAACACGACATCGATGCAGCTCTAGAAAGCGTGCCTCGAGGATTCGCGTCGGAGCATGACGACTAAAGCGGAGGGAAGGACGAACCAATGGCGAATATCCTTTTCATTCTGAAGGGTCCACCGTACGGAACGGAGCATGCCGACGCATGAGGACACTGCATGACTTGACGGGCCAGGAGATACAAGCACCGGCGGCCGGACGATCTTTGCAGAGATTGTGCTCAAGAGCGAGCTCCCCATGGACGTGCGGCGGGAAATGGGCGACTGGTTTCGCTGCATCGGAGGAGAGTTCTGCCGCCTGGAGGGCCGTGGTCGCCGTCTGCCGAGACTCGGAAGCGCAGCGATAGCCATGTTCCGGTCACGCACCATCAAGATCATCGCTGCCATGAGCGACTTTTTTTTGGAGAACCACTCCAAAAATCGTTGACTCGCGGGGAGGGGGGGGGGGTATAATGACGACTCTTCGGACAAAACCCGTGATGCTTGGGAGGGCACCAAATGCGTCGACCGCCCGTCCGATTATCCATCCTCGTCTGTCTAGCGGTGCCGCTAGCGATGCTGCTTTGGGCATCGATCGAAACAACCCGAGAGATAAGTGTCACGCCGGCTGCGATCGATTTCGGCGAAGTCCAAGCTTCAAGCGACATGACCCGTCGACTGGCGTTCCGCAACCCCAATCATGGGCCTGCGCTCGTTCGGATCGCTGCCGACTGCAATTGCGTCATCCTTTCGCACTCGGAACTGAGGGTTCCTTCTCAAAGTGAAACGACGGTCGATGTCACCCTCAGCCGCATGACCGGCGACCGCCGAGACCGATGGTACACGTTGTTGGAGAGCGAACTCGAGGTCACGGCCTACACCGACGAGGGGGCTCGCTCGCAATCGATCCCGATCAGCGCGACGTTTTTCGAGCCTTATGCCGTCGACCGCGCGGCCTGTCAGGTCAACGGATTAGCGACGGAACTTGGCAAGCAGCCGATTCCATTCTCGGCCGCGACACCTGAAGCCGGCCGGCCGACGGTCGGGCAAGTCCCGCCCTTTGTCGAATCGGTCGAAGTGGACTGGGACGACGAGCATTCTGCTGGAGAGCTGCTCGTTACCATCAAGCGAGACGCCCCGCCAGGGCTTCACGAGGGTGACATTGAAATGCATCTCGCATCTCTAAGTTCCAGTTTTGCACTTTTCGCGGCTCATCCCGCGAGCGATGCGAGGTAGC
>CAYWXT010000125.1:10856-15411 GCA_964462125.1 uncultured Pirellulaceae bacterium | reverse complement strand
GAAGGCTCATCCGCTGTGGCCGGTCAGCCGCCGCCTCGCGAGCGAGGCGGCGGCATGGGCCATGCGACGTGGCCGTCCGCCGGCGATTCGATTCCCGGACTCGTGGTAACCTGAACCACATCTGTCCGCGGGTTGATTGCCGCGGCGGGAGAATCCAACGGACTTCGGCGGTACCAAAGCCACTGAAGGGTTGCCGCGCCCTGGCGAGGAGGCAAGCGAAACTCGTGGCAACTTCGTCGCTCCGCTGTTCGGGGCGCGGCGCGACCGCTAGAGAAGCGAATGTTTCGCGTGTTTCGTCAACCGGATCTGCCGGCAAGCTTTGCCTGACCGCCTGGGGGTGCCGTCAGTCGGCGGCCTCGAGCATGGCCTGGCGGATCCGCGTTTGCGATTCGGGATCCTCGATTCGCGCACCCTCCTGGTCGGTGACGTAGAACACGTCGGCAATCTGATCGAGGTGGGTATCGATCTTAGCGAAATGAAGCACGACGTGGTTTTCCGCCAGCGCCTGGGCAACGCGGTAGAGCAGCCCGACTCGGTCGTAGGCAAACAGCGAGACAATGGTGTATCGGTCGAGCGTTTC
This sequence comes from uncultured Pirellulaceae bacterium, assembly GCA_964462125.1. Taxonomy (GTDB): domain Bacteria; phylum Planctomycetota; class Planctomycetia; order Pirellulales; family Pirellulaceae; genus JAWLFY01. The sequence continues at coordinate 14,831 of CAYWXT010000125.1, read as the reverse complement.
GTTATCGAAGGTCACCTTGGTGGGCAACACGTTGACCGCGTCGGGTTCACGGTACCGCGCCGAAGGCCAGGTCCGTCGCTGGCTGGGAAGTGGAAGCTCAGGGGACTCCAACAGCGACGCGATCCGCTCACAGACTTCGTCCTGGCGTGATTGCGGAGGCTCCCCGGGGAAGTCGGGATCGATGACCCAGAAATCGTCCCATGCCAGGTCTTCCCCGACCGACTCGATGTTGGCTCGCATGATCGTCAACCCGCACCCGCTCAGCGCGCCGGTGGCCCGCGCGAAGGTCCCGATTCGCTGCGACCCTTCGTGGTGCAGGACGGTGTACCGTGTCGTGGCGACGGAAGGATCGTACCGGCTGGTGCAGTGGGAGCGGGTTCCCCGTTGTAACCAATCCGCAATGCTGATCAGCTCCAAAGCGAGCTCCTCCGGGCTGCCGCGGCGGAGCAGTGAGAGGGGGAGCGTCTCCAGCAGTTCCGTGCAAGACGCCGGCGCCGATCGCGCCGACAATGCTTCCCGCACCGCTTCCCGCTGCCGGTCGACCTCTTCATCGTTTTCTCCCGGCAAGTTGCCCGTTTCGAAGTATCGCCGTGTGCGTCGGTAAAGTTCTTCGATCAGGAGCATTTTCCAGTCGGTGACCACGCCGGGGCCGACCGCCGCCAAGTCCGCGACGGCATGGACGATCAGCAATTCGAGCCGGCGAATCGACGCGACTTCGGCGGCAAATCCAAGCAGGACCTGGGGGTCGTTGAGGTTGTGTCGAAAGGCGAACACGTTGACCATCAGGTGTTTGTGGATCAGCCACTGCAACGTCTCGCTCGATGCCGCATCGAGGTCGAACCGCTCGGCTGTTTCCTGGGCGATCCGCCGCCCCACCTCACTGTGATCCTCTTCGTAACCTTTTCCCAAGTCGTGGATCAGCAGTGCCAGATGAAGCAGCGTCTTGTCCTTCAGACGCCGATAGCGGCGACCCATCGCGGTGGGGCTCGCCTCCAGATCGGTTGCCTCTTCGACCGCTCGGATGCAATGCGCATCGACGGTGTACTTGTGATAGGCGTTGAACTGTAGCAGACCCCGGCAGCGTTTCATGGCCGGGATCAACTGCTCCAAGACGCGGAGCTCGTGCAGGCGGCGGAGCAGCGGAGCCAGGCGGCCCGGGCGACTGATCAGGCCCAGGAAGTAGCTGATCGCTTCGGCGTCGGGACGCGATGGTTGCCGTTCCTGCATCGCCTGGCGAATCGCCTGCCATGTCGGATGGGAGATGCGCCGGCGATGTTGATTCGCCAGATGCATCAAACGCAACACGTCGGTCAGGTTGGTTGCGAAGGCCTCCAGCGAAGGATCGCGAACCCAGATGTGCGTCGGTCCCATCCGTATGTGTTCGTCGATCCGCCGCGAGAAAAGCATTTCCAACAGCCGGCCCATAAAGGATCGATTTCGGTTGTCGTCGGCGAAGAAGGCGGAGGCATAACGCACGTTGCGGGTGTGTTCGAAGTACTCCTGCATGAACTCCTCGACCGGCAACACCCCTTCCCTGCCCCGATAGTCCCACGCCTCAGCGATCTCCAATTGCGTCGGCCGGTCGAGAACGTCTTGGCTCCGGCCGGCACGAAAGTGCAGTTCATGCCGAAGCCGCAGCATGAACGCGTAGGCTCGCCGGAGCCGGAGGAAATCCTTTTCGGGCAACGCGTCCCGCTTGACCAGCCGCTCCAGATCGGTTTCGCCGAACCGCATGAAGCCGACCCAGCGGATCAACTGAATGTCACGCAGCCCACCCCGAGAGCGCTTGACGTTGGGGCGGAGCAGGAAACTGGCCTCGCCCCATTTATTCCGTTCCTCCCGCCGCGCCTCGAGCAACGGTCCCACCAGCCGGCGGTGCTTTCGCAGGGCCCCCTTTCGCAGCGTCCCAAAGTATTTGCGGTAAACATGCAGACTGCCGGCCAACAGTCGCGACTCGGAGAGGGAGGAAAAGATGACCGGATCGCGCCACGCCAAACCGCAGGCTTCGGACGGCATGCGGATCGAGAATCCGACTTGAAACCCGCAGTCGACCAGGTCGCGAGTCAAGACGCCCGCCAGTTTTGCTGCCAGACCCGCCGATTTCCGCGAGGTCAGCAACATCAAATCGGCGTCGGAAAAGGGAGACAGATCGCGGCGGCCGAAACCGCCGTGGGCGACCAAAGCCATGCCGCTCAGGCGGGAATCCGCCGCGAATTCACCCGTCGCCTCCGCCCACACATCGAGAACGATGTCATCGTACAGATCGGCTAGCCGCACCGAGATCTGAATTCCGGGGGACCCCCGATCGTGTTGCGTGCGGATCCGATCCCGCCCCTGGCGGAGTCGTTCGCGGCAGCGCAACACCACCGGCTTCAGGGCGGGGGCGGACGACATCAATGAATCTGCCCCCCCTGTGCTGATCGAGCAGAGCCTAGAGGGCGTCCTCCCCCCGCTCGCCCGTCCGGATCCGGATGGAATCTTCCAAATTGGTGACGAAAATCTTGCCGTCCCCGATCTGACCGGTCTGCGCGGTCTGCAAGATCGTGTCGACGACCGTCCTTAGATTCTCGTCCGAACACGTCACCTCGATCTTCACCTTGGGGACGAAATCGATCGCGTACTCCGTGCCGCGGTAGATCTCGGTGTGCCCTTTCTGGCGGCCGAAGCCCCGTACCTCGCTGACCGTCATCCCATGGATGCCCTGGTCAGTCAAGGCGTTCTTGACGTCTTCAAGTTTGAAGTGGCGGACAATGGCTTCGACTTTCTTCACGATCTTACCTCGCTCTGAATCCCTCAAATACGCCGTCCATTGTACACCTCGCGACAGGCTCAACCAGCGGGCGAGTGAGGTCGTACCCACTGCACCTCCGCCACCCCCGTGTCGCGATTGACGACCCGGGTCATCACGAACAACAGATCACTCAGACGGTTCAAATAAATTAGAACCTCCTCGGAGACACTCACCTCGTGCCGACGGACCAGCGACACCACCCGCCGCTCGCCCCGCCGGCACACCGCACGGGCGAGATGAAGCAGGGTGGCTGCGGACGATCCGGCCGGAAGAATGAAATGCTGCAGTGGCTCCAGTTGCCGCTGGTGATCGTCGATCCAGTGTTCCAAACGGGCGACCTGCCCTGCCCCGATGATCCGCAGCCCGTGGGCGTCGGGATCGGGTGTGGCCAACTCGGCGCCGATGGAAAACAACTCGTGCTGAATCTGCTCAAGCTGCGAGTCGATTGTCTCAGCCACCCCCGCCGCCCGCGCCGTCCCCAAAGCGGCATTCAACTCGTCGACCGTTCCATAAGCCTCGATCCGATCGTCGTCCTTGCTCACCCGGGGGCCGCCAAATAAACCTGTGCTGCCGGAATCGCCGGTGCGCGTGTAAATTTTCACCGTCGTCTGTCATCCCTGGAAAGTCGAAAAGGGAACCGCTTGAACCAGACAGCCGAGAGTCCCATCCGCGCCGCCGGCGTGCTGCTGGTCACTCGCGAGCAGCCCCGCGAGTTCCTGCTGATGCGCCATGCCAGCCGCTGGGACCTCCCGAAGGGGCATTGTGAACCGGGGGAGTCGTTCCGCCAAGCGGCGTTGCGCGAGATGGAGGAGGAAACGGGTATCGATCGCGGGCAAGTCGAACTCGATGAGCAGTTCGTCTTTGAACTCAAGTATCCCGTCCAATACCCGAATCGGCCCCACCCGGTCGACAAGCAGGTCCGCTATTTCCTCGCCACCATCGATACGAAACCGTCGCTGCAACTCACCGAGCATGTCGGATACCATTGGTTCCGCTGGGCCCCGCCCCACCGAATCCAATCCGAAACGATCGACCCGCTGCTCGCCGCCGTCGCCGAACACCTCAACAGGGATTGATCCGCCGCGCGTCCGGAACCCCCCTCGAACACTCCCTCGTACTCGTGTTCGACATATCCGTGGTGACCATGGAGCAGGAGCGGCCGGTCACTGGTTCGACGAGACGAC
>CAYWXT010000125.1:7249-10756 GCA_964462125.1 uncultured Pirellulaceae bacterium | reverse complement strand
ATATCCGTGGTGACCATGGAGCAGGAGCGGCCGGTCACTGGTTCGACGAGACGACGCGGGCCTTGAGCACTTTGAGCTTCACCTCTGCCAGGCGGTGGAGGGTTTGCAGCAGGCGCCGGTGGCCGTCCACCTCGGCCTGGTCGGCCAGGTCGAGCAGGGCCAAGGTGATACGGTCGGCCGCTGCGGCGGTGCCGCGTGTGGCGTCGAAGGGATGCCAATGGTTGTCGTACCAGGCGACGGTCCAGGCATGAAATCGCATCGATGGCGGGTCGCCTTCGTTGTAGCGGAGCCCCAACGCCACCCGGGCCGGGATCTTCTTGGCACGCATCAGGGCGGCCAACAAAATTGCTTGACCGATCGCGTCGCCGCGAGCCCGCTTGGCGACTTCGGACGCGGACGTGATCCCCAGGCCCGATCGATCGAGCGTGGTCAGTCGGTTGGTGAGCTTCGTCAATTCCTCGGCGAGCTTGCCCGTCTCCTCCTCGCGGAGACCGAGCGTCGGTCCGGTGCGTTTGACCACATCTTGGACCGCCGTGGAGCGGTGGTCGATCGCGAGCGACGGAGTCAGGTCGGCTTCGGTGAACTGGCTGCGGTCGCCCGTGAATCCTTTGGCCGTTTTTTCGTTCCTGTGGTTGATCAACACCTGCCACGTCTGATCGTCGACCTCCTTGACCCACTGTCCCGGCCCCGGTGTGATCGGCATCGGACGCTCGGTGTCGCCCGCGGCGTCGCTAAGGCTGACCTCAAACAGGGTCAAGCGGGTCTCGCTGGGATGGGGGATCGTTCCAGCAATCGCGACTTCGGCAAGCGTCCCTTGCGGGCGACCGGTCTCATCGGGACCGATTTCGGGGAGTTCTTCGAAGATTGCCCCTGCCGTGCTCCGGTAGGCGACGGCGCTCAAGGCCGGGACGAGCCACCGCTGGAGTATCCCCTCCTGGTCTGTCCACAGCACTGATTCGCTGATGACTTCCCCATCGACGATGTCGGTGCGGTTGATTTCCAGCAACTTCGCATGGGATCCGTCCAGGATCGGGACCACCGCTTCCCCGACACAGTGGAGTTGGACGTCGACGATCTGCAGCCCGGTGGTATTTAGCATTTTCAAGGTGCGGGAGTCGCCGACCTGCATCGGTTCAGACCGCAGCGACTGTTCAATCGCGACCGGCCCGCGGTGCGCTGCACCCCAGGGCAAACGGTGCTGGGAGGTTTGGTGACCACGGGTGATTTCGAACACCAACTCGGAGTCGTGGGCGTCGCCCCGGATGCGGGCGAGCGAGGGGCCGATGCGAAGTTCCGATTCAAATTCCTGGAGTTGGCCGCCGGCGCGTTCGACGAAACGCTGGTGCCGCCACTGTTGCAGCATCGACTCTCCGCGGCGGAGATCGATCAGGTCGTCGATCTCGTACCGCAGCGCGGCGGCATCGGATTCCGCCCGTTCGGCCGCGATCTTCTGATAACCGATCGGGCGGCCGTCGCGGAGGTAAAGCGACCACGATTGCCATGGCGCTGCAGCGGTCGCGCCGGCGGAACGTGTTTCATCCCCTTGGGTCGTCTCCACCGCAGCGGTGTTTGTCCGATCGGGACCCTTTGGACCAATCGGGGGGCGGGGAGGCACATCGCAGCCCGAGGCCAGAACGACCACCAAAATTGGGGCGAGCAAGATTCGGTGCATTCCGTTTCGTTTCACTCAGATAGTCGTCGACTGCGTTCAAGCCGAGGGGGCGGTCCCCGTTTCAACGTCATTGTATCCCACGGGGGCAATCTTCCCGAGAATCGAAAGCAGACCGACCGGCGGTGCCGCCGAGAGTCGGAGCGATGCGTGAGGACTGCGTTGAGAAAATGGGCTGGGTCGGGTGTGGCGATTGGGCAGGGAGGTTCGCTGCCGGATTGATCGAGCCTGTTCGCAAGATTGAGGTTCCCGACCAGACGTGACCTAGCGTTGGTTGTACCCGACTGCGGCCGAATTCGATCGGCTGCTCCCCCCCCCACGCAGTGAACGAGATCGAGAAAGGCTGATGGGTTTTCTCAAACGCATCCTCCGGAGCGGTATCGGTGACGAATCGGCTCGACCCGCATCTGCGGGAAGTTTTGAATCGCTGTCGGACGACGAGTTGCGGGCCCACCTGGGCATCGCCAGCTACGGCGCGTTCGACCTGACCGATGCGGTCCGACCCTCCTACGACCTGCAGGTCACCCCAAAACAGGGTTTCCGCTTCGACGAGTACGTTGACGATGTCAGCGGCTCGCGGACGCCGGTGATCATGGCGGCGGCGACGCAGCACCAGTTGATGGATCTGTTCCTGGAGCTGATCGAGCCTCTTGGAGCGATCGTCGATGTGGTCTTGGAAACGAGCCACCACTCCGGATCGCACCACGAAGACTTGTATCGCGAGCACATCGACATGCCGGTGCTCAAGAGCACCCTGTTGGAGTTCGAAGATCTGCTGCTCAACGACGGATGCACTGGCGTTGCGGTGATCAATCCAGCGAAACGGCAAGAGATTCAACTTGACGAACACAAGCTGCTGATCATGTACGGTCAACCGCTGACGGCGTTTCAAAGGATCTTGATTGGCGGCGACGTCTACCCCGACCCGGAGATCCGGTTCATCACCGAGGCGGAGCACGTCCACAGCAGCAGCGAGCGCCATTACCGCCAGTTCCACGTGCTCAAGAACCGCCTCGGCATGGATGGTGACGGGTACTCCAGGGACTGGTGAACATTTGACGGACCGGCGGGGCCTGCAGGGGTCGCCGCGGCGGTCTGCGGGTCGACAGCGCGTGGGTCTTGTGCGAGCATCCTCCGGCGACATGAGCATCTCGTTGGCGGCTGCCGTCGACGCCGGTGCCGCCAGCCGATGATCGACGAGGGGATCCTTCATGATTCTGGTGCTCAGCTCCAGTCTGCACCCGGAAAGCCGCAGCCGGATACTTGCTCGGGCCTGCCGCGACCGGCTGCAGTCGCTCGGCCGCCCTGTCGAACTGTTCGATCTGGCCGCCACTCCCCTGCCCGCCTGTGACGGCGCGAGCGCCTATGGGGCGCTGCCGGTACAGGAGCTGAGCCGAAAGATCGAGCAAGCCGACGCGATCCTGATCGCGTCCCCGGTCTACAATTTCGACGTCAACGCGGCGCTCAAGAACGCGGTGGAACTGACCGGCAAGGCCTGGACGGGGAAAGTCGTCGGCCTGATGCTGGCTGCCGGCGGCCACGGCAGCTACATGTCGGCGATGGGAATTGCCAACAGCTTGATGCTCGACTTCCGCTGCCTGATCGTCCCCCGCTTCATCTACGCCACCGGCGAGGCGTTCGACGGAGAACGGATCATCGACGAACCGACCCGCCAACGTGTCGACTTGCTCGTCCAAGACGCGCTCCGCTTGGCTGATGCTCTGAGGTAGGACCGTGTGGTGGTTGGTGGCGATCGGGGCCGCACGCTGGCGCGTTGGCGTTACGATCGGGGCCGCACGCTGGCGCGTTGGCGTTACGATCGGGGCCGCACGCTGGCG
>CAYWXT010000125.1:0-7149 GCA_964462125.1 uncultured Pirellulaceae bacterium | reverse complement strand
GCGCGTTGGCGTTACGATCGGGGCCGCACGCTGGCGCGTTGGCGTTACGATCGGGCCGCGGTGCGGTAGAGCTGCTTCGCTTCGATCAGGGCTTCCACGGCGCGGGGTGTGCGAAAGCGGATGCGGCGGCCGGTGGCGACTCGATTCCGTAGCTCCGTGCTGGAAATCTCGATCGCGGGCATCGGGATCACGTGCTCTCTGGCGGCGTCGATTTGTTCGGATGTCGCCAGGCCGTCCAGCGGGGAGAAATCGATCGGTGGGTCGCCGCCACGCTGGACGACCGCGATGGTGGCCAGCTCGGTGATCCGCTCGGGCAAACGCCATTGGGGCCAACTCGCCAGCGAGTCGCTGCCGATGATCAGGAACAACTCGACCCCGGGGAGCCGCCGGTGCAGGTCCTCCAGCGTGTCGACCGTGAAGCTGATTTCACCCCGCGTCAGTTCACAATCGTCGATCACATGGCCATCGGCCGCGGCGATGGCCAGGCGGAGCATTTCTAGCCGGTCGGCGTCGGGGGCGACGGGGCCTTCGCGCTTCAATGGCGAGGTGGCCGCGGGGATCCAGCGGATCTGGTCCAACTGCAATGCCTCCAACGCCGATTCGGCGATCAGCAGGTGTCCCAGATGTACCGGGTCGAACGAGCCTCCCAAGATGCCGATACGCATGCGAAATTCATCCTTGGCCGGGAAGGGGGAGTTCACCACAGAAAGTCGTTCACCACGGAGGACGCAGACGACGATCCAGAAGGATGTTTACCACAGAGAGCACGGAGGTACACAGAGTGCGGCGTCGAGTATGTTGTCACTCTCGGTTGTCGGGAGCTTCAGGAGTTGCGTGGCGATCCGTGAGCGGAACGTTTTCCGGGCGAGAGGGCGCGACGCGTCCGGCCACGATCCCGCAGCTATAAGCCGTGGGTCAGCGCAGCGCGCCACCCGCGGAACATTGCCACCTTGGCAATAAAGCATCCATCGTGTCGAACCCAACAGGCTGGCAGCTTGTGCTACGGGGGTTCTACGGGGGTTCTACGGGGGTTCTACGGGGGTCCGGTGACCAAAGGTGTCTCGGCGATGCGGTATGTTGAGCGAATTGGGTGGGGGGAACCGATTCGGAGGAAAGTCGTTGCCCCCACCGGTTGCTTGTGTTCTCCGTTTTGGCGATTCGATGTCCAGCCGTGACCCGTCCCAGCCGCTTGATTCAGCATCACCGCATGGGAGCGTGCCGGGTGGTGAAGGGGGATCGCGCCAGGGGTCGCTGTTCGATACGGCTCCGCCGCCGTGGGAGTTGGCAGCGGGGGAGGATGTTGCGGTGGCGGTGGTCGTCTTCAGCGAGGCTCCCCACGGCCCGTACGACTACCGGATTCCCGATCCGTTTCTCGAATCGCTGCGGCCGGGAATGCGGGTCCGCGTTCCGCTCGGTCGCCGGGCTCGCCCGATGACCGGTTGGTGCATCGAGACCAAGCGAGGGGCAGCGTCGGGGCGGTCGTTGCGTGACGTCGCGGAAGTGGTTGACGAGGAGCCGCTGTGCGACCCGCCGCTGGTGCGGCTGGTGCTGTGGATGAGTCACTATTACCAGGCGCCGGCCGGCCAGGTGTTCGACACCTTGATCCCGTCAAGTGTTCGCGGGGCGGCGGGGACTCGCGAGCGGACGTACTTTTGCCCCGATCCGGTCACCGCCGATGAGAAAACGGTCGCAGCGCTGCCGGCGAAGCAGCAGAGCGTCGTGCGGCATCTGATCGCGGCCGGCCGCCCGATGACCTCGGCTGAGTTGACCGGTGAGCTCGGCTGTACCGAAGACCCGATTCGGCGGCTGCGGAAGAAAGGGTTGCTTCGCGAGGAAAGGCTCCGGGTGCTCTCCTCGGGGCCTTCGACCCGCTGGGAACAAGGGGACGGCGAGGTCGAAGGGGTTCATCGTCTGACCGGCGATCAGACCCGGGCGTTGAACACGATCCGTGGGGCGATCGATTCCGAGGCGGGCAAGACGCTGTTGTTGCACGGCGTCACTGGCAGCGGCAAGACGGAGGTTTACATCCAGGCGATCGAGCATGTCGTCAAGTTCGGTCGTGGGGCGATCGTGCTGGTGCCGGAAATCAGTCTGACCCCGCAGACCCGCGGCCGTTTCCAGAGCCGCTTTGAGCAGGTGGCGGTGCTGCACAGTCAGATGACCCCTTCCGAACGGCACTTCCAATGGCAACGGATTCGACGCGGGGAGGTGCAGGTGGTGGTCGGTCCCCGCAGCGCGGTCTTCGCCCCCCTGCCCCGCCTCGGTTTGATCATTCTGGACGAAGAGCATGACGCGTCGTTCAAGCAGGACACGCAGCCGCGTTATCACGCTCGTCGCGTCGCCCACGCCCGCGCGATGTCACTGAAAGTTCCCCTGGTGCTCGGCAGCGCCACGCCGTCATTGGAATCATGGTATGCGTGTCAAACAGGGTACGCGGAACTGATTCAGTTGCCTCACCGGATCAATCACCGCCCGATGCCCGACGTGCAACTGGTCGATTTGCGGGTGCGCGACGAGCGGACCAGCGGCGCGATCAGCCGCCCGCTGCACGCCGCGGTCGCTCAGTCGCTCAAGGAGGAGGGGCAAGCGATCTTGTTGTTGAACCGCCGCGGATTTGCAACCACGATCCAGTGCCCGGCGTGCGGTCACGTCGTCGCCTGTCCCGACTGCGACATGCCGTTGACCCATCACCGCGACGGCGGCAAGGCGATCTGTCACTACTGCGATTACACGATTGCCACGCCACCGTGGTGTCCCGAATGTCGCTTTGACGGGATTCGTTACGGCGGCTTGGGAACGCAGAAGCTGGAGGTCGAGGTCAAAGCCCGGTTCCCCGACGCCGTGGTGGCGCGGATGGACAGCGACACGATGCGGCGTCCCGGAAGTCACCAACGGGTCCTGTCGGCGTTCCGTTCCGGGCAGGTCAATATCCTGCTCGGGACCCAGATGATCGCCAAGGGACTCGACTTTCCGAACGTTTTGTTGGTGGGGGTGATCAATGCCGACTCCGCCCTGCACTTCCCCGACTTCCGGGCTGCCGAGCGGACGTTCCAACTTGTCACCCAGGTCGCTGGTCGGACCGGGCGGGGGGACCGCGGCGGGCGGGTGATCGTCCAGACGTTCTCTCCGGAGCACCCGGCGATCCAGGCGGCTTCCCGCCACGATTATGACCTGTTCGCCCAGAATGAAATGCAGAACCGCCGCAAGTTCAACTACCCCCCTCTCGGGAGTGTCGCGAGAATTATCTTTCGGGGCCCCGTTGAACAGACCACCGAGTCGTTCGCCGAGTCCTTTGTCGGTCAGCTGGAAGCGACCCGCACTGCCATGGCGGCCGAGGTTCGGATCTTGGGGCCTGCCCCCCCACCGATCGCCAAGCTGCGGGGCAAGTTTCGATTTCATGTGTTGCTTCAGTCAACCGATGCGGCCGTTCTTGGCGAGACGATCCGCCGCACCGTGGCCAACTTCACGATCCCGGCCAAGGAGGAGATTCAGTACGTGATCGACATCGACCCGATGGACATGCTGTGAAGTTATTCCCCGCCCGAACCGAACTGGCTTGTTCGGCATAGGAAATGCTCTCTTTGGTAGTCGGCGACGTCGTTTTTTGTCATCCTGACAGGAAGGCCGAATCGCCTGGAAACTCGATCTCCTCTGGAAAGCGAACCTTTGATGTCCGAATCGTTGGCGGGAAACCTTTTGGTTGCTTCGAGCATCACCGAGGATCCGGTAGTCAACCGCAGTGTCTGTTTGCTTGTTCATGATGACGCTGAAAGCGCGATTGGCGTGATGATCAATCGGCCGATGCAACCGAGTCCCCAGCAGTTGTTGGCGATGTTCAACGAACCGCCGGAGAGCCCTGCCAATCGCATCGCCGCGGAGTCCGAAGAGCTGGCGCTTGAAGAACGCTCCGGCGATGAGGCTGGCGAGAGTCCGGGGCCGAGGGAGGAGATGCTCCACTTCGGCGGGCCGCTTTCGGGGCCGATCGTGGCGATTCATACCTCCAGTGAACATGCCGAGGCGGAGACCGGACCAGGCATTTATGTTGCGGCACAGAAACAGCATTTGGAGCATTTGGTCCGCCATCATCCCGTCCCCTACCGGCTGATCGTGGGCCATCTGGGCTGGAGCCACGAGCAACTCCGTGACGAGATCTCGCAGGGTTATTGGCACCTGTTGCCTGCCTCGGCGGACCTGATTTTTGCCGCCGAGGGGGATCTCTGGCCCCAGTTGATCCGCCGAGCGACCGCGTCGACCGTCGCCGGTTGGCTGCAGACCCCTGACGTGCCCGGAGCCGGGGAATTAAATTAGGCTCGGCGAGTTGGATCCACGTCCGTTTCGCCGAAACGGACGTGGGAGTTGTGAGGAGCGCAGGTTTGGCGAGAGACACGGGCGCCGGGTGGACGCTCAGGCATCGCGGAGTTGTTGATTTTCTGAAATGCGCATGAACCCCCCCGAGTCTGACTCCGACGAGCGTCGTCCGCCCCCCTTTCGGGTCCTCAAACGGCGGATCGGTCGCATTCGATTTATCCGCGAGGATGGTGCCTTCGGGTTCATTGAGGCGGAGGATTTTCGCGAGGATGTCTTCTTTCATCGTTCGACCTGGGAGGGCCCCGAGGGGAGCGTCCCGACCGCTGAAACGCTGATCGAGTTTGAGCTCGATGAAGAACACTTGGCGGTAGAAAAGCGACTTCGGGCCGCCGTGGTTCGGCCCACGGATCGGCCGGAGGGGAAACAGCTCGACGCCAGGGACGACCCGCACCTGATGACCAGGCACCACCCCAAGGCGCGGCGCAAACGCCCGACGTGGCGCGATCAGGGTTAGCTCGGCTGGAAACTCGGTGCGATGGAACAGTCCTTCTTGGCGTACCTCCGCGGCCGCTGTCGTTCACTTTCCCAAGTCGCGGTCGGCATCGGGGACGACGCGGCGGTGATCGAACCGCCGGAGGGTGACGTCGTCATTTGCACTGACCAGATCGTCGACGGCGTCGATTTCCTGGCGGCCGAACTCGGCGACGCGGGGTTCAGCATGGCCGACGTGGGGTACAAATCGGTCGCGATCAATCTCAGCGACCTGGCAGCGATGGGAGCCAGGCCCCATTCGATTCTGGTCACCCTCACCCTGCCCCGCGCCGACGCGACGCGGATCGCGGGAGACGTTTATGAGGGGATCTTGGAGGCCGCGTCCCGGTTCACCCTGGCGATCGCAGGCGGCGACATCACGACCTCCGACGGTCCCCTGGCGATGTCCGTCACCGCCGTCGGTTCGTTGTCCCGCGGCACGGCGTGGCTTCGCAGCGGAGCGATCGACGGGGACGCGATTGTTGTCAGCGGCGCCTTTGGCGGCAGCCTGCTCGGACGACACCTCCGCCCCCAACCCCGGCTCGACGTCGCGGCTCGGCTCCGCGAGGTGGGTGACGTTCACGCGGCGATCGATGTCAGTGACGGACTTTCGCTCGACCTCGACCGGCTGTGCGCCGCCAGTCGAGTGGGGGCGGAACTCGATTTGGAGCGGATCCCCATCCACCGGGACGCTGAGCAGTTCGCGGCCGAGTCGGGACGAACGCCACTGGAGCACGCTTGGAGTGACGGGGAGGATTTCGAGCTGATCTTGACCATGTCTCAGGCGGACGCCGACCGCGTCACCGCGCTGAAGCTCGAGACGCCCCTGACCCAGATCGGCCACATCGTCGGCCGGACCGGGCTGTGGCAGCGGACCACCGCTCGGCTCCGGCGACTCAGCCCTCAAGGATATGTGCACACATCTGGAGCGGGTTGAGTTAGTCTAGGGGTATCACCCGGTACGTCCGGCTCGCCGAGCTTGATCGTCACGGCGCGCCACAACCTAACAGCCCAACGTTCGCGTTTCCCACCCTGAGTCGTTGCTCCGAAACCTGATGAAACAATTACGATTCTCTGGCGGTTTGATCGTCGTCTTGCTCCTTCTGGTTTCGACCTATGCGCGTTTCAGCGTTGGGGACGATTCACGTCAGTCGCCATCGGTTGAGTCGGTCGAACCATTGTCCGTTCCGGACGCCGAGGCGACCAGCGAATCGGAGATGAAACCGTACGACGAATTGATCGAGCACACCGACTTGACCATCCCGATGGTTCCCATCCCCGGCGGCACGTTCGTGATGGGGAGCCCCGAACAGGAAGCCGACCGCGGCGATGACGAGGGGCCATTGCACGAGGTCGAGATCTCGCCGTTTTGGATGTCGAAGTTCGAGATCACCTGGGAACAATACGATGCCTGGGGAGAAGGCGTCGATCAGCTACGTCGTCAAGCGTTCGGACTTCCGCAATCCCCACGCGATAGGCTCGTCGACGGGGTCACCAAGCCGACGGAGCCTTATACGGACATGAGTTTCGGGATGGGCAAAGGGGAGTATCCAGCGATCTGCATGACGCAGCACGCGGCCCGAATGTTCTGTCAATGGTTATCGGTCAAAACGGGACGTTATTACCGGCTGCCGACCGAAGCGGAATGGGAATACGCCTGCCGCGCCGGCACCACCACCGCCTACTCGTTCGGTGACGACCCCGCCGAGCTCGATGAACACGCTTGGTATTTCGACAACAGCGATGGCCGCTATCAGGAAGTCGGCCAGAAGGAGCCCAATCCGTGGGGGCTGCACGACATGCATGGAAACGTGGCTGAGTGGGTGCTTGACCAGTACGCCGATCGGTACAGTGACGAGACCAGACCGGCGCTGGTGAAAGACCCGTTGCGCGTCCCCGGCACGCTTTATCCCCGCGTCGTTCGCGGAGGCAGTTGGGACGACGACCCCGATCGGCTTCGCAGCGCCGCCCGCGTTGCGTCCGACGAGACATGGAAGGACCAGGACCCGCAGATCCCCCAGAGCATCTGGTATCATACCGACGCCCTCGGTGTTGGCTTCCGTGTCGTCCGCCCCCTGATCGAACCGACTGCCGAGGAAAGGGCGAACAAGTGGGACAAGACCGAACCCGAACAGATTGACTTCAAATAGCACAGGCTGGCAGCCTGTGCGACGCGCTACCCGGAAGCCGAGCTCATGACTGAATTTTTGCAACCCCACCCGTCTCGACGTCAATTCTTGAAGCACAGCGGTGGCGTGGCGGCCGCTACGACGTTGGCATCGGCCGCCGCCCCTGCGGTGCACGCGGCGG